>JADCJJ010000327.1 GCA_020247085.1 Myxococcaceae bacterium | reverse complement strand
GCGGCTGTTACGCCTATCGCGTCTTCCTGAAGGCGAGCCCCGACACCCCCGACCGGAAGAAGGCGCAGGCTGAGAGCGAGCAGTGCGAGCGGCAGCTCAAGGTGGCGAAAGGCCAGCCCGCCGACCCGACGCCGCGCTACGTCGAGGGCCGCGCGTCGTTCTTCTCGCAGCTCGACAAGGGCCAGGTGCTGGGGCCGGCCGGCGCCGCCGAGGAGCTGCGCGGGCTGGTGCAGGACGGGCTGCTGGGGCCGGAGCTGGGTGACATGGCGCAGAAGCTCGGCAGCGCCGCCACGGCGCAGGCCGAGGCGATCTCGAAGCGGGCGATGGCAAACGAGCGCGTGCCGGCCGAGGTGCTCCGAACCGCGCGCCCGCTGTTTCAAGTCGCCGCTGACGTGGGCCACGCCGCCAGCTCGGCGGTCGCGGTGACCGCCTTCCTCGACGGGCTGGCGGAGCTCTCGGAGAACGACTTCCGTCGCGCCACCCAGCTCTTCGGCGACGCCGCCCGCGCCGACCCGACGAACAAGGAGTACGTCTTCTACCGCGCCCTGGCGCTGTACCAGGCCGGGGAGCGCCTGGGGGCCCTCAAGGTGCTCGAGGCCGAGCTCAAAGACGACCCGCGGACGGCGGTGTTGCGGGCGTCGATGGCGCTCTCGACGTCGCCCGACGTGGCCGCCCAGGAACTCGAGCGGCTCCTCTTCTCGACGCGCTTCCCGCCAGAGAAGTAGCCTCGCACGACGAGAGGAGCCGGCGAGGTGACCTTCTTCATCTGCCAGTCGTGCGGCACCGAGTACGAGGCCGAGACCCCCAAGTGCCCGGCGTGCGGGCGCACCGAGACGATCCGCCTCAACCGCTCCGACCGGCTCGTCGACAAGGTGATCGCCGGGCGGTTCAAGATCGTCCGCAAGCTGGGGCAGGGCGGCATGGGCGCGGTGTACCTCGCGGAGCAGATCGGCATCGGCCACCGCCTGGCGCTCAAGTTCCTCAAGAGCGAGTTCTCGACCGACGCGGAGATCGCCCGGCGCTTCTTGAACGAGGCGAAGACGTACGCGCGGGTGACGCACCCGAACGCCGTCACCTTTCATGAGTTCGGTCAGGACGACGAGGGCAACCTCTTCATCGCGATGGAGTACTGCGAGGGCGTCGACCTGAAGCGGACGATCGCCGAGCGGGGGCGGCTGACGCTCGTCGAGGCCGTCGAGGTCGTGACGCAGGTGGCCGACGTGCTGGCCGACGCCCACGAGAAGCAGATCGTCCACCGGGACCTGAAGCCCGAGAACATCATGATCCGCAAGGGGCTGCGGGGCATGCACGCCAAGGTGCTCGACTTCGGCATCGCCCGCATCCTCGACGCGACGACGAAGCTCACGGTCGCGGGCGCCATCGCTGGCACCCCCCGGTACATGTCGCCGGAGCAGGTCGAGGGCCGCGAGGCCGATCAGCGCGCCGACATCTACTCGCTCGGCATCATCTGCTTCGAGTCCCTCACCGGGCGCCAGCCCTTCGACGGCAACACCATCTCGGAGATCATGCGCAAGCAGGTGATCGAGCCGCTGCCGAGGCTCGCGCAGGACGTGCCAGAGCTCGACCTGCCGGCGCTCCAGGAGGTGCTCGATCGGGCCTGTGCCAAGCGGAGCAGCGACCGGTTCCCCGACATGGTGTCGTTCGCGACGGCGCTGTCGCAGGCCATCCCGACGCAGCTGCACCTGTCACTTCCGCCGCTGCAGCGGGTGGCCTCCGAGTCGCGGCGCCAGGCCACCGGCTCGGGCTCGAACCCTCCGGACGTGGTGACGGGCATCGCCACGGGTACCGTCGTCGATACGGCGGACGCGACGGGGGCGACGATGATGCGCACCCAGCCGCCGGCGCCGGCCGGACCGACGCCGGTCGTTCCGACGCCGATGCTGGTCACGCCGAGAGTGGGCTCCCCGTCGCTGGCGGCCGCCTCCCAGGCCTCGGTGACGCAGAGCGGCACCCTCGGCGCCATCGACCCGAGCCGCGACCTCGGGCGAGAGGCCGAGGCTCCGCTCACGGTCAGCCGCTCGAAGGGCCCGCTGGTGGCCGTCGGCGCGCTCGTCGTCGTCGCGGTCGCCATCGGCATCGGGGTCGCCGTGTCGGGCGGCGGCGCGTCGGCGGGCACCACCACCGCGCCGCCACCCGTACCCGACGTCGCGCCGCCGCTCGTTCCCGTTGCAGCAGAGCCCCCGAAGCCCACGCCCAACCCATCGCAGGACGTGGCGACCGAGGCCATTCGGCTGCTGCGGAACCAGGCCGGGCAGGCGTTGCTGACCAGCGGGCGTGCCTCGTGGGACAAGGGCGAGCTCGAGGCGGCGCGGCTCGACCTCGAGAAGGTCGAGGCCGGCACGGACGCGTTCGACACCGCGCAGCAGTTGCTGGGCGACATCAAGACGGTGACCGAGGCGCTCGCCGCGGGGAATGCCGCCTTCAAGCGAGGGGACTGTCAGGCGGCGCTGAAGGCCTTCTCGAAGGGACAGCGGCTGAACACGCGCGTAGCCGCGGTGAACGACGGCATCCGCAGCTGCCAGGCGGCGACGGTCCCCGAAAACATCGAGTGAAGGCGGTGCCCGTGGCGCGCAGGCCCGACATCTCGCCGGGCGGGCCCCTCGGGCGCCTCGCCGTGGGGGTGCTGCTGCGCTGGGTGCGGTGGCTCGAGCCCGACACCAGGGGCCTGTTCGCCAGCGCGCTCGCGCGCGTCGCCTTCACGCTCGGCATCCGGCGCGCGGTAGCGCTGGACAACCTGCGGCGCGCGTTGCCCGAGCGCACCGACGACGCCCGCCTCGCCATCGCCCGTTCGGCCTACGAGAGCCTCGGCCGCGCCGCCGTCGAGGCGGTGACGAGCGACCTGGTGCCCGACGCCTTGCTGCGGCGGCTCGTCGAGGTCGCCGACTGGAAGGGCCTCGACCAGCTCCTCGACGCGCGCGCCCCGGTGCTCATCGCCTCGGCGCACCTGGGCAGCTGGGAGCTCTTCGCCGAGGTGATGGCGCGGCGGGGCCATGCGCTGAGCGCCGTGGTGCGCCCCCTCGCCGGGGCGTTCAACGAGTGGGTGGTGCGCAACCGCAAGGCCGCCGGCGTCGAGCTCATCCTGCAGCGGGGGGCGCTTCGGCGCATGTTGGCGGCCCTCGCTCGCGGTCGCGCGGTGGTGCAGCTCATCGATCAGGTGCTCCCGGCGAAGGACGGCGTCTTCGTGCCCTTCTTCGGGCGCCCGGCCTGCACCTCGCCTGCCATCGCCATGGCCGCGCGCGTCTCGAGGGCGCCGGTGTACGTCGTCGCCGCCGTACGCGAAGGCGAGGGCCTGCGCATGCTCGTCGAGGGCCCGGTGCCCATGGTGCACAGCGCAGATCGCGACGCCGACCTCGTCGCCAACACCGCCGCGCTCACGGCCATCGTCGAGGCGACGATTCGGCGCTACCCGGAGCAGTGGCTCTGGCTCCACCGCCGCTGGAAGGTGCAGCCGCCCGCGTGAGCGGTCTGGCCCCATGGGCGATGTACAAGGCTCCGCGCTCCACCTGCCCGGCCGGGTCTTGCGAAGGGCGTCGACGTCGGCGAAAACCCGCGCGTCATGCTTCGGTTTCGTGCGGATCGTCGGACGATCGCCACGCTGCTGCTGCACTCGACGTCGACGGCGGCCCTGTGGTGGGCCTTCGCCATCGAGCGCCTGGGCGCTGGTGCCGGCGGTGGCCTGGCTCTCGCTGTCGGCGTGGATCTGCGCCGTCATCGCCCACAACGTGGTGCACGTGCCGGTGTTCCACTCGCGGGCGCTCAACTCGGCGCTGCAGCTGTGGGTGTCGCTCTCGTACGGCTTCCCCATCAGCGACTACGTGCCCGGGCACAACCTGTCGCACCACCGCTACACGCAGCAGGCCGAGGACGTGATGCGCACGACGCGGGTGCGCTTCCGATGGAACCTGCTGAATCTGCTGCTGTTCCTCCCGACAGTGACTCCGGCCATCGTACGGGGGAACGCCCTGTACCTGCGACGCATCGGCTGGCGGGTGAAGGCCTGGCGGCGGCAGTACCTGCTCGAGACGGCGGTCGTCTGGTCGGTGAAGCTCGCAGCCACGTTGGTGGACTGGCGGCGCGCCGTGCTGTTCCTCTGGGTGCCCCACCTGGTGGCGAACTGGGGCATCGTCACCGTCAACCTCGTGCAGCACGACGGGTGTGACGAGGCGCACCCGGTGAACCACTCCCGCAACTTCGTCGGGCGCCTCTTCAACTGGGCCACCTTCAACAACGGCTACCACGGCGCGCACCACCTCATGCCGGGGCTGCACTGGAGCCTGCTGCCGGCCTTTCACGCCGAGCACGTCGCGCCGCGGCTCCACCCCGCGCTCGACGAGCCCTCGCTCGCGGCGTACGTGTTTCGCGCCTACGTCTGGCCCGGGACGCGGGTGACCTTCGACGGCCGGCCCGTCGAGGCGCGGCCGATGGCCGACCGCGACTGGGTGCGCCGTGACGACGATCGCGTGCCACCCGACGGCGTGGTACCCGTCTGACGGTGACTTCACCCGAGTCCGCGCGCGCCTTCGTCGGCCAGGTGCAGCACCTGGTGGCGCCCGCCGAACTCTCAAGTGACGTCGCGGGCCTCGAGCGGGCGTTCACCGCCTTCCTCGAGCGGAGCCGGAGGATGGTGCTGGCCTGTCGGGTGGCGCTCTCGGCGGCGCTGGCGGTGGGGCTGGCCTTCGTCGCGTCGCGGGTCGACGCGCCGCTGCCGGTGGGCCTGTGCGGCGCGCTGGTGCTGGCGCCCCTCGTGTGGCTGGCGACGGCGGTGCTGGTGCCGATGGCGCTGCTCGGGCGGGCGGGGCTCTCGGACGGCGCGGGGTTTTCGATGCAGGCCGGCGTCTCCATCGAGGTGAGCGACCAGGGGGTGTCGGCCGGGTCGCTCACGGTGCCCTGGGGCGCGGTGACGGGCGTCGACGACGACGGCGATGCGCTGGTGGTTCGAGGGGTCGATCGGCCCGGGCGGCGCGTCTTCCGGGTGGTACTGGCGGCGCGGAGCTTCTCGTCGTTGGACGACCGGCGGGCGGTGCTCGCCGAGCTCCGGGGCCGGGTGAAGGCGTCCCGCGCCTGAGCGGCTCGCGCCCCGCGCGGCCCGAGGGGAACTCGCGGAGCGCTTGGCCCCGCGGGCGGTGGCGTGGCGCCCAAGCGGCGCATGGCCCGCCCGATCGCCGGGGCTGAAGAGGGTGTCTTCACAGCGCGCCCCGACGTCGGGTAGGGGTGAATCGTGGCCGGGGGTTGCGTAGACGGGCCCCGTCGCGTGTCACACAGAGCGCAATCTGCCGTTCGCCCGGGAGCACCCATCGTGAAAGTCATCAGGCTCGTGTGGTTGTCGCTGCTGTCGCTGTGCTGGGTGGGCTGCCCGACGCCGCAGGTGTGTGGCCCGTCGACGTGCAGCGGGTGCTGCGACGCCAGCGGACAGTGTCAGACCGGCCTCAGCTTCACCGCGTGCGGCGCTGCCGGGCGCTCGTGCGACGTCTGCATCTCGAGCCAGGCGTGTCAGGCGGGCGCCTGCCAGGCGATGAGCGGCGTCGGGGGAGGCGCCTTCGGCGGCGGGCTCGCGGGCGGTGCGGGTGGGGGCGCGGCGGGAGGGCAGGGCGGCGGCACCGAGGTGCTGGCCTGCGGCCCCAACGCGACGCTCTGCGGGAACGCGTGCGTCAACACGCAGAACAGCTTCAGCCACTGTGGCGCCTGTGGGCAGTCGTGTTCATTTACCCAGCACTGCGAGGGCGGCGTGTGCCGCAACCTGCCGTCGAACTGCAGCACGACGCCGTGCCCCAAGGACTACTTCTGCGACGCACGCACGAGCCGCTGCGAGTTCGGCTGTCAGGCCGACCCCGACTGCGGCGGCGGCCAGGTGTGCGATCGCGGGCGCTCTCTGTGCGTGTGCCCGACCGGGGCGACGCTGTGCGGCGGGCTGTGCGTTCCCGAGAACTCGCCGACGGCCTGCGGCTTCCGGTGCCTGTCGTGCACCGCGGCGGCCGGCCCGAACGCGGTGGCGACCTGTGTGAACGGCGCCTGTGACTTCACGTGCCAGCCCGGTTTTCACCGCTGCGGCTCCCGCTGCGTCTCGAACTTCGACCCGGCTACGTGCGGGCAGCGCTGTGACGCATGCCCCATGCCGGCCAACGCCACGGCCATCTGCGACGGCACCTCCTGCGGGTTCACCTGCGCTGCGGGCTTTCACCGCTGCGGAAGCGGTTGCGTGTCGAACTTCGACGTCGCCACCTGCGGCAACGCCTGCACCCCGTGCCCGACGCCTGCGAACGCGGTGGCCGTCTGCCGGAGCGCCACGCCAGGCGGGCCGCCAGCCTGCGCCTTCGAGTGCAACCCGGGCTTCGTCCGGTGCGGCAACCAGTGCCGGCCCGAGTCGGCGACCGCCTGCGGCGCCTCGTGCGCGACCTGTACGCCGCCGGCGGGCGCCACCAACCCGCAGTGCGTCAGCGGGCAGTGCCAGTACACCTGCGCCGCGGGGTTTCACCAGTGCGGCACCCAGTGTGTCCCCGACACGAGCGTCGCCTCGTGCGGTACGCGCTGCACTGCCTGCCCGACGACGTCCTTCGGCGTGGCCACTTGCGACGGCACGAGCTGCGGCATTCGCTGCAACACCGGGTACCATGAGTGCAACGGCCAGTGCGTGTGGAACTTCAGCGTCAGCACCTGCGGCTCCCGCTGCACCCCGTGTCCGGCCGGCCCTCCGGGCAGCGGCACGACCGTCACCTGTGACGGGACGAGCTGCGGCCTGCAGTGCGGCTCTTCGGTGACGCCGAACTTCTGCAACAACGCCTGCGTGGCGAACTCCGTCACCACGTGCGGCTCGACGTGCCAGACCTGCACCGCGCCGGCGAACGCCTCGCCGGTGTGCACCTCGGGGGTTTGCGGCTTCACCTGCAATACGGGGTTCCACCGCTGCGGGGCGCAGTGCCTGCCCGATGACTCGCCTGACTCCTGCGGCACCAGCTGCAGCCCGTGCCCGCCCGGGCCGGCCAACACCACCCCCACCTGCACGCGGGCGACGACGACCAGCCCGTACACGTGTGGCTGGGCGTGCGGCGCCGGTACCAACCGCTGCCCCGCGAACGGTGACGACTGCGTGCCCCCCGACTACTCGCTGGGCTGTGGCGCGACGTGCGCCGTCTGCAGCGCCGGGACCAGCCTCGAGCGCGGCGTGTGCGGCACCAACGGCATCTGCTCCGTCGCCTGCATCAACCGGTGCAACAACGCCTGCGTCAACGTGCAGACGAGCGCCGCCCACTGTGGCGCCTGCGGCACCGGCTGCGCCTCGACCGACCGTTGCTCGATGGGCGAGTGCCGCGCGTTCTGCGCGTCGGGCGTCGGCCTCGGCTCGCTGCTCCCGGCCGTCACGGTGAGCAGCTCGTCGTTCCCCTTCGTCGTGGTCGACGTCAACGGTGACGGGCGGAACGACCTCGTCGCGGCCGAGGGGACGGTGCTCACCGTCCGGCTCGGGAACGTGAACGCCCAGGGCACCGGGCCCTCGGGCACGTTCAGCCCGTCGCCGACGTCGTCGACGTCGCTGTTCTACGTGCCTACGCAGCTGGTGGCCGGAGACCTCACGGGCGACGGGCGGCCCGAGCTCGTGCTGCTGTCCACCGCCAGCGTGGCCGAGGTGCTGCGGAACAACGGCTCGGGCGGGTTCGTTCGGTACACCGTGTCGACGTCGGGCGTTCCGACGTCGGCCACCATCGGAGACTTCCTCGGCGGCGGCCAACCCGACCTGCTCCTCGGCTTCGACACCATCTCGACCGCGGCATCGGCGACGCTCTACCCGGGCGTGACGACGACCACCTCGTCGCCGGTTGGCAGTGCGGTGCCGGCGAACCTCGGCATCGGGAGCGTCTCGGGCGTGCGGGTGGCGACGGTGACGGCCGACGCCCTGCCCGACCTCGTCACCGCGGCGGCCGCGAAGGCGCTCTTCGTCTTCCCGGGCACGGGCGCGAGCAACGCGCCCTTCAACGGCGCCGGGGGCACCTCGGTGCAGCTGCCCGGGAACGAGACCTTCACCGGGCCCGGCGGCGGCACCTTCTTCCCCTTCGAGGTCGCCGACGTGACCGCCGACGGCATCAGCGACGTCGTGGTGCCATCGGTCGACGGCGCGACGACGGGGGTGCGGGTGTTCCCCCTGACAGCGACGCCGGCCTTTGGCGCGTCAGTCTTCCTCGCGACCCCGGCCAGCGTGCGGGCCCTCGCCCTGGCCGACGTCAACGGTGACGGTCGCCGCGACGTCATCGTGGCCTCGTCCGACGTGCGGGTCTTCCTCTCGCAGAGCGGCAACGCCTTCTCGGCCGCCCAGGTGCTCGGCATCGCCTTCTCGGCCACGTTCGGCAACTCGTTGGCGGCGGTCGACACCACCGGTGACGGGCGCCCCGAGCTGCACACACCGTCTGGCTCGACGCTCGTCACGGCGCTCAACTCGGGTGCCGGTTCGTTCCCGGCCGTTCAGGGAGCCGCGGCGCCGACCGCGACCCGCATCGCCGTCGGCGACCTCAACGGCGATGGCCTGTCGGACGTCGCGGTCAGCTCGCCGCGCATGGGCACCGGGCCCATCGTCGGGGCCAGCACGCGGCTGGTGAACCCGTCTTCGAATGGCTCGACGGTGGTGGGCCGGGTCGAGGTCTTGAACAACGGGGTCTGGGGGACGGTGTGCAACGACTTCTCCGCCTGGCGCGAGGGGAGCGTGCTCTGCCGGTCGCTCGGGCTCGGCGCCGTCGTCGACACGCAGCCCACCGTCGGAGGCACGCCCGGCATCAGCGGGCTCTATTGCTGGTCGTCGTCGTATTCGACCTGGCAGTCGTGCTCGTACTCGACCTCGACGTGCTTCTCGGGCCCCGCGCAGCTCGAGTGCACGACGACGTCGGCGCTGTCCTGGAACAGCACGACGCAGGTGCTCTTCGGCGCCCCCAACGACACCTTCACGACCGGGCCGTCCTTCGACTCGCGCACCGATTCGATGACCATCGGCGACCTCAACGCCGACGGCATCGGCGACCTGGTGGTCGGCAGTGACGTGGGGGGGGACGGCGGCCTCGGCGCGGACGGCGGCATCGCCGCGGTGCAGGTTCGCCTGGGGTCGACCGCAGGGACCCTCGGCGCGCCGCTCGTGCTGCCGGTGGTGGCGCCGCCGGTCGCGCTCGTCATCGCCGAGCTGTCGGGCGACGCCCTCGCCGACCTCGTCGTGGGGACGCCAGCGGGGGTGCAGGTGTTCCGTGGGGCCGGCAACGGGGCGTTCGCCGCGCCGGCGACGGTCAGCACCCTCTGGGTGTCGAGCCTGGCGGTGGCCGACTTCAACAACGACGGGAAGCGCGACCTCGTCGTCGCGACCGCGACGTCCTCGGAGCTCATCCCGATGATGAACGTCGCCCTTGGCAACAGCGTCGGGTTCGTCGAGCTGGCGTCGGTCTTCGTGTCGGCGTCGTCGGGCGCCTCGGTGCTCGCGGTCGACGTCACCTACGACGGCCGGGCCGACCTGGTGTTCGGGCGTCAGGTGTGGGCTGGCAACGGCGCAGGCGTCTTCTCGCTGCTCACCAGCTCCCTGCCCATTCAGCCACCGCGGCAGGTGCTCGTCGACCTCGACAACGACGGGGCCCTCGACCTGGTGGCCGCCGGAAACGCGAGCTCGGTGCTGTCTGTGGCGCGGGGCAGCTCGAGCGCGTCGTTCGGCTTCGCTTCGGTGGCGCAGCCGTTCACCTCGGGCGCGCCCGTCGAAGACGTGGCCGTCGCCCGGCTCAACGGCGACGGCGCTCGCGACCTCATCGTCCTGCAGGGCACCGAGGGGGCTCGTCGGGTCACCGCGGTATCTGGCGCCTGCCGGTGAGGCAGCGGCCCTCGCCCCGCGCCGCGGCTGTCGCCGCGGTGAGGGGGGGGCGTCGCGGCGCCCGGCTCAGGCCTCCGAGATGGCCTCGTGCTCGTCCGTCGAGAACTCTTCGTCGGCCGTGTCGCCCAGCGCCGGCACCTCAGACGCGGTGCCGAGGTGGGACTTGAGCCGGTCGGGAAGCACCTCGTCCCAGGTGCCCAT
>JADCJJ010000326.1 GCA_020247085.1 Myxococcaceae bacterium | reverse complement strand
GGAGGAGGCGCCGCCCGCGGAGCCGCCGCCGGTGGAAGGGGCGCCGCCCGCGGAGCCGCCGCCGGTGGAGGAGGCGCCGCCCGCGGAGCCGCCGCCGGTGGAGGAGACGCCGCCCGCGGAGCCGCCGCCGGTGGAGGAGGCGCCGCCCGCGGAGCCGCCGCCGGTGGAAGGGGCGCCGCCCGCGGAGCCGCCGCCGGTGGAAGGGGCGCCGCCCACGGAGCCGCCGCCGGAGGACGAGGCGCCACCCGCGGAGCCGCCGCCGGGGGAGGCGCCGCCTGCGGAGCCGCCTGCGCTCGCCACTCCGCCGGCCGAACCGGTGTCCGGTGGTTCGGCGATGAGCCCAGTGCAGCTCGACCAGAAGAACGTGGTCGTGATGAGTATCGCTCCTGACCGCATACGCGTTGCCCCTCCCGCGACCGGACGAACCAGGAGCGTAGCGCAGCCCAGCATCTTCTTGCCCGGGCCCTCGCCTCCGGGCAGCCGTGAGCGTTGGCGGCGCCTCCAGTTCCGGTAAGAGCGGCTGGGTGCTACCCCTGTTCGTCTCATCATTGCTCGCCGCCACTCCCGACGCTCCCGCCGAGTTCATCGACGACGCCCGACTCGTCTTCGACGTCGTGAGCTGTCAGCGCCTGCCCGCGCCACCGCCGCTCGACGCCCGGGTGGTCGACGCCTACTGCAAGCGCATGAGGCCAAAGCTCGAGCGCTTTCGCACGCACTGGGGCGTTACGGCGCGAGCCTTCATCGCTGCGCAGCGCCCGGAGAACCTGCCGCGAGAGCTCGTCTACCCCTTCGGCGGCGGCGACCTGATGATGGCCCTCACCTCGTTCCCCGACGCTGCCGTCATCACCACCATGTCCCTCGAGCTCGCCGGAGACCCGCGGCGCCTCAAGGCGCTGAGCGACCGAAAGGCGCTCGAGCAGTCGCTGCGCGCGCTCGACGAGGCGGCCTCCACGACGCTCCTGTCGAACGACTCGAAGTCGGTGAACCTGTCGAAGCTTCAGCGCGGCGAGCTGCCAGGGCAGCTGTCGATGCACCTCATGGGCCTCGCCCTGAACGACCAGGAGCCGGTCTCGGTGCGCTACTTCCGCGTCGAGCCCGATGGCTCGCTGCACTACTTTACCGCCGCCGAGATAGACGCCCTCGAGGCGACGAAGGCGACGAAGCTCAAGGAGACGTGGAAGGCCCCCGACTTCTCGCCAGCCTTCGCCAACGTCGAGGTGCAGTTCGTGCCCAGAGGGCAGCCGTCGGCGCCGCGCCGCGTTCACCGGCACATCGGCGCGAACCTGTCCGACGAGGGGCTGGCGAAGACCCCGGGGCTCGTCGCGCACCTCGACGCCAAGGGCGAGGTCGCGGCGATGACGAAGGCCGCGAGCTATCTGCTCTGGAACGAGGCGTTCACCACCATTCGGGGCTGGCTCGTGTCGCACGCCGTGTTCATGATTTCGGACTCGACCGGCGTGCCGCCCCGCTACTGGAAGCAGAAGGGCTGCGCGGTGCAGACCTTCGGCAGCTTCCAGAGGTCGTTCCTCGGCACGTGGGAGGGCTACCAGCAGGAGCTGCGCGAGGCCTTTGCCACCGCGAAGCGGCTGCCGATGCGCTTCGGCTACCCCGATGGCAGCCCCGAGAAGCGGAACCACTTCATGGTCGCGTCGTGCCCACCGGGCCCGTGAGCGGCGCGGCGCGCCCTGCCAGCCAGGCGCTTGTATTTCTAGTCAGCCTGGCGCCCTGTGTCGGGAAGACCGCGGGCCGCCGCTGACGAGGGGGGCGCTCACCCCAGCCGGCCAGCCTGCGCTCCCGGTCAGCCGCTCGTGGGGTGACGCTCGCGGAGGGCGGTGGCGCGGGTGCACCCACCGCCCAGCGCCTCGCGACACGGCGCCGGGCCACGCGGCCTTCATGTCTCGCGAAAATAGGTGCGAGGTTGTGATGAATAGAATACGACGCGGCTTCATTTCGGTCGTCGAAAGGCAGCCACACCCCCCACCCCATCGGAGTACTCATGTCGACAGTCGATCAACTTCTTCGGAGCATGGTGCAGGCCGAGGTCGAGCGCGCCATCGCCCCCATCACCGCGGCGCTCGCGCAGCAGCAGGAGGTGCTGGCCCGCTTCGCCGCGGCCTTCGGTGCTCCGCTCAAGCGCAGCCCGGGTCGGCCGAAGAAGGGGGCTGCGGCGCCCATGGCGAAGGCCGCTCCGCGCGGTGCGGTGAAGGTGCGGGCGACGCCCGGCCAGCGGCTGTGCGCGGTCAAGGGCTGCAAGCGTCCGGCGCGCGCGAAGGGGTACTGTGCGGCGCACTACCAGAAGTACCGCATGCTCAAGGAGACGAACCGGCTGCCCGAGGGCTGGGTGGACGACGCGGCGCCGCAGTCGGTCGAGAACGTCGTGTTGCCCCGCGGTCGCGCCGGCGCCAAGGCCCTCGCCGAGGCGAAGAAGAAGGGCTGAGCGCGAGCGTTGCTCGCGAGAAGGCGTGCCGCGTCGTCGCGCCGGGGCCTCGTGGGGGGGCGGCCTCGGGTCGACAGGGCGCAGCGAGGCCGGTAGAGCACCTCGGCGGTCATCGTCGCTCCCCCGATTCCGGGTGAGGTCGGTGGCCGCCGTCGTCTTTCTCAGCGCCGGAGGCCCACCGATGTCGACGACCAGCAACTCACGGGAGCTCGAGGGCTCCATTCACGTCGACCTCGCCCGCCAGGAGACCTACGGCGGGTACCTTCAGCTCGAGAAGGTGCTGCAGTCGCAGGCGCCGCGCACCCAGGTGCACGACGAGATGCTGTTCATCATTCAGCACCAGACGAGCGAGCTGTGGATGAAGCTCATGCTGCACGAGCTCGACGCCGCGCTGACGCTGGTGAAGCGCGACGCCCTGTCGCCCACGTTCAAGATCTTCGCCCGGGTCGCCCACATTCAGCGCATGCTTTTCGAGCAGTGGGCGGTGCTCGAGACGATGACGCCCAGCGAGTACCTGCAGTTCCGCGACGCGCTCGGGCGCTCCTCGGGCTTTCAGTCGTACCAGTACCGCGGCCTCGAGTTCATGCTCGGCAACAAGGACCCGAACATGCTCCTGCCGCACCGGCAGGACGAGGCGACGCATGCCTGGCTCGAGCGCCGCCTGGCGCAGCCGAGCCTGTACGACGAGTTCCTGCGTTACCTCGCCCGCCACGGCTTCTCAGTGCCGGCCGAGCGACTCGAGCGAGACTTCACGCG
>JADCJJ010000325.1 GCA_020247085.1 Myxococcaceae bacterium | reverse complement strand
GGCGTGCGACCTGGGGCCGGCCGCCCGTGCTGCCTGCGATGCGGAGCGTCCGCACGGACCGATGGCCTTTGCCTTCGTCGGGCGGGCCGTTGGGCGACGGAGTGGAGACGTCGTCGGAAGAGACCGCTCGGCCCGACCGCGGGACGGTTCCGTCCGCTGGCCCGGACCGGCCGGGTGGGTGGCGCGTGGAAGTCGAGGCACCTGAGCGCGGCCCCGGGCCTGAACCGGCGCTGGCCCCATGACCCTCAACGTCCGCAGGACCGTGCTCGACGGCGTCGCCGGCGCCACGCCAGACGACACGCCACCCGCCGCTGCCCCGAAGGCTCCTCCCTCGACCGCTTCGACCGTGGCGCCTTTCCGGGCACCTAGTTGGTCGGCGCTCGCGCCTGCATCGACCCCCGCGGCGCCGCTCGAGCACCACTTCCTGGCGCTGCTGAACGGGTTCGACGCCCACAAGCCCGGCTCTCCCGTCGTCGCCGAAGCGCTCCGGCGAGGGCTCCTGGGCGCCTTCGTCGCGCCGGGGCTCGACCGGGCCACGCGTGAAGCGAAGGTGCTCACCGCGCTCGAGCCCCTGCTGTCGTCCGGGCGTGGCCCCGCGCTCGTCGGCCTGCGCACGGTGCTCGAGCGCGCGCCAGGCGCCGGCGTCGAGCTGACACCGCCGATGCGCGACGCCATCTGCCGGGCGCTCGAGCAGGTTCGCGGCGCGGCGACCGACGCGGCGACCGAGCAGGTGGCGACGCTCTCGGAGCGCGCGCCCGTGCCGCTCGACGCCGTCGCCGACGTGGCACAGCTCGCGTCGTTGCTGAACGCGGGCTCCGACGCACAGCGGAGCCAGGCGGTGATGCGGGTGCTCTCGATGCCCTCGACGTCTCCGCTCGGGGCCTTGTGTGAGAAGGCCCGCGCCGTGGTGTTCGACGACGGGGCCTCGAGCGCCGTGCGCTTCACGCCGGCCGAGCGCCAGGCCGTACGGCAGCTGATGCACGAGTGGCCGACCGCCACCATCGCCCGAAGGGCCGAGCTGTCGGCGGCCAACGGGCGGCTCTTCAACGCGCTCGAGCGCGCGCTCGGCGGCCTCGCGGTCGGGCCGCTCCAGGGCTTCGCCGAGGAGCAGCGGGCGCGCGGCAACCCGCTGCCCACCTGGCTCGGCGCGCCGGGCGCGACGACGTTGCAGCACGACATCGAACTTGCGAGAGAGGCCCAGCGCTTGCTGTCCAGGCAGGCCGGAGGCGGTCGATGATGCGCGCCATGTCGCTGGGGGTCCTGCTGCTCGTCTGCGGGTGCCCCGCCACGCCCACGGTGAAAGACGCCGGTTCGAGCGCTGACGACGCCGACGACCGCGCGATGCGTGCCTACCTCGGCGAGCGCCTGAAGATGCCGCCCGAGGTCGTCGCCCGCCTGCGCCGCCTCGACAAGCGCCTGCACTGCGGTGAATACGTCGATGACGCGCGGGGCGTCGGCTTCATCGTGTCGAAGAAAGATGGCGTGCTCGCGCTCGACGCCATGGGCAGCCCCCCGAAGCCGACGACGGCCTGCCAGACGTACGACGACTTCGTGCAGGAGCAGAAGACGTCTCCGTAGCGAATGCAGGGGCTTGCGGCGCCTGGTTGCGCCAATGTCAGCCCTGCGTGCTACAGCTTTTCGCCGCCGGCCCGAGATGGGCTGGTTCTCGATACGAAAGGCAGGTCACACATGGCAGGCGGCGTGAACAAGGTCATCCTCGTCGGCAACCTGGGGAAGGACCCCGAGGTGCGCTTCACCCCTTCGGGTGCGGCGGTCGCGAACTTCAACATCGCGACGAACGAGTCGTGGACGGACAAGAGCGGGCAGAAGCAGGAGCGCACCGAGTGGCACCGCATCGTGGTGTGGGGGAAGCTCGCGGAGCTCTGCGGCGAGTACCTGAAGAAGGGGCGCCAGTGCTACGTCGAGGGTCGCCTCCAGACGCGCGAGTGGACCGACAAGGAGGGCAAGAAGAACTACACCACCGAGGTCGTCGCCCAGACGGTGCAGTTCCTGGGCGGTGGCGCCGGCCGCGGCGAGGGCGCTGGGTCGGGTGCTGGCATGGGCGGTGGCGGTCGGCGCGACGACTTCGGGCAGGCCCCGCCGGACGACCTCGGCGGCCCGCCGCCGTCGGGTCCGGCTGGCGGAGATGACATTCCGTTCTGATCCGGCGTAGGGTGTCAGACACTGACCGCGGGCTGCTGCGGGACAGGGCGAGGAAACGGGCCGGTCGCTTCGAGTCAGCACTTGACGAGGCGCCCGGCCTTCTGTTTTGAGCCGCCGCCTCCGAAAGTCGTCATCTCATCTCATCTCGTCGCCTGGCCCGGCTGGCGACCTCACGTTGGAAGCAGGAGCCGTATTCATGAAGATGCAAGCCCTTGCCCTTGGAGCCGCGCTCGGCTTCCTCGCGGCCATCACTCCTTCGTGCGGAGCTCAGCCGTGCAGCCCTGCCACCTGTGACGGGTGCTGCTCTGGCACCATGTGCGTGAAGCGGCCCGACAACTCGCTCAACTCGACCTGCGGCACGTCGGGCAACGCCTGCGTCAACTGCGCCTCGTCGAACACCACCTGTGATGCGACGACGTTCGCCTGTGCGACCTCGGGCGCTGGCGGCGGCATGGGCGGCGGCATGGGCGGCGGCGCGGGCGGCGGCACCCCGGCCTGCGATGGGTGCCGGCTGCCGAACGGCACCTGCCAGACCCGGAATACCTCGCGGCAGAACAACAACATCTGCGGTTCGAACGGCGACCCCTGCCGCTCCTGCAGCAGCACGGCCACGCCGGTCTGCGAGAACGGCGCCTGCATCGCGCCTCCGAAGAAGGTCGGAGACTCTTGCATGGACAACGGCGACTGCATGGCTGTTGGCCCCGGCGCGACCTGCAAGCGCACCAGCCTCGCGGGGAACGTCACGTACGCGGCCGGCATGTGCACCATCGAGAACTGCAGCGCGAACAACATGTGCCCCATGGGCTCGGCCTGCCTCAACTTCCCGCGCATCTTCGGCGACGAGACCGCGGCGTGCTTCGTGGTTGGCTGCGGCGCGATGGCGCCGTGCCGTTCGGGCTACGGCTGCTTCAACATCGGCAACAACAACACGGCGTGCCTGCCGGCCGACTTCGGGAGCGACGAGCTGACGCTCGACACCACGTCGGTCGTCGGCGAGTCGTGCGAGCTCAACAGCCAGTGCCGTGCGCCGACGCCCGGCGCTCCCGGGGCCGGCGGGTTCTGCCTCCCCGAGGTAAACCGGCGCGCTGACGGCGGCATCATCCTCCAGCGCGACGGCGGGCCGACGTACACCGGGTACCCGGGCGGCTTCTGCAGCCGGACCTGCCGCAGCGATGACGACTGCACCAGCGACGGCGTCGAGAGACTCGGTGAGGCCCTGTGCCTGCCCGTGTCCCAGACGGCAGCAGCGTGTCAAAAGGGGTGCTCTGGCCCGCTCCAGGGTCAGTCGGACTGCCGCAACGGCTACATCTGTGAGGTCCTGTCGACGGCTGACGGCGGGCGCCTGCCGACGGGTGTCTGCGACGGGCGCTGCGACGTCCCTGGTAGCTCCTGCGGCAACTATGCAGACGGCGGTCGGCGGCTGTGCTTCCCGAACGGCTACTGTGACTTCGGTGACGGGCGGCAGGATGCCGGCACGACCTCGGGCACGGGTGGTGGCTCGGCCGGTGGCGGCTCGGCTGGTGGTGGCTCGGCTGGTGGCGCGACGGCGGGTGGCTCGGCCGGTGGCTCGACGGCGGGTGGCTCGGCCGGTGGCGCGACGGCGGGTGGCACGGCCGGCGGTTCGACGGCGGGTGGCGCGGCCGGTGGCGCGACGGCGGGTGGCTCGGCCGGTGGCGCG
>JADCJJ010000324.1 GCA_020247085.1 Myxococcaceae bacterium | reverse complement strand
GAGCTTGAGGCCCCCGGGGAACTTCGCGCTCGCCGCCGCCGAGAGGCCCTCGAGCACGGCGCCGTGCGTGTCGCGCCGGGTGAGCTTCGAGAACCGCTCCGGGTCGAGCGTGTCGAGCGAGACCGTCAGCCGCTTCAGCCCCGCCGCCTTCAGCGCGCTGGCGAGGCCTGCCAGCAGCACGCCGTTGGTCGTCAGCGCCAGGTCCTCGAGCCAGGGCCGGGTCGCCAGCATCGCGACCAGCCGCGGCAGATCCCGGCGCACGAGCGGCTCGCCGCCGGTGAGGCGCACCCGGCGCACCCCCAGCGCCCCGAAGCGGTCGACCAGCGTCGCGAGCTCCTCGAATGAGAGCACCTCGCGCTGCTCGAGCCAGCGGTACGATGCCTCTGGCATGCAGTAGGCGCAGCGCAGGTTGCACCGGTCGGTGACCGACAGCCGCAGGTTGCGCAGGGGCCGCCGCAGGCGGTCGAGCACCTCGGACACGTCAACCCTTCTCGTCGACGGCCGGGGCCACCACACCGCTGCCGCCCGGGGGCGTCTGCTGCGACGCCTCGCGGGCCCGCCGCCTCGCGAGCATGTCCTCTTTGATGCGCATCAGGCCCGTCTCACCGATGGCGTTGAAGGCCCTCACCACCTCGGGGTCGAACTGTGAGCCGCCGCAGCGGGTGATCTCGGCCACCGCGTTCGCGAACGTGGTGCCGCGCCGGTAGGGGCGGTCACTGGTCATCGCGTCGAGCGTGTCAGCCACCGCGAAGATGCGCGCCCCGATGTGAATCTCCTGCCCCTGGAGGTTGCGTGGGTAGCCCTGGCCGTCCCAGCGCTCCTGGTGCGACAGCACGATGGTGGCGGGCACCGACAGGAAGGGGATCGGCTGGATCATCGTGAAGCCGATGTCCGGGTGCTTGCGCATCTCGACCCACTCGTCGGGCGTCAGCTTGCCCGGCTTGAGCAGCACCGCGTCGGGCACGCCGATCTTCCCGATGTCGTGCAGCAGCGCGCCGCGGCCGATCTCCTCGAGCGCCGTGCCCGAGATGCCGAGCTGCGTGGCGATGGCCACCGTGTACTCGACGACGCGGATCGAGTGGTCGCTCGTCTCGTGCTCGCGCGCGTCGAGGGCCGAGACGAGGGCCATCAGGGTGTTCTCGTAGGTGACGCTGATGTCCTTCAGCGCCTGGCGCAGCTCGGTGGTCCGGTCGCGCACCTTGCGCTCGAGCTTCTTCTGGTACTTCTTGCGCGCCAGCTCGATGCGGCGCTTCGCCAGCGCCCGCTCGATGGAGCGGATGAGGTCGGTCAGCTTGGGTGGCTTGAGCAGGTAGTCGACGGCGCCGCGCCGCAGGCAATCGACCGCCGACTCGGTGTCGCCATAGCCGGTCAGCATGATGACCGACGTGTCGGGGTGCTTGTCGCGGAAGGCCTCGAGCAGCCACAGCCCATCCTTGCCCGGCATCTTCATGTCGCTGATGACGAGCGGCGTGTCCTCCCGCTCGGCCATGTCCAGGGCGCCCTGGGCGTCGGAGGCCGTGTCGCAGTGGTAGCCCTCCTCGCGGAGCAGCACCGAGATGACGTCTCGAACGGACTCGTCGTCGTCGACGATGAGAATACGGGCCGGCGGCGGGGGCAGGGCTTCCACGGGGGGAAATCTGACCAAACGGGGGCGCGAAATCCAGCGGTCGAGGGGGGCCCGGCCCCGAAAGGGCCCCGCGGTCAGGCGAACCGGTCTGGCCGGAAGGGGTGCAGGTCGACCTGGGGGCGCTCGCCCCGGACGAGCTGGGCCACGAGGCGGGCGGTGATGGGAGCCAGGAGAACGCCGTTGCGGTAGTGGCCGCTGGCGAGCAGCAGGCCGTCGAGGGCCCCGCGCCCGAGCAGCGGCAGGCCGTCGGGGGTCCACGGGCGCAGGCCCGCCCACGACTCGACGACGGTCGCGTCCGCGAGGCTCGGGCACAGGGCGAGCGCCTGGCCGAGCACGCCCTGAAGGCCAGCGGCGGTGACGCGCTTGTCGAAGCCGACGCGCTCCACGGTGGTGCCGCAGATGACGCGCCCGTCGCCCCGTGGCACGACGTAGCCGACCCCCGACTTGAGCAGGTGCCGGGGCGCTCCCTCGCGCGGCGCCAGGGCGAGCAGCTGGCCCCGCGCCGGCTCGACGTGCCCCGGCGCGATACCCGCCCCGGGGAGCTGCGCCGACCAGGCCCCCGCCGCGACGATGACGACGTCGGCCTCGAGGCGCGCTCCCTCGAGGTCGACGCCCCGCGCGCGCCCCCCCGCCTCGACGAGCCCACGCACCGCGCCCGCGCGGAACTGCACGCCGCGCTCGCGGGCCCGCGCCGCCAGGGCCGGCATCAGCCGCCTCGGGTCGACCTGGTGATCATCGGGAAAGTGCGCCGCCGCCACCGCGCCGGCCGACAGCGTGGGCTCGAGCGCGCGGGCCTCGTCCCCCGACAGCAACGTCGCGCGGAGCCCGGCTGCCGTCTGCCAGGCCACCGTCGCCTCGAGCTCGTAGGCCTGGGCCGTCGTCAGCGCCACCTGCAGCGCGCCACACGCCCGGTAGCCCACGTCGGCGCCCGTCTCGCCGGAGAGCTGGGCGGCCCACGCCGGGTACATGGCGCGGCTCCGCAACGACAGCTCCAGCATCGGGCCGAGTCCCTGGGCCTCGAGCTGCGGCGCCAGCATGCCCGCGGCCGCCGTCGACGCCTCGGCCCCCGGGAGCGCGCGCTCGACCACCAGCACCTCGACGCCCGGGCCCTGCAGCTCGAGGGCGATCGCCGTGCCCATGATGCCGCCGCCGACGACGAGCGCCCGTGCAGGCCGCGCGCTCACGGCGGTCCCCCGTCGAACGCGACGAGGGGCTCCACGCGCAGGTGGCCCGCGCGCGCCGCCGCCGCCCGGTGCGTCTGCCACCAGAACCACGCGAAGGCGACGAGGGTCAGCACCATGAGTACGAGCGTGCGCGTCGGGAACCGGTCCACGGGCGCCGTCGTACCCGCCGCGCCGGCCCACCGCCCACCAGAAAGACGACCTGGCCGGGCAGGGGCGCCGCCGGTCGATTGGCGGCTGCCTCACCGAACGCTTGCGTCGCTTTCGCGCCGGGCCTACTTCCCCGCCCATCTCTCTCTTCGGAGGTCGACGTGGCTGACGTGTTCGATGTGGTGATCATCGGGTCGGGACCGGGCGGGTACGTGGCGGCGATTCGCGCCGGGCAGCTCGGCCTCAAGACGGCCCTCGTCGAGAAGGACAAGAAGCTCGGCGGCACCTGCCTTCACCGTGGCTGCATCCCCACCAAGTCGCTCCTGTGGACGGCCGAACTCTTCGCGCACATTCAGCACGCCGCCGAGTTCGGCATCAACACCTCGAACCCCGTGGTCGACTGGGCGCAGGCGCAGAAGCACAAGCAAAAAGTCGTCGACAAGGGCGCTGCCGGCATCGACTACCTGATGAAGAAGAACAAGGTGACGGTGTTCAAGGGCTTCGGGTCGATCGCTGGCAAGGGCAAGGTCGAGGTGAAGCCCGCCGATGGCGGCGCCGCCCAGGTGCTCGAGACGAAGAACATCGTGCTGGCGACCGGCTCGGTCGTCACCACGCTGCCCAGCATCACCATCGACGACAAGCGCGTGCTGTCGAGCGACTCGATCCTCACGCTCGACCGCGTGCCGAAGAGCCTCATCGTGCTCGGCGCCGGCGCCGTCGGCACCGAGTTCGCCTCGATCTTTGCCCACGTCGGCAGCCAGGTGACCATCGTCGAGTACATGCCCAACCTGCTCCCCATCGAGGACGTCGACCTGTCGAAGGAGCTCGAGAAGTTCTTCAAGCGCCGGAAGATCGACGTCATGACCTCGACGAAGTTCGAGGCGCTCGAGACGACCGCAACCGGCGTCAAGGTGACGGTGACCGCGCCCGACGGCGCGAAGAAGATGCTCGAGGCCGAGTACTTCCTCTCGGCGGTCGGCCGGGCCCCGGTCACCCGGGGCATCGGGCTCGAGAAGACGAACATTCAGCTCATGCCGAAGGGCACCATCCAGATCGACGCGATGATGCGCACCTCGGAGCCGAACGTGTACGCCATCGGCGACATCACCCCGTACCCGTGGCTCGCCCACTGCGCCTCGATGCAGGGCACGGTGGCC
This sequence comes from Myxococcaceae bacterium, assembly GCA_020247085.1. Lineage (GTDB taxonomy): Bacteria > Myxococcota > Myxococcia > Myxococcales > Myxococcaceae > Xiheimicrobium > Xiheimicrobium aquaticum. The sequence continues at coordinate 5,832 of JADCJJ010000324.1, read as the reverse complement.
GTCGAGCACATCGCAGGGAAGAACCCGCAGCCGATCAACTACGACCGCGTACCCAACGCGACCTACTGCTACCCCGAGGTCGCCTCGGTGGGCCTCACCGAGAAGAAGGCGAAGGAGCGCGGCTACGACGTCAAGGTGGGCACCTTCCCCTTCAGCGCCATCACCAAGGCGTCGATCAGCGACGAGGCCTTCGGGCTCGTGAAGATCGTCTCTGACAAGAAGTACGACGAGGTGCTCGGCGTGCACCTCATCGGGCCGCACGCGACCGAGCTGCTCGCCGAGGCCTGCGTGGCGCTCAAGCTCGAGACCACCACCGAGGAGCTCGCGCACACCATGCACGCGCACCCGACGCTGTCCGAGATCATGAAGGAAGCGGCCGAGGCGACGCTGGGGCACGCGATTCACATCTGACGCTCGGCGGCGGCGACGCATGGGGCGCCTCCGCTGCGGAGCTGACGGGGCCTCGGCTGGCCGCTGGGGTAGGCGCCCGGCCGTCGGGGTCCCGCCCCGCGCGTGAGGTGAGGCCGGCTCAGCGAAGGACCAGCGCGCAGGCGTCGGCGGCGCCCCGGGCGCACGCCTCTTCGTACCAGGCGTTGGCGATCTGCGGGCTGCGCGGCATCGTCAGGCCCCGGCCCGGGTTCATGCCGCGGAGGGTGCACGAGGGCAGGTCTCCGGCGGCGCAGGCCCGCTCGAGGAAGGGCATCGCCGTCGAGGGCTCAGCGGCGTCGAGCTGAACGACGGTACGGCCGAAGAGCCCACAGGCGCTCGTGTCGCGCGCGCCGCAGGCCTGCTTGAGCGTCGAGAGCGCGCGGCTCACGTCGGCGTCGAGGCGCGGCCCCGACAGCAGCTGCTCGGCGAGGCGACGGCACTGCGACGGTGCCGTGGCGCAGGCTTCCTGGGCCTGGGCGAGGCCCTTGCGCCAGGCGTCGACGTCGAGGGCGGCGCAGGCCCTCGGCACGCCCGCGGTGCACCACGGGCGCAGCACGCGCTCGGCGCTGGCCTTCGCCCGCTGGCCCTTCGCCTCGACGAGCGCCCACTGGAGCAGCACGCAGGCCTCGACCTCGCCACGCCCGCACGCCCCGTCGAGCACGGTGGTGGCCCGCGCGAACTCCTTCGATGCCAGCGCGTGACGGCCGTCGAGCGTGCAGGCGTCGAAGTCGTCGACGGCGCAGGCGCGCTCGCAGAGGCCCGGGGCGGTCCGGCAGGGGTGCTTCATGGTGACGGGCTCGAGGGGCTCCCACAGCTCGACGGCCAGCGTGGCGTGTGGGGGCCCGGCGCCGGGCGTGCCGCTCGAGCGCCCGCGGTGCACCCACGGCAGGTCGGGCGGAGGGCGCAGCGTCTGGGGCCACGTCACGCGGGTCTGCCCCTGTGACGCTACCTCGAACTGCAGCTGCATCGCCGCGGTGAAGCAGGGCAGGGTGTACGTCAGCTTCGCCTCGCCCCCTCGGGGGATGATGTCGGTGAGCCGGGCGGCCTTGAGCCGCGTCGGCCCGCCCTCGCCGCGCGGCGGCGCCTCGCCCGGCTCGACGCGCACCGCGACGAGGGTCGCCTCGCCGAGCGGGTCCTCGAGCTCGGCCGTGACGGAGAGCTGGCAGGTGCCCGTGGCCTCGTACGACATGCGCCAGATGACGTCTCGCAGCCCGGCCACCCCCAGCTCGACGAGCGCCGCGGCTGGCGTCACCGTCACGCCGTCCGACAAGCGCAGCCCGGTCAGCCGCCCGTCGGCCGTCACCACCGGGCCCGCCGACACCAGCGGGCCGGGATCGGCCTCGAACACTCCGCCCACCAGCTCGCCCCGGGCGCTTCGGAGGGCAGGCTGCCCCGTCGCCGGATCGTCGCGGAAGCCGAAGGCGACCCGCCGCCCGTCGACCGAGCGGCTGTCGGCCACCGGGAGCGCGACGAGCGCATCCGACGGCTCGACCTCCATCACCAGCAGCGCGACGTCACCTGCGGTGCGCACGACGTCGGCGCCGCGCGCCTCGGCCTCGACGGCGGCGCCGAGCCTCACCCGCACCGTCCTCGCCTCGGCCGCCAGCGCCTGGCGCGGCGCCGCGAGGACCCACCCTCGGCTGCACCGGCTCAGCACCACCGCCGCCACCGGGCCCGCCGTCGTCGGCAACAGCACCACGCCGTCGCGCACGCGCTGCTCCGTCGCCGGGTCGAGCTCGTCGGCCCCCTCGCGCGCGGTGTACAGCGGCGGCGGCTCGGCCGAGGGCGCTTCGCCGAGCGGCACCGGCGCGCCCAACACCACGGCGAGCGCCGGCGCGAGTGCCTCGAGGGTGACGAGGGCTGGCCCCTCGTCTGACTCGAGGGCCACCCCGACGAGGGCCCCGGTGACGTCGAAGGCCGGCCCCGTCGCTGGCGCCTGGAGGTCGAGGGGCCGAAGCGCCTTGCCCGCCTCAGACGTCAGCCACCCTCCGCCGAACGCCGCGCTGCGAACGAGCACCCGGCTCAACCGCGGCGCGCCCGAGAAGGCCCGTGGCGGCGCCGACTCGGCCGTCAGCGTCGAGGGAATGAGAGTCACCCCCGCGGCCGTCACCTGTTCGGCCAGCGGCAGGCTCGTCGTCACGCCGCCCACCGAGATGGTGAGCGCCGACTGCCCCTGCGCGACCGACGCCGGCACCATCACCACGCCCCTCGCGCCGACGGCGAGCCGCGCAGCCCAGGTGGTGCTGCCGACGATGGGCAGCGCGCTCCGCTCGGCGAGCGCGCGCGCCCGGGGCGACTCGAACACCGGCCGCGATGGCAGGTTCCGGCGCATGGTCTCCACCAGGGCCGAAAGGGTGGCCTGGAGCCTTCGCGACGGGCGTGCCCACGCGGCGAGCAGGAAGGCCTCGGGCCCGGTCTCGGCGACACGCAGCACCCCCTCGACCCCCGCCCGGCCGAGCCGCGCCGAGAACGGGGACGTCGACGAGACGTCGAAGGCAGGCGTGCCGTCAGGGCGAGGTGCACCCACGGTGACGCGCGCGAGGCCGGCCGCCGACAGCGCGGCGGGCACCTCGGCGAGGGCCTTCTCGAACGACAGGCCCCGGGGCAGGGCGGCGACGAACACCGCCGCCCCCGTGCGGCGGTCGACGAAGAGGCCCGGAGTGACGGTGGTGCTCGGCGCCAGCGCCGCCGGGCCGAACTGTACCCCGGTGCGCTGGTCGACGAAGGGCCACGTCAGCCGGTCCGACGGCGGCTCCCGGTGGCCGTCGCGCTGCGGCCCCAGCCAGCGCTCCTCGCCGACCGCGTCGAGCAGCTCTGGCGCTGCCAGGCCCAGCGCCGCGAGGCCACAGACGAGGCCCGCCAGGAAGCGCAGCGGACCGGCGCGGGGGAGCAGCAGCGCCGCCGCGCTGACGCTCAGCGTCGCCGTCGTCGCGAGCCACCATGCGTCCAGGGCGGGCCGCGCACCGCTCCACGCCACGCTGGCGACCAGCAGCGCCATGGCGGGCCAGGAGAGGCGCCACCGGGCCACCAACGCCACCGTCGCCGCGACGGCGAGCGCCGCCTGGAGTGCGACCGCGAGCGGCGCCTGCCCGGGACGCGCCGCCGTCGCGAGGTCGACGAGCAGCAGCCCCGCCAGGGGGGCCGTCACCACGCTGAGCCAGCGGGTCTGCACGTCGACCCGCGCCAGCCAGAACGAGGGTGCTTCGTCGGCGGCGAGCACCCGGGCCGGCGGGCTCGAGACCGGGCGGGGCGCGCCGTCGCTCGCCCGCGTCACCGCGCGCACCTCGGGTTCGGTCGGGCGCTCCGCAGGCGGCCGGGCCGGGCGGCGCGCCGTCGGCTCGAGCCTGGGCAGGGGCTCGTCTGGGTCGGGTGGCAGCTCGAGCCGGGGCCCCTCGTCGTCTGCTGGTGGCGCCCCGGGCAGGCGTGAGGCCTCGGGCGCCGGCTCGCCGGCCAGGCCTGCCCGGCCGGCGGCAGGCGTCCCGGCGGGCGCCGTGACGAGTGAGGCCGGCGTCGCCGCGCGGGGCGTCGCGGGCGGCGCCGCCATCACAGGGGCAGTGCCGGCGGGGGGCGTCCGGCGCCCTCGCGGTTGAGCCACCGGGCCTGGTGCGCGAGCCCGGCCGACCTCGTCGTCGTCCGGAGGCAGCTCGAGCGGCGGCGCTTCGGGCTCGTCCGCCTCATCGACCATCGAGGCCTCTGCTCGCGACGTCAGCGCCACCCTCGCGAGCGCGACCTGGGAGGGCGTCATCACGGAGGTGCGGCGCCGCGCCGCCTCGGCCGGGTCCCACCCACACTTCGGGCAGCGCTGCCCGTCACCGGAGGCGAAGACTCGAGAGCACGAGGGGCAGACGACCGGGGTCGACATGACGGACGGGAGCGAGATGGTACCAGCCTGCGCCGGATGCGTCAGACCACCCGGCCGTGCAGCTCCGGGTGCGGCCGCTGGATGAGCTCGGTCGCCACCAGCAACGAGGGCTCGACGGCGGCGGCTGCCCCCTCGAGGGCCGCCTCGACGTCGTGCTGGGCGCCGCAGAGCGTGAAGGTGCCCTTGCCGCCGATGCCTCGCGCGAGCTGGAGCGCCGTCAGCCGCACCGCGGCCCGCTTGAGCGCCGCGTCCGCCGCGCGCACGGCCGCGGCCACGGTGTGGAGCTCGACCAGGCCGATGGCGTCGAGAAGCCCGGGGCGATGGAAGCGGCCGTCGAGCCCGGCGACGACGGCCTCGGAGACGTGGGGAAGGAACAGACGATCGAGGATCCGCGAGCCGCCGCTTTCGGCTCCCGCCTGGAAAGACTCGTCCACCTCGGCCACCGGGCCCGAGAAGACGAGCAGGTATTTGCCTGGCGTCACCGCCTCGGCGATGGCGATGCGCACGGCGGCCCGCTTGAGCACCGCGTCGGCGACCACGGGGCCCCGAGCGAGCGACTCGAGCTCGAAGAGTCCCAGCGCGGGGCCTGGCAGGTCGAGCGGCACGAGCGGGGGCCTGTCACCTAGATGATGCGGAACGAGTCCTTCAGCGTGCACCGCCGCTCGCGGGTGAAGCTCAGCGCGGTGGTCAGGCCCTCGCCCGTCGGCGACGCGATGGTGAACGAGGTGTAGCCCTCGCCGGTGAGGCCCAGGCCCGCGAACGACGGCCCGTTCTTCACGAAGATGGAGGTGTTGATCACCTTCGCCATGGCCGACAGGTGATCGATGTTGGTGCTGTGCATCGTGGCCGTATGCCCGAAGCCGTGCTCGGCCTGGAGCGCCGCGGCGATACAGTCTTCGACCGTCTTGAGCCGCGAGAAGCCGATGACGGGCATGAGCAGCTCGGCCTGCACGAAGGGGTGGGTGGGGTCGACCTCGGCGAACAGCAGGCGCGTGCCCTGCGGCACCCGCAGCCCTGCGGCCTCGGCGATCTTCGTCGCGTCCTTGCCGACCCAGTCGCGGTGCGCGTGGCCGTCGTCGACGACCAGCTTCTCGAGGCGATTGACGGCCGAGGCGGGCACCTCGAAGGCCCCGGCCTGCACCATGTGACGCTTGAGCTCGTCGGCGATGGAGGCGACGGCGAAGACCTCTTTCTCGACGATGCAGACGATGTTGTTGTCGAGCGAGGCGCCATCGACGATGGCCTGACCGGCGCGCGCGAGATCGGCGGTGTCGTCGACCACCGCCGGTGGGTTGCCGGGGCCGGCCGCGATGGCGCGCTTGCCCGAGTTCATGGCCGCCTTCACCACCGCCGGCCCGCCCGTCACCACGATGAGGCGAATGGCCGCGTGCTTCATCAGCGCCTGGGCGGACTCGATGCTCGGGCTGCCGATGGTGACGACGAGGTTCGCCGGGCCGCCCGCCGCGGTGATGGCGTCGTTCAGCTTCGAGATGAAGAAGGTACAGACGCCCCGGGCCGACGGGTGGCAGTTGAAGACCACG
>JADCJJ010000323.1 GCA_020247085.1 Myxococcaceae bacterium | reverse complement strand
GGCATTCCCGGGCTGTACTTCACCAACCTCATCTCGGCGCGACCGCTCATGGGCCCCGCCGGCGCCGGCTCGCTCGCGCAGGTCATCAACGCGGCGCTCGGCAACAAGGCGCGGTTCGACCAGATGAAGGCCTTCTTCGAGGGCGTAGGCACCGGCTTCGCGTCGGGCGTCTGGCAAGAGGTGCCGAAGGACCGGCCCGAGTTCAAGAAGGCGCAGCTCGCCGCGCTCGAGCGCCGCAAGAAGTCCGAGGAGGCCATCGGATGCTAGTGCTCGATCACGATCGCGCCGGCGGGTACTGGGGGTCGGTCTACGTCTTCTCGGCGGTGAAGGGCCTGCAGGTCATCATCGACGGGCCCGTGGGCTGCGAGAACCTGCCGGTCACCTCGGTGCTGCACTACACCGACGGGCTGCCGCCGCACGAGCTGCCCATCGTCGTCACCGGGCTCGCCGAGGAGGAGCTCGGCCAGAAGGGCACCGAGCAGGCGATGAAGCGGGCGCACCAGTCGCTCGACCCGTCACTGCCGAGCGTCGTCGTCACCGGCTCGATCGCCGAGATGATCGGCGGCGGCGTCACGCCCGAGGGCACAGGCATTCAGCGGTTCCTGCCGCGCACCATCGACGAGGACCAGTGGCAGAGCGCGAACCGCGCCATGCTGTGGCTGTGGCAGCAGTACGGCCTGAAGAACGGCAAGATGCCGAAGGCCCGCGCGCGTAAAGAGGGCGAGAAGCCGCGCGTCAACATCATCGGCCCCAGCTACGGCACCTTCAACACCTGGTCCGACCTGGCCGAGGTGCGGCGGCTCATCGAGGGCATCGGCGCCGAGGTGAACCTCACCTTCCCGCTCGGCAGCCACCTGCTCGACGTGCCGAAGCTGATCGACGCCGACGTCAACGTCGTCATGTACCGCGAGTATGGGCGGCTGCTGTGCGAGGCGCTCGAGAAGCCCTTCTTGCAGGCGCCCATCGGGCTGCACAGCACGACGAAGTTCCTCGAGAGCCTCGGCGCGCTGCTCTCGCTCGACCCCGGGCCGTTCATCGAGCGCGAGAAGCACACGACGCTCAAGCCGATGTGGGACCTGTGGCGCTCGGTGACGCAAGACTTCTTCGGTACGGCCTCGTTCGGCATCGTCGCCAACGAGACGTACACGCGCGGGGTGCGGGCCTTCCTCGAGGACGAGCTCGGCCTGCCCTGCCACTTCGCGGTGCCGCGCAAACCGGGGGCGAAGACCGACAACGCGGCGGTGCGCGAGTTGGTGCAGAAGAAGACGCCCCTCATCGTCTTTGGCTCGTACAACGAGCGCATGTACCTGGCCGAAGCGGGAGCCCGGGCGGTGTACCTGCCCGCCTCGTTCCCCGGCACGGCGATTCGCCGGCACACCGGTACGCCGTTCATGGGGTACGCGGGCGCGTCGTACCTGCTGCAAGAGGTCTGCAACGCCCTCTTCGACGCGCTCTTCCACATCCTTCCGCTGGGCACCGAGCTCGACAAGGTCGACCCCACGCCGGCGCGGCTGCACCAGGAGCTGCCGTGGGACGAGGCGGCCGAGCGCTCGCTCGACGCGGTGCTGCAGGCGCTGCCGGTTCTGACGCGCATCTCGGCGGCGAAGCACCTGCGTGACGCGGCCGAGGCGGCGGCGCGCGCGGCCGGGGCGGAGCGCGTCACCGTGCCGCTGGTGGCGCTGGCGGCGCGGACGACGGCGATGGCGACTCAGGGAGGCATGGCATGACGGACGAGAACGGCGTTCCCCTTGGCGGGGCCGCGCTGGGCGGCGGGCTCTCGTCGCCGCTGTCGGCGACCTTCCCCTTCTCGATCGGCGAGGCCGCGCGCTGGGCGCGCGACCGCCTCTTCAAGACTCACACCCCGGAGCCGGAGGCCCACGCGCAGGCGCCCCTTCCGGCCGCCGCGCGGTGACAAGACGTGGGCGCGCTCGACCCGGGCCTCGACAGACGCGCCGTCAGTCGGTGACGGCAATCCCAGCCGTGCGGGAAGGGCACGGGTTCTTCAGTGGAGGTAGCAATGGGTGACGAGAAGAGTTCGCCCTCGGGGCTGACCGAGGCGCAAGCGAAGGAGTTCCACGGCCTGTTCATGACCAGTTTCCTGGGCTGGCTGGCCGTTTCCGTGGTGGCCCACATCCTCGTGTGGATTTGGCGTCCGTGGTTCCCCGGTTTCAATCAGTGAAAGGAAGCTGAACGATGCACAAGATCTGGATGTTGTACGATCCCAAGGCGCTGTTGACCGCGGTCATGCTCTTCGCGTTCTCGATGATCATGATCAACCACTTCTTCGTGTTGAGCAGCGATCGCTACACGTTCCTCAACGACCTGAAGGGCGCGAAGGCCGACAACCGCGCGGCGCTTCCGTCGAAGTAACCGAAAGAACCACGAAGCGACGGACGGCGACCGAGCTCAGCCGTCGGGGCCGTCCGTCGCCAGTGTGGTGAACCGAATCTTCTTTGTACAGCTCGAGCGGGTTGGGAGGAACCAATGGCCTTGTTGAGTTTTGAGAGACGCTACCGGGTGCGCGGGGGCACGCTGCTGGGCGGCGACTTGTTCGATTACTGGGTGGGGCCGTTCTACGTCGGCTTCTTCGGCGTCACGACCGCGTTCTTCTCGATCATCGGGACCGCGCTGATCCTCATCGGCGCGTCGATGGGCCCGACGTGGAACCTGTGGAAGATCAACATCGAGCCGCCTCCGCTGCACTACGGGCTGGCGTTCGCGCCGCTGCGCGAGGGGGGCATCTGGCAGCTCGTCACGATCTGCGCCGTGGGCGCGTTCGTCTCGTGGGCGCTGCGGCAGGTCGAGATCAGCCGGAAGCTGGGCATGGGGTACCACATTCCCGTCGCCTACGGCGCCGCGGTCTTCGCCTACATGACGCTGGTGGTGTTCCGGCCGCTGCTGCTCGGCGCCTGGGGCCACGGCTTCCCGTACGGCATCTTCAGCCACCTCGACTGGGTGTCGAACTTCGCGTACCAATACCTGCATTTCCATTACAACCCAGCGCACATGATCGCCGCGTCGTTCTTCTTCACGACGACGCTGGCGCTGGCGCTCCACGGCGGCCTCATTCTGTCGGCCGTCAACCCGCAGAAGGGCCATACGGTGAAGACGGCCGAGTTCGAAGACACGTTCTTCCGTGACTTCCTCGGCTACTCCATCGGCGCGCTCGGCATTCACCGCCTGGGCTTCTTCCTGGCGCTGAACTCGGGGCTGTGGGCCGCCATCTGCATCGTCATCAGCGGGCCCTTCTGGACCCGTGGCTGGCCGGAGTGGTGGAACTACTGGCTCAACCTGCCGATCTGGCGCTGACCTCAACGGGAACGAACGACATGATTCAATACCAGAACATCTTCACGCAGGTTCAGGTCGGGGCCCCGCCCGACCCGGGCGCGCCGACGAACGCCCCGCGCGACGAGCAGGCCTTCCGCACGAAGCCGTTCGGCCTCTCGAAGCTCATCGGCTGGTTCGGCAACGCGCAGATCGGCCCCATCTACCTCGGAGGGCTCGGCATTCTGTCGATCCTCCTCGGCGCCACCGCGTTCGAGATCATCGGCCTCAACATGTGGGCATCGGTGAACTGGAGCCTGAAGGAGTTCATCCGTCAGCTGCCGTGGCTCGCGCTCGAGCCGCCTCCGCCGTCGTATGGCCTGCGCTTCCCGCCGCTGCGCGAGGGCGGGTGGTGGCTGGTGACTGGCGCGCTGCTGACCGCCAGCATTCTGCTGTGGTGGGCGCGCACGTACCGACGGGCGAAGGCGCTGGGCATGGGCACGCACGTCTCGTGGGCGTTCGCCTCGGCCATCTGGCTGTATCTGGTGCTCGGCTTCTTCCGCCCGCTGCTGATGGGCAGCTGGGGCGAGGCGGTGCCCTTCGGCATCTTCCCGCACCTCGACTGGACGGCGGCGCTGTCAATTCGGCACGGGAACCTCTTCTACAACCCGTTCCACGCGCTCTCGATCGTCTTCCTGTACGGCTCGGTGCTGCTGTTCGCGATGCACGGGGCCACCGTGCTGGCGCTGTCGCACCTGGGCGGCGAGCGTGAAGTGCACCAGGTCGTCGACCGCGGCACCGCGGCCGAGCGCGGTGCGCTCTTCTGGCGCTGGACGATGGGCTTCAACGCGACGTTCGAGTCGATTCACCGCTGGGCGTGGTGGTTCGCGGTGCTGGTGCCGATCACCGGCGGCATCGGCATTCTCCTGACGGGCACGGCGGTCGACAACTGGTACCTCTGGGCGGTCGAG
>JADCJJ010000322.1 GCA_020247085.1 Myxococcaceae bacterium | reverse complement strand
GTGCTCCACCTCGTAGGCGAGGTCGAAGGTGGAGCGGTTGCGGAAGGTGAGCACCACCGCGTTGTCCACCGCCCCGGCGCCCGTGCCGTTGTCGGCCGTGCCCGAGAAGACGAGCTCGGTCGCCCGTGCGCCCGCCTGCACCGTGGTGGCCGGCGTGCGCGCCAGCTCGTAGGCCGTGAGCCCTCCGAGCGAGGGGATGATGCGCTCCGTGAAGTTGGCGGTGCGGTCGAGGTCGCCAAGCTCGGCCGAGAAGTCACCTGACACGGGCGTGCCGGTGCCCGAGACGAGCAACTCGTACCGCAGCCGCAGCGTGGCCGTCCCAGGCGTGCCCGGCGCCGAAGCGCTGGCGAAGGTGACGACCGCTGCCCCGCCGACGCCCTGGAGCGTGTGGGTGAAGCCCGTCGACGGCGTCGTCGACAGGCGCGTGACGCGCACGTCGACCGGCTGCCCGTTGAGCATGCCGACGTTCGAGTACAGCAGGGTGTCGCTCGGGGTGTTGGCGTTCGGGAAGGTGAAGCTGGCGTAGCCGTTGACGCCGGGGCGGCCGCACTGCGCCTCGCCGGCACCGGGCCACAGCCACAGGACGACGCCGAGGACGCCACAGGCGACGGTGCGCATGATGACTGGCTACCCCGGTGACGGCCCGCGGAGCAACCGGGCCCGGCGGCCCTGCGGGGCCTCAGGGCCCCCGGCGGCGCCCTGGCCGATGCCCGTCAGAGGGCGAGCGCCAGGCCGAGACCGAGCACCAGCGCCACGCCCGACACCTCGACGATGCGGCGCCCGAAGGCCCAGCCGCCGAGCACCACCGCCATCACCCCCTTGACGACGGTGTTGCTCGCCACGGCCAGCACGATGGTGCGCGTGGCCGTCGCCGGGGCGAGGGTGCCGCCCTTCACCAGGTTCGACATCGTCAGGGTGATCGCGTCGACGTCGGTGAGCCCTGCGAGGAGCCCCGTCAGGTACGTGCCGGCGTCACCCATCGTCTCGGTCGCCCAGCGCGACGCCACCAGGATGAAGACGAAGAAGGCGCCAAACTGCAGCGCCTTTCGCAGCTCGAACGGGTTGGTCAGCTCGACGTCGGTGACCTCGTTCCGGTGAGCGCGGTCACGCAGCGCCAGCACGCCCACGGCGACGAGGTTCACCAGGGCCATCACGCCGAGCGGCACCGACAACCGTGGCAACAACGAGGTCTCGACGACCGCGACGGTGACGAGGACCCGGACGAACATGATGGTGTTCGCGATGACGACGGCCAGCGCGCTGATGGGCGCGAGCTGTGGCGTCTGCTTCGCGCGGGCGGCCGATGCCAGCGTCACCGCCGTCGACGAGACGAGGCCGCCGATGGCTCCCGTGATGAGCAGCCCACGCCCATGGCCGAAGAGCCGCATCGCCACGTACCCGACGAAGCCGATGCCCGCGATGAGCAGCACCATGAAGCCGATGCGGTAGGGGTTGAGCGCGCCATAGGGGCCCAGCGGCTCGTTCGGCAGCACCGGCAGCACCACCACGGCGATGAGCAGGAACTTCACCGTCGCGATGACGTCGTCGCGAGACAGCTTCGCCGAGAACTGCCGCAGCTCGGTCTTCTGCGACAGCAGGAAGGTCGCCGCCACCGCGATGCTCGAGACGACGAAGACGCGCGTCTGCACCGGCTCGATGAGGCCGTGAGAGGCCGAGAGCGCGCCGAGGAAGAAGGTGAGCATCGCGCTCGCCTCGCTGGTCAGCCCGACGTGGCCGTGCTCGGCGTCACGCCAGTAGCCGATGGCGAGGAAGAGGCTGAGGCCCATGGTCGCGCCGAAGAGGGGCAGGGCGCCGTACGCCGGTTGCATGAGCGACGCCGTCGCGCCGAGGAGCGAGAAGAGCGGGTAGGTGCGCACGCCGCCGGTGAAGCCCCGCCTGCCGTTGTCGGGCGCCGGCTTCGAGTGCTCCCGCTCAAGGCCCACCAGGAGCCCGGTCAGGAGGGCCAGGGCCAGCGAGGGGTAGGGCTCGAACGCTTCCACGGACGAACCCGAGTCTGCGGCACCCGAACCGACGGAGCGAGTTTTCCCGCTCACCTCACCGGCATTGCCCTCGGGGCCGTCGTGGAGGGGCCGCGCCCCGTCGGCGCACGCGGGACGAGGGCGAGGGCGGCGAGAGCCCTCGTCGAAGGATGCGGGCGCAGCTCTGCCGCCGCCCTCGCGGCATCGACGCCGGCGCCCGGGCCGTGTGACGAAGCCAGGGCCCGGCCGCACCCATCAGCGCGGGCCGAGCAGGTGGCGGGCGATGACGAGCCGCTGCACCTCGCTGGCGCCCTCGTAGATGCGCAGCGCGCGCACGTCGCGGTACAGGCGCTCCACGGCGAAGCCCTTCACGACGCCGTTGCCGCCGTGCACCTGCAGGCAGCGGTCGACGATGCGCTGCGCGGCCTCGGTAGCGAAGAGCTTCGACACCGCCGCCTCGTAGGTGATGCGCGCCTGGCCCCGGTCCTTCGTGGTGGCAGCCATGTGCACCAGCAGCCGCGAGGCCTCGAGCTCGACGGCGCAGTCGGCGAGGAGCGCCTGCACGGCCGACAGCTCGGCCAGCGGGGCGCCGAACTGCCGGCGCGTCTTCACGTACGAGAGCGCCTCGTCGAGCGCGCGCCGCGCCATGCCCACCGCCGCCGCGCCCACGGTGCTGCGGAAGACGTCGAGCGTCGACAGGGCCAGCCTCATGCCCGCGCCCTCTTCACCGACGAGCGCGTCGGCCGGCACCTGGCAACCGTCGAGCTCGAGCTCGCCGATGGGGTGCTCCCCCAGCAGCTCCATCTGCCGCGCGACGCGGAAGCCGGGCGCGGTCGCGGGCACCAGGAAGGCCGACAGCCCCTTCGGGCCCTCGCCGGTCCGCGCGAAGACGGTGTAGTGCGTGGCTACGCCCGCGTTCGAGATGAAGCGCTTCTGCCCCGAGAGGCGCCAGCCGTCGGCGGTGCGCTCGGCCCGCGTCGAGAGGTTGGCGACGTCGCTGCCGGCGTCGGGCTCGGTCAGCGCGAACGCGAACAGCACCTCGCCGGCCGCCACCCTCGGCAGCAGCGCCTGGCGCTGGGCCTCGCTTCCTGCCAGCACCAACGGGTGGCTGCCCAGGCCCTGCACCGCGAAGAGCGAGTCGGCCGCGGCGTTGCGGTAGGCGAGCTCCTCGCGCAGCACGCACAGCGACATCACCTCGACCTGCGCCGTCACGCCGCCGTAGGCCGCCGGTACCAGGTAGGGCGAGAGGCCCGTCGCGGCGACGGCGCTGGCGAGCCCCGCGTCGTCGACGTGCAGCGCGCCCGCGTCGAGGGGTGCGAAGGCCTCGGCGGCGCGCGTCTGGAGGGCCTGGTGGTCGGGCGTCAGGAAGGAGGCGGACATGCGGCGCTCGATAGTGCGCCTCGGCCCGCGAGGCCATGGGCCGCGCGCCCCCAGGCCGCTCCCGGCAGGGCGCCCGGTGAAGTCCGCCCGGGCGGTCGGCGGCCCGCCGTCACTCCGCGAGGGCTGGCCCCGGCGCCGTCAGTTCGCCGCGCTGGTGGGGCGGGTGACGCGGCCGATGAAGAGGGCGGCGCCCGTCGCGCGGTCGCGCACGACGAAGGCGAAGGGCCGGTTCACCTCGAAGAACGCGGGGAGCGAGGTGCGCCCGGCGATGACGGCCGAGGCGGCGGCGGCCTCGGTGCCGTCCTCGTCCGTCTTCACCACGGCCTCGTGCACCACGGCGGTGAGTGACAGCGACTCGGCCTCGGTGATGCCCGAGAAGTCCGCCTCCGGAGAGAACGCCACCTCGAGGCCCATCGCCTTGAGGGCCTCGTCCGCGCGCAGCTGGGAGCGGACCTCGAAGCGGGGCAGGCGAACGGCGCTCTCGGGCGTGGTGAGCGCGTCGACGAAGGCGGCGAGCTTCGGGCCGTCGAGCGACGCCTCGAGCTCGGTCAACTTCCCGGCGGGCGGCACCAGCACCAGCAGCGCCACCTCGTCGCCCGAGTACGGCAGCTCGAGCACGTCGACGTCGCCCAGCCGCCCGCGGCGCCCCTCGAGGGCGCTTCCGGACATGTACGAGACCTGGGTCGAGGTGCCGTCGCTCCGCGTGAAGGTGCCGAGCGCGGTGTTGGCGCGGTCGAACGGCGTCTTCCAGCCGGCGTTGAAGTACAGCGTGTTGACGAGCGCGAGGCGCGTGTCCGGGGTGATGACGCCCTGGGGCAGCAGCTCGTTGATGAGCCGCTCGGTGTTGATGCTCACCCACTCGTTGATGGCCTTGCGCGAGCGCTCCGACGCCTTGGCGAAGTCGAGCTGCCGAACGCCGCTCCCGTACTCGACGGCGAGCACGTCGAGGAAGTCGGCCCCCAGCGGGAGCCCCTGCTGCGCGAAGACCTGGTTGTTCGAGCGCAGCGCAAAGGCCTTGCCCGCCCGCCCCGAGGCCTGCTCCCCGCGCGACTCGAGCGCGCGGTCGAGCGTGTTCATCGCCCGGTGGAAGCGCTCCGCGGGCAACGTCAGGCGCATCGCCCGCTCGAAGGCCGCGCGGGTGGCGCCCCGGGCGCCCGGGTACGTCATCGCCAGGGCGGTGTTGAGGCTATGCGGCGAGAAGGCAAGGTTCTCGTCACCCGTCGTCAGCCGGCGCGCGGCGTCGAAGCCGAAGGTGTTGGCGTCGCGCACCAGCTGCTCGACGTCGGCCAGCGGCGCCGCCTCGGTGATGCGAGCCTTCGTCGAGCGGGCCTCGAGGCCCGGGGGGGCGACCTCGGCCGGCGCGCAGGCGAGGAGGGCCGAGGCAACCAGCAGGGTCGTCGTCAGGGAGTGTGCAGGAATCATGGCGCCCGGCTCTGCACGCTCGATACCAGCGCGCGACTCCAGTCTTCGCGAAGGCTTGGCGCGGTAGTGAGGGGGCCTTCCCGTGCACGCCCTTCGGCTGACCTCGGGAATCTGCGAGGGCCTGGCCTTCGCGGCCCGCTGGCGTCGAGGCGCTCAGCGCCCACGGGCCTGCCGCTTCGGAGGGGCCGGCTTCGGAGGTGCTCCCGCCACGTGCGTCGGCTTCAGCAGCGCCGCTGATTTCGATGACCCTGCTGGCTTCGGGGACGCCGCCGACTTCGGGGACGCCGCCGACTTCGGGGACGCCGCCGACTTCGGGATCGCCGCCGACTTCGGGGACGCCGCCGACTTCGGGATCGCCGCCGACTTCGGGGATGCCGCTGATTTCGATGACGCCGCTGATTTCGATGACGCCGCCGACTTCGGGGATGCCGCCGACTTCGGGGATGCCGCTGATTTCGATGACGCCGCTGATTTCGATGACGCCGCTGATTTCGATGGCGCCGCTGGCTTCGACACCGCCGCTCGGCCCCGCCGTGGTTCCGCCTCGCCGGGGAACAGCACGCTCGCCTCGGCCTCGAGCACGTGGGTCTCTCCCAGCTCGGCGGGGTCGCCCATCGCGAAAGTGTAGGGTGTGTACGCGACGAAGGGGCGCTCTCCGGGCACGTCGACGTACACCTTGAGCGCCGGCCCCTCGTAGTCGGGGGTGCGCACATCGATGGTGTAGGCCCAGGCCGCGCCGGTGATGACGCCCTCGGCGGCGTCGCCCTGCAGGGCCGTCACCAACTGCACCTCGAGCTCGTCGGCGTCGGCTGACTGCGCGTCGACCGAGACCAGGCCCGGCTTTCCGGCGGCGTCCAACACCACCGCGAACGGCGTCAGCGTCTCGCTCAGCCGCAGCATGAACGAGCCGGCCTCGAGCGCGCGCTCGAGCAGCTCGAGGCGCCGGCCCGAGAGCCCGGCGGGCGCCCGCGTGGGGTCAGCGGCCCTGGAACGTCGGCGTTCGCTTGTTCGAGAAGGCATCGGACGCCTCGCGGAAGTCGTGGGTCTGCATGCACACCGCCTGGGCGCGCGCCTCGTTGTCGAGCGCCTGGAAGAGGTCCATGTGGAGCTCGGCGTTGAGGATCTCCTTCGTCATGCCGAGCGCGAAGGTGGGGCCGTTCGCCAGGCGCGTCGCCAACGACATCGCCTCTTCGAGACAGCGCTCGGGCGACACCACCCGGTTGAACAGCCCGTACTTCTCTGCCGTCGCCGCGTCGATGACGTCGCCCAGCATCAGCAGTTCGGTGGCCCGCGACAGGCCGACCACCCGCGGCAGCAGGTGCGCCGCGCCCATGTCGGCGCCGGCGAGGCCGACGCGTACGAAGAGGAAGCCGATCTTCGCCTTCTCGCTCGCCACCCGCAGGTCCGAGGCCAGGGCGATGACGGCCCCCGCGCCGGCGGCCGTGCCGTTGAGCGCCGCGACGATGGGCTTGCGCAGCGCGCGCATGTTGCGAATCAGCTCGCACGTCATGCGGGTGAACTCGACGAGCGCCGGCATGTCGCGCGTCAGCAGCGGCTTGATGATGGCGTGCTGGTCGCCGCCCGAGCAGAAGCCCCGCCCCTCGCCGGTGACGACCACCGCGCGCACCGAGGGCTCCTTCTCGAGCTCGAAGAACAGGTCGGTCAGCTCGCGGTACACCTCGAAGGTGAGCGAGTTGAGCGTGTCGGGGCGGGTGAAGGTGATGACGCCGACCTTCTCCTTGACCTCGAACCGGAACGACGTCGGGTGCCTCATCGGGGAGCGCTCCTCACAGCACGGCGGTGGCTTCGATCTCGACCTTCGCGGCGTCTTCGACGAGCGCGGCCACTTGCACCAGGGCCATCGCGGGGTAGTGCCGGCCCAGGTGCTTCTTCCAGGCGGCGCCGACGGCCTTCAGCGCTCCGAGGTACTCGCGCTTGTCGGTGACGTAGACGGTCATGCGCACGACGTCGGTCGCGGCGCCTCCCGCCTTCTGCACCACGGCCATCACGTTGGCGAGCGCCTGGTCGAACTGCGCCTCGAACGACGTCGGGAAGGTAGGCTCGGCCTTCGTCGGGTCCCAGCCGACCATGCCACCGGTGAAGAGCATGCGGCCGGTGGCGACGACGCCGTTCGCGTAGCCACGGGGCGGGACCCACCCGTCGGGCTGGATGGTGGTGTGGGGCATCAGACCGTCTCTCCGCCGTCGATGGTGTAGTCCGCGCCGGTGATGGCCGCGCCGGCCTCGCTGGCGCAGAGGAAGAGCACGAGGGCGGCGACCTCGCGCGGCTGCACGGCCCGGTTCAGCGGGTTCATCGCCTCGAGGGTCGACTTCGCCTCGGCGGCGCTCCGCCCGGTGGCGCTGGCGATGCGGTCGACGCTGGCCGCCAGCATGTCGGTGTCGGTCCACCCAGGAGAGACGGCGTTGACGGTCACCTGCTTCGCAGCCAGCTCGACGGCGAGCGCGCGCGTCAGGCCCAGCAGCGCGTGCTTCGAGGCGCAGTAGGCGCTCGTGTACTTGAAGCCCTTCTTGGCGGCGGTCGAGCAGACGTTCACGACGCGCCCCCGGGCCGCGACGAGGGCCGGCAGGAGCGCCTGCGTGAGCAGGAACGGCGCCGTGACGTTCACCTGCTGAATGCGCGCGAAGTCTTCGAGGCTCGTCTTCGCCAGGCTCGCCGACAGCGCGATGCCGGCGTTGTTCACCAGCGCGTCGAGGGTCGGCGCCGCCTCGTGCACGGCGCGGGCCGCGGTGAGCACGCTGTCGTTCGAGGCCGCGTCGAAGGGCACGAAGCGGGCATCGCCGCGCTCGCGCAGGCGCCGCGCCGGGGCGTCGCTCCGGCCGAGGCAGAGCACGCGCCAGCCGGCGTCGACGAAGGCCTCGGCGACGGCGAGGCCGATGCCGCGGGAGGCTCCGGTGATGGCGACTGTCTTCATGGGCGAACTCGCAATAGCACGGGACGGGGCGACGCACGGGCGCCCAACGCGCGCGCGGTCCATGTTATCGAACCGAGCATATGGTGCGCGAGACCACGTTCCTGGCAGGCGCTCTCTTGCTGGCCTGCGGACCGCTGACCCCGATTCGCCCCGACGCGGGCTCGACGGGCGGAGGCAGCGCAGGCGGTTCCGCTGCGGCGGGGGCCGCCGGTGGGGTCTTCACGGGGGGAGGCGGCGCGACGGGCGATGGCGGCGCCGCGGGGGGAGGCAGCGCGATGGGCGGTGGCGGCGCCACGGGGGGGGGCGGCGCGACGGGGGGAGGCGGCGCGACGGGGGGAGGCGGCGCGACGGGGGGGGGCGGCGCGACGGGGGGGGGCGG
>JADCJJ010000321.1 GCA_020247085.1 Myxococcaceae bacterium | reverse complement strand
GACACGGCGAGCATTCACGGATGAGCGCCAACCAGGGAAAGAAGAAGGACGAAGCCGGAAGCGGGGCGCTCGGTCCAGAGCGGACCGAGCTGCAGCACGGCTGGATGTCGACATGGGCGCGGTCGGGCCGGCGCTGGGCAGTGCCAGAATTCGCCACACGGCCGCACCTCCGAGAGACCTTCGGATCGTCCCGCTTTCCACTTCCCCGAAGAACCTGACCCAGAACGACCGGCACTTCATCTGCTTCCGAAATACGCGCGACGATGTTCCGTGGTGGTGCAGCGACCCGGCCGAAGGACGGTCGTTCAGTGCTGTCGAATGGGTGGCGTCCGAGAGGGGCCTCCGGCGCGACACGGCGAAAACTCTGCTGTTGTTCTTGGACTCGCTCGGCGCTGAGTCCCTAGACGGAACGCACGGCGACGCGCGCGGGGCACTTCCTCCGAGCATGACCATCGTCGAATTCGAGAGGGGTTCGGCGCGAAGGTGATCACGACGCCGAAGGGGGCTTTGCGGTCACCGGAATGTTGATGTGGCGATAGACCACCGCTCCGTCAGCAATGTCCTTCGGCATCACGAGGTCTCGCTCCGAGACGAAGACGAGGTAGCGGAACGAGCGAAGTTCAACGCCCCCCAGAATCCCGGCGGCGTATTTCGCGGCCTGCGACCGCGCCTTCGCAGCGTGCGCGGACAGGTCTTTCGCATCGGTCACTCGCTTCCATTCGGTGAGAACCAGCGCCTCGGCGACAGCATCGACGTGGTCGTCTGTTTCGAGCGGGGAACCGAGCAGCAGGTCGGTCGCAGCGCCCGCCTCGCTGGCCTTGAAAGCCCAGAGACCGTGAGCGAGGAGGTGGACTGCTCCGAGCTTCTCGCAGTGGGTCTCGTGCTTGTCGAACGCCGCTGTCCACCGTGCTGCAAGTTGCTCGTCCACGATGAGGCTTCGCTTCAGGTGTTCAAACGCCCGCTCGACCCGCCTGTGCTGCGCAAATTCGAGGTCGGTCAGGTGATGAGTGACCTCTGCACGGATCGATTGGAGGAGTGCGATCATCCCCTGCAACGCAGGGAACCCGCTCGCCTTTCCATCGCGGAAGAACTTGCCCTGAAGCTCGATGAACTGCTTCAGCGCACGGGCTGCTGCTGGCGGCAGCGCCAGTTGGTGCGTTTCGTGAAACCTCGCCAGTAGCGCGAACGTCTCGGTGGCGTTCGGCAGGACCACGCTGTTGAGCACCCCGTAGTAGTCGGAGCCCACAGCCGCTGCCGTTTGCACGACGAAGAGCCCGGCCTGCGCGAGCCCGTCGATCCTCACTGCCAGCGCATCCCAGTCTTGGCGAAAGCCCATGACACCTCCGAGCACGACCATATCTGGCGAGCGTTGTAGGTTCGCGTGGTGTCTGACGGCCCTCCGGTCCCAGCTTCGTCAACCGCGCCGCCCGCTGCGCACGAGCCATCTGCGGTCGGCGACGCGGTTGGTGTGCGCTCGCCATCCCCTGTAGGGCCGTCGGCGGCTGCACCTCTTGCGAGGAACAAGTTGGCTATCGCCGCGCTCATCGTCGCGTCGGCTTCCGCCGTCATCTCCCTGTTCGCGGCAGCGGGCACCCTGTGGAGCGCGACGAACGTGGCGAGCAACGACCGCCGCGAGAACGAAGCACTTCTCGGAGAGGCGGTACGGGCGCAGGCGAAACTCGATGCACGCCCCGTTGAGCGGACGATTCGCAGGTTCGTCTCGACTCATCGGGACGAGTTGAGCGCCATCGCGAAGGCAGCCCCCGACGACGGCTCGGCGCGGCGGTTGGCAAAGCGACTGGGTGACGACCTCGTTGCCGAAATCGAGCGCCAGAATGTGAACGCGGTCGTCCAGTGCCGCGAGGTGCTCTCGCTGATGAACCGTGCGGGCCGCGCTAGTGACGGTTCTGCCCTTGGCGCTGCGCGCCCGCAACTCCGGCAGGCGATGGAAGCATTCGCGAATCAGGGGATGCTCGCCTGCCTCGTGAGTACCGAGAGCAAGACGACGCGCACCGGGTGGTTTCTTGCCCGCTATTTCTTTGGCGCGCCGGAAGAGAATCCTCTGGACGTCCTGCACTTCTCGGAGGACTACGATGGGCTGGCGACGGCTGCTCACCGGGTGGGCGTGGACCTGCCTACGCGCTACTCGCCGCCCACCCCCAGCGGCGACCTAAAGCTCACGGGCGCGTCGATGAGCGGCTGCAACGGGGTCATCAGTCAAGTTGCAGCATCCGGGAGCGGAAATCTCGTGAGCGGGCGAGTGACCTACCGGATTGGTCCAAGCTGGAGACCAATCGACGCTGAGGGAACGAAGATGCCGTGCCTGAACTTCCTATCGGCCGATGGGCTCGATCAACTCCAGATGGGAGCGTCAACGGACGGTTCGGTGTTCGCCTTCATCCGCACCCGCTTCGCGGAGCCTTTCGTTGTGGAAATCCCGAAGGGGCAAGTGGATTGGTCTGTTGGGGCGCTCCTCTACGAACTCACTTGGGACTTCCAGCGGATCGACCTCGATGAAGCTGTGAAGCTCACGGTGAACGGGGTCTCCGCGTTCGGCAGCCCCGAAGGGCCGCCGCCAGCCCTCTGACACCCACTGAGTTCGCTGTAGATCGCCTCCGCGCAGCGTAGGCTCCGCCACCATGTCGAAGCCGGACGCCGTTCCCCCGAAGATCCGCCGTCAGGCGCTCGCCGCGCTCTCCCGTGACCGTCTCTCCTCGTTGACGGAGCACTTCGAGCTCGAAGTCGAGGACCGCCGAGTGCTCGACCAGCACGTTGACGCCCTCGTGCGCGCGCGCGCGGTGGACTTCGCCGAGGTGCTCAGGATGCTCAAGCGCGAGGAGCTTCAGAGCGTCTGCGACGCGCTCGAACTCGACCGCTCAGGCAAAGACAAGGAAGTTCTCGTCGCCCGCATCCTCGGTGGTGGCGAGGGTGCTCCGGCACCGAAGGCCCCCCCGAAGAACGGGGCCGCGACCGCCGCCGAGGAACTATCGACCATCGGCAAACTCACGGTGGACCAGCTCGAACGCTACCTGTGGAGCGCCGCCGACATCCTGCGAGGGAGCATCGACAGCAGCGACTACAAGGGCTTCATCTTCGGCCTGCTCTTCCTCAAGCGGCTCTCCGACGTGTTCGAGGAGGAGGCTGAGAAGCTCATTGCGGCGGGGGAGTCGGAGAAGGTCGCGTGGAACGACGAGGACCAGCACCAGTTCTTCGTGCCGACGCGCGCGCGGTGGTCGGAACTCCAGAAGGTCTCCACCGGCATCGGCGAGGCGCTGAACAAGGCGTGCGCGGCGCTGGAGGAGAAGAACGAATCGCTCGAAGGGCTTCTCGCCCAGATTGACTACAACGACGAGCGGCGGTTGGGGGATGCGAAGAACCGCGACACGGTCCTCTCGAAGTTGGTGCTCCACTTCTCGAAGGTGAACCCGCGGAACTCGTCGCTCTCCGAGCCGGACATGCATGGGAGGGCCTACGAGTACCTCATCGAGAAGTTCGCCGACGACGCAGGGAAGAAGGGCGGCGAGTTCTACACGCCGCGCAAGGTCGTGCAGCTCATCGTCGAGCTGCTCGCGCCGAAGGAAGGGATGCGCATCTGCGACCCCACCTGCGGCTCAGGCGGCATGTTGATTGAGTGCGCGCACTACGTGCGGAAGCACGGCGGCAACGCGAAGAACCTCACGTACCACGGGCAGGAGAAGAACCTCGGGGTTGGGGTGTCGGGTTGGCTCAAGTCGGCCCAAGGGGTGGTGGGTCGGATGTCAGTCCCCGCGTGTAGAAGGGCGGGATGAACGACTTCCCAAGGAATCTCATCGAGTTCGAAGAGCGGTTCGCGACGGAGGAGGCGTGCGTCGCGTACGCGAGGGGGAAGAAGTGGCCCGAGGGTTTCCGCTGCGCGAAGTGCGGAGCGCGAGAGTCGTGGCCGGTGCGCGGCCGGCGCGTCGAGGAGTGCAGAGGGTGCGGGCACCAGGAGTCCGTCACCGCGGGCACGCTGTTCCACCAGACGAGGAAGCCACTGAGGTTGTGGTTCCGGGCGATGACGCTGTGGGTTACGTCGAAGCGCGCTCTGTCCGCCAAGGAACTCTCGCGCCAACTCGGGTTGCACTACGAGACCGCCTGGCATTGGTGCCACCGGCTGCGAGCCTGCGTCGCCGCCA
This sequence comes from Myxococcaceae bacterium, assembly GCA_020247085.1. Lineage (GTDB taxonomy): Bacteria > Myxococcota > Myxococcia > Myxococcales > Myxococcaceae > Xiheimicrobium > Xiheimicrobium aquaticum. Next base: position 2,054 of record JADCJJ010000321.1, on the reverse strand, counting down.
GCTTCGGGAAAGAGCCGCTCACGGGGGCCGTGGAGGTGGACGAGACGTACATCGGCGGCTCCGACGACCGTGCCCACGGTGGCCGCAGCCTCGCCGGACGCAAGGCGCTGGTCGCGGGGGCTGTCGAGGTGCGCGGCGACAAGATGGGGCGCGCGCGGCTCGAGGCCCTTCCCGCTGCAACTGGTCAGAACCTGAAAGACTTCGCGGTCCGGAACCTCGAGCAGCGCGCCGTGGCCGTCACCGACGGCTTGGCCGCCTACGCGGGCCTTCCCGAGGTCGGCATCGGGCACCAGCGCAACGTCATCGGCAAGGATAGCCGCCGCGCCAGCAAGGTGCTCCCGCGCGTCCACAAGCTCTTCTCGCTCTTCAAGCGCGTCGTGCTCGGCACCTTCCAGGGCAGCGTCTCGCACAAGCACCTCCCGGCGTACCTCTCGGAGTTCGAGTTCCGCTTCAACCGCCGAAACGCGGCCAGCCGCTGGCTCCTCTTCGACCGCGTCCTCTCCGCAGCTCCCGCCGCCCGGGGGCTCCGCCTCGCTCAGCTCACACAACCTGTTGGGGGGACCTGAGCCAACCCGACACCCCAACTGGCTACGTCCCCTGCGACAGCCGCTCGGGTGAGCTGCTGTACAACATCATCGGCCGGCGCCACGAGACCTCGTCCACCGTCATCACCACCGAACCTGGGCTTCAAGCAGTGGGGCACCGTGTTCCCCGGCGCCGCTTGCGTCGTCGGCCTCGTCGACCGCTTCTCGCAGCACCTGCATACCGTCGACATCGACGCAGAGTCCTGGCGGCAGACGAAGAACGAGCCCTCCCGGAGCCCACGAAGAAGAAGCGGTAGCTGAACCGGCGCAGGTCGGCGGCGCTCAGCTCGTCGCCGACCTCGCTCCCGCTCGACCTCGACCGACAAACGAAGTCGGAAAGCGTCCGCCGTCGACAAGCCCGTGTCGAACACGCTCATCGTCCAGAGGGCGTGACTGGGCCCCGGCTCGCCCCCGGAGCCCGTGCGAGCGCCGGCGTTCTCGCAGGTGAGCGCTGGGAGACGCTCTCGAGCAGTTGCTCGCGCAGGAACCGGTGGCGCTCGTCCGTCGTGTTGCGGGGGTGCCACACCATCACCGTCTCGACTTCGTCGAAGGGGAACGTCACCGGAGACCGAACCCGGTGCAGCTCCGGCGCGACGAAGTCCACGATGCCCTCTGGCAGCGTCGCGACCAGCTCCGACCGCGCCACCGCCTGCACCGCCGCCGTGAAGGACGGCACCGTCAACGCGATTCGCCGGGAGCGCCCCTGCCGCTCAAGCTCGCGGTCGAGCAGCGAGACGTCGCTCTCACCCAGCGGTGTCACCGCGACGTGCCTGGCAGCGAGGTACTGGTCGAGCGTCCATCGTCGGCGAGCCCGGCTGACGACCACGAAGCGCTCGGAGCCGCAGGCCTTGAGGACGAAGCGGTCGAGGTCCGGGAAGACAAGCCCCGTCACGTGTCGAAGGTCTGGCACCAGCGCCACGTCGACCTGCCCCCCGTCGAGCTGCGCCGCGAACTGGCGACCGAGGGGCCGGATGCGGACGTCGACCCGCGGCGCCGCGTCGAAGAGCCGTCTCAGGAAGGGGCCCAGCACCACTGGCAGGGCCTCGTCTCCGCAGGCGATACGGAAGGCGCCACTCGCCGCCGCCGGCTCGAAGGGCCGCGGCCGCTCGGTGAGCGCATCGATGGCCTGCATCGCGTCGCGCACCTTCACCATCAAGAGGGTTGCCCGGGGCGTCAGCTGCATCGTGCTCCCGCTCCGAACCAGGAGCGGGTCGCCGAGGGCGGAGCGAAGTCGCTCGAGTTGCTTCGAGATCGCCGGTTGTCCGACGCCCAGGGCGCGCGCCGCGCCGGTGACGCTCCGCTTCTCGAGGAGCTGCGCCAGGGTCCGCAGCAGGTTCAGGTCGAGTGTGGTGGGGCTCATTCCGAACAGGAATCTCGCGCAGTCGCGTCATCGATTCGAGAAATGAACGCGCGGCTCGTAGCTTCTTCCTCACTCTCCTTCGGAGGCCACATGGACCCGCAGCGCCCCGT
>JADCJJ010000320.1 GCA_020247085.1 Myxococcaceae bacterium | reverse complement strand
TGCAGGCCCCGCTCCCGGTCCTGCGCGCGGCCCTCGGTCGTCACCACGAAGAGCGGCACGTGGCGGTAGTTGGGGTTCTTCTTGACGAAGTTAATGAGCTCGAGCCCGTTGATGTCGGGCATGTTGATGTCGGTTACGATGAGCGAGAAGCGGTGCCGCGGCAGCACCTTGAGCGCCTCGAAGCCGCTGACGGCGGTGTGCACCTCGACGCCGCCGGCGAGCTCGACGGCAGCGGCCAGCAGCTCACGGGTGGCGCGCGAGTCCTCGACGATGAGGACCTTCAGGAGTTCCACTGAGACGACACGCTAGCCCCCGGCGCGCTGCGAGTCGACCGCCAGCGCAGCGCCCGGCGCGGCCCGGCACGCCGCGCCGACGGCCCCGTCTGCCAGCACCACGACGCGGCCCGCCGTCCACGGCTTGACGAAGGCGCTGGCGACGAGGGCGCCGACGTCGGCCGGGGCGAGCTTGCGCGGCGACGGCACGGCGAGCGCCACCTCGCCCACCTGCGCCCGCGTGAGCATGGCGCGCGCGCTGGTGAGGGCGTGCTCGAGGCCGAGCGCCGTCACCGACGCCGCCGGCCCCAGGCCTACGGCGAACACCAGGGGTGGCGCGAGGCGGCCCTCTGACGGCACGAGCAGCCGCTCGCCGGGGGCGCCGGCGAAGAAGCCCGAGGCAAGGGCCCGGGACAACGCCCCGCAGAGGCGGAAGTCGACGAAGCCCGCGCCGCCCCCGAGCGGCCGCTCGTCCTCGTGGACGAGGCACACCACCGCGTCGAGCCCGTCGAGGCCGTCGACCACCGAGAGCGAGGGCTCCTTCACCACCGTCGCCATGGGCCGCCTTCAGGGCTTGCCGACCGCCACGGCGATGCGGTCGAGCAGCCCGTTGATGAACGCCGCCGAGTCCTCGGTGCCGAACAGCTTCGCCAGCTCGATGGCCTCGTTGAGCGTCACCTTGCGGGGAATGTCGTCGCGGTGCTTGAGCTCGAAGACGCCCAGCCGCAGCACGTTGCGGTCGACGCGCTGCATGCGTTCCAGGCGCCAGTTCTGGCTGTGCTGCTCGATGAGCTGGTCGAGCTCGGCGAGGTGCGCGCGTACGCCCTGCACCAGCTCGAGGGCGAAGGTGTGCGCCGAGTCGTCGCGGGCCTGCCCGTCGTCCGACGCGGCCCACGCGGCGTCGACGGCCTCGACCGGCGTGGCCTTCTCGTTCTGGTCGAGCTGGTAGAGGGCCTGGAGCGCGCGCTCACGGCCGGTGCGGCGGCTGCCCACGGCTACCCCGCCCCCATGCGGGCGTAGAGGTTCACCATCTCGATGCAGGCGACGGCGGCCTCGGCGCCCTTGTTGCCCGCCTTCACGCCGGCGCGGTCGACGGCCTGCTCGACGGTGTCGGTGGTGAGCACGCCGAAGGTGACGGCGGCCGCGGAGCTCAGCGAGGCCTGCCCCACGCCCTTGGCCACCTCGCCGGCGACGTAGTCGAAGTGCGGCGTGCCGCCGCGAATGACACAGCCGAGCGCGACGACGCCGACGTACTGCTTCGAGTCGGCCACGCGGCGCACCAGGCCGGCGAGCTCCCAGGTGCCCGGGCAGCGATACACGTCGATGTCGCCGTCGGCGACGCCGTGGCGCACGAGCGCGTCGAGCGCGCCCGCGAGGAGCTGCTCGGTGATGAAGCCATTGAACCGGCTGACGCAGATGGCGAAGCGACCCTTGGGCGAGACGAGGCTTCCTTCGAAGGAGCGAGGCATCGGGCGCTCACCCTACCGACGAACGGCGAGGAGAGCCACCGGCCTTGCGCCGCGCCGGCCCGGCCCCGTTCGTCAGGGGCAGCTGCTCGACGACCTCGAGCCCGTAGCGCTCGACCCCGACGATGGTGTTGGCCGTGTTGGTGAGCAGGCGCAGCCGGCGTACGCCGAGGTCCTGGAGGATCTGCGCGCCTACGCCGAACTCCTGAAGCCGGGTGTGCCCGGCCCGGCCGGGCACCTGCTGCTCGTTGCTGACGGGCCGCACGTGGAGCGCGTCGACGGCCGAGACGTGCTTCTGGAGCACGACGATGACGCCGCGGCCCTCGACGGAGATGCGGCGGAAGGCCTGCTGGAGGGAGCTCTCGCCGGTGCACGCGTCCATCACGTCGCCCAGCAGCGTCGTGCGGTGAATGCGGGTGATGATGGGCGCCTTGCCGGCCACGTCACCCTTCACCAGCGCGAGGTGCACGGTGGCGTCGACGTCGGTCGAGTAGGCGTAGGCCCTGAACTCACCCCACGGTTCGCGCGTCACCGCCGTCTCGCCGACGCGGCGCACCAGCCGCTCGTGCGCCAGGCGGTAGGTGATGACGTCGGCGACCGACAGCAGGTGCAGCCCGTGCTTGCGCGCGAAGCGCTCGAGGTCTGGGCGGCGGGCCATGGTGCCGTCGTCGTTCATCACCTCGCAGATGACGCCCGCCGGGGTGAGGCCGGCCAGCCGAGCCAGATCGACGCTCACCTCGGTGTGACCGGGCCGCACCAGCACGCCGCCGCTGCGAGCGCGCAGGGGGAAGACGTGGCCGGGCCGCGAGAGGTCCGCCGGCCGGGCGTCTGCGCGAATGGCCGTCTTGATGGTGTGGGTCCGGTCGGCCGCCGAGATGCCGCTGGTGACCCCCTGGGCGGCCTCGATGCTGACGGTGAAGGCCGTCAGAAAAGGCGAGGTGTTGTCGGTCGCCATCAGCGGCAGGTTCAGCTGCCGCACCCGCTCCTCGGTGAGAGAGAGACAGACGAGGCCACGCCCTTCACGGGCCATGAAGGTGATGGCCGTCGCCGACACCTTGTCGGCCGCCATGACGAGGTCACCCTCGTTCTCGCGCCCCTCGTCGTCGGTGACGACGACCATGCGCCCCTTGCGGATCTCCGAGATGGCCTTCTGCGCGCGCGCGATGGCCGCTGCGTCCGTTCCCATGCGACGTTCCCTTGGCGGGAAAGCACACCGCCCGCAAGCGCAATTCTCCCGCCCGGACGGCGCGGTGCGCGCCGGGCGCGCGGCGACGACGGCGCCCCCTGGCCGGCCCACCGGGGTGGGGCTCGCCGGAGTCGCCCGCGGCAACGCGTCGGCCCGGGCCGGCGCTCAGGGGAGCTTCGACTTCAGCACCTTGCCCATCGCGTTCCGCGGCAGCTCGGGCACCAGATGCACGGCGCGGGGCCGCTTGTGCGGCGAGGTGAGCCGCGCGACGTGGTCGATGAGCGCCTCGGGCGTCACCTCGCCCGTCGCGACGACGAACGCGACGATGCGCTCGCCGAGGTCGTCGTCGGGCCGACCCACCACCGCCGCCTCGAGCACCCCGGGGTGCTCGAGGAGCGCCGCCTCGACCTCGCCCGCGCCCACCTTGAAGCCGCCGCACTTGATGAGGTCGGTCGCCCGCCGCCCGACGATGCGCACCTGGCCGTCGGCGTCCGCGGTCGCGAGGTCGCCGGTGTAGAACCACCCCTCGGCGTCCAGCACGGCGGCGGTCGCGTCGGGGCGGTTGAGATAGCCGAGGAACACGTTGGGGCCGCGCACGGCCACTTCGCCCATCTGGCCCGCGACGACGGGGCGGCGCTCGTCGTCGACCAGGCGCAGCTCGACGCCCTCGAGGGGTGCGCCGACCGGCCCCGGCGACGGGGGTGCGCCGGCGCGGGCCGCGGTGTTGATCAACGTCTCGGTGAGGCCATAGCGCTCGACCACGCGCGGGCCGAGGAGCGCCTCGAGGCGGGCCTGGTCTCGCTGGGGCAGCGCCGCCGACCCGCTCACGAGCAGGCGCGCCGCGCGGAGCCCCCGGGCGACGGCGGGCTCGCTCGCGGCGGCGTCGGCGAGACGGTGGTACATCGTCGGCACCGCGAAGAGCATCGCCCGCCGCGCCTCGAGGGCGGCGCTCACGGCGTGGGGCTCGAACTTCGGAAGCCAGTGCAGGGCGCCGCCCGCGCGCAGCGCGCCGAAGAGGCCGACACAGAGCCCGTGCACGTGGAACAGCGGCAGGGCGTGCACCACCGTGTCGTCGCGCGTCCAGGCCCAGGCGCTGGCGAGCGCGTCGAGGTCGAAGGCCACCGACGAGGCGGCGATGACGGCGCCCTTGGGGAGGCCGGTGGTGCCCGAGGTGTAGAGGACGAGCAGCGGCGCGCGGTCGGCCGCTCGCCACCTCACGGCGGCCGGCGACTCGGCGGCGTCGACCGCGAGGAGCGGCGCCGGGAGCCGGCCGGCGACTGCCTCGGGCTCGGCGGCGAGCGTCACCACGGGCCGCGCGTCGGAGGCGAGGTGGCCGAGCTCGCGGGGCCCCAGCTTCGGGTCGAGCGGCACGGTGACGAAGCCAGCGGCGGCGTTGGCCACGAGGGCCACGCAGGTCTCGAGCCGCGGCTGCGTCCACACGCCGACGTGCGCTCCCGGCGAAACGCCCGCGGCGCGCAGCCGCTCGAGGTGGGCGGCGCAGCGTCGGGCGAGCTGCCGGGCCGAGAGCGTCTGGCCCTCGAAGCGCAACACCACCCGGCCGTCGGGGGCCTCGAGCACGGGGAACAGCGCCGTCATCGCCAGCTCGCCCGCATCACCGCGCGCCCGTGCCCGGCTGCCTCGACGCGGACCGAGGCCACCTTGCCGCCGAGGAGCTCGACGAGAGCCTCGAGCAGGCCCGCGAGGAACTCGGGCTGCTGGTCTTCGGCGACGGTCACCTCGACCTCCTTCGAGTGGTGCTCGCGCACGTCGAGCCGCACCGGGCTGTACTGGGCGCCGAGCTCGGCGGCCTTCGAGAGCGCCCTGCGCGGACCCATCAGCTTCGCCATCGACAGCCAGGGCCCCTTGACCAGCTTGCGCGCCTCGAGGGACTCGATGACGTGGCGGCCGAGGCGGCGCAGGCGGGCGTCCGGCGCCTCGTCGGGGAAGAGCGACGCGGCGGTCAGCTCGATGGCGCGGTACCAGACAGTGCGCGGGTAGGCGTCGTGGAGCGGGACCGAGAGGTCGAGGCCGGCGGCGGCGAGCGCGGTGATGAGGTCGGCCGAGAGGTCGGCGAACAGCGCGCGCTGGAAGACGCCCTTCACCAACTTCCCGGGGATGTGTCGGTCGGCGCTCACTGGGGCTTGAATTGGAGGTGAAGGGGTTGGTTGCGACCGAAGACCTCGCTGACGCGGGGCGCGGCCTCCCGGCCCCAATACACCTCGGCGAGCCCGCCGCACGGGCTGCGGAGCGAGAGCTGCCGGGCACCGAAGGGGATGAGGAGCAGATCGCCCGTGCGAGCGAGGATGGGCCCCGGCAGCACGTCGGCGGCGCACGTCGAGCTCATGAAGACGCGCACGTAGAAGCGCCCTTCTTCTCGCAGGGGAATGGGGGCGGGCTCGCTCGGGCGCATGAAGCCGTCGGCGCCCAGCGAGGCAGGCTCGACCTTCGGGACGCCGGACGCGGCGACAGGCGGTGGCGGCCGAGCGCCGGCGTCGGCAGCAGCCGGCGGCCGGGGCGGCGCAGGGGCTGCGGCGAGCGCGACGCCAGCATCGAGGCCGCGCCGGCTCACCACCTCCTCCCAGCAGCGCGGCGGCAGCCCGTTGCCGTCGTCGCTCTTCTGGAGCACCTCGAGCTCGTAGGGGCTGAGGTCGAACAAGAGGGCGCACTGCCTCGCGGCGCGCGACTTCCAGGCCGCGAAGGCGTTCTGCACGCAGAGCTCACAGGCGAGGGCCCGGGGGTGTTCGGCCTCGAGCTGCGCCACGCCGTCGTCGCGCTCCAGGCGGGCGACGATGCCCGCGGGGCTCGGGCGCTGGCAGCGGCAGTCCCGGAGCTCGCGCGAGGCGAGGAAGCCCATCAGGTAGTCCCGGTCGAGCTCCATCTTGCCGCGCTGCTGCGCGAGGCCGCGCCAGACCTCGAGCAAGGTGGGCGCAGGCGCCGCGGCGGGAGCCCCACCAAGGCCAGACGCGCCGGGCACGGACGCCGTCGACGGCAGGGGTGACGGTGCGCCGCTGCTACCGGCGACGAGCGGGGTGGACGAAGGCGCCGCTCCCGCTGGCGCGGTCGTGGCAGCGCCGGCAGTGAGCGCCCCGGGGGCACCGGAGCCCGCGCCGACCGGGCCCTTCGCGTCGCCCTGGCTGACGCCGCTCGCTCCGGGCGTGAGCGCACTCGCGGTGGTGGACACCCTCGCGTCGGGTGCTCCGACGACGAGCGGAGCTGGAGAGCCAGGCCCGGCGCCTCCGCCGGACATGAGCCCGCCCTTGGGGCCGGCGCCCGCGGCGGTGGCGTCCTTCGCATCGCCAGGACCGGAGACGAGCGCGCCTGAGGCACTGAGGCCCGCGCCGATGGCTCCCGCCACGTCGCCTCGACCGACGGTGCGTGAACCGGAGCCGCCGGCCGTGCCGCTCGCGCCGGTCGACGCCTTCACGTCGCTCCAGCCGACGGCGAGCGGGCCAGCGCCTCCGACCGCTCCGGGAGCACTGGCGCCCTGAGCGTCGCCTCGGCCGACAACGGGCAAACCAGAGGCGCCCGTCGGCCCGCCCGCTCCGGCCACGAGCGTGCCCGCGGCGGTGGAGCCCTTCGCGTCGTCCCTCCTGCCGGCACCGGGCGAGCTGGAGGCGACTGCCGGCCCGCTCGCACCGGCCGCGAGCGGGCCCGCGGCGCTGGCGCCCTTGCCAGAGGACCCCTTCGCGTCACCTGCGTCGACGGCGAGGACAGCGGAGCCACCCGACGCGCCGCTCGCTCCAGCGCCCCCTGCGCCCGGGGCGGGCGTCGCCGAGGCGCTCGAGTTCGCGCCCCTCGCGTCGACCCTGGCGGCCTCTACGACGGGGGCTGGCGCGATGGGGTCCGGGGCCGAGGGCTTCGACGCGCCCGCAGGCTCCGGAGACAACGCGGCCACGGGAGCGTCGACCGACACCGTGACGCGGGTGGCGGCGGCCTGCTCGGACCGGACCTGCTGCGCACACTCGAGGCCGCGCGCGAACAGCCACGTCTTGTAGTTCGCGTATTCGTTCTGCACGACCGACGCGAGGCGGGCCAGGTCCATGCGGGCCTGGGCCTGGGCGAAGAGCCCGGGTCGAGACCGCTCACCGCAATCGACGGTGGCCGACGGGCGCTCGTCGAGCCCGGAGCGCCGGGGGACGTACCGCAGCCCCCGGTACGGGCGCGCGAGGTCGGCGAGGGCGTCGTCCAGCACCTTGGCGAGCTCATCGGTGAGCGAGGCGCGGGCGTCGTCACACGAAGCCAGGGCCCGGGCACAGTCTCCAGTGGGTGGGGCCGCGGGGTCGACGGGCTTCGGCTTCTTCCCCTCGACCCGCTGCCCGCCGGTCCACGTGCCGGCGGAGTCGAAGCACCAGGTAGCGATGGAGTCGAGGCCGACCGAGAGGGTGCCGCTCCGCTGCGCGAACGCCTTCAGCGGGGCGACGTCGCGCAGGGCTGGCGCCTCGCACTCGACCGGCAGCGTCCCGAGCAGACTGATGACGACGAGGACCGTCACGAGAGGGGGTTCTACTCAAGGCGCGCCGTCGTCACAGCCGCCGAACGGGCCCGCGGCGCGGGCGTCGGGTGGAACGGCTGCTGGCGAGGCGCCCGGGCGCGCTAGCGCCGGCAGGCCGCGAAGCCGCGGGCGAGGTCGTCGATGAGGTCGTCGGCGTCTTCGATGCCCACCGAGAGGCGAATGAGGCCGTCGGTGATGCCGAGCTTCTCGCGGTTCTCCTTCGGCACCGACGCGTGCGTCATGATGGCCGGGTGCTCGATGAGCGACTCGACGCCGCCCAGCGACTCGGCGCAGGCGAAGACCTTGACGGTCTCGAGGAAGGTGCGCGCGTCAGCGAGGCCGCCCTTCATGTCGAAGGTCATCATGCCGCCGAAACCCTTCATCTGCCGCTTCGCGAGGGCGTGCTGCGGGTGTGACTCGAGGCCCGGGTAGGTCACCTTGTTCACGAGGGGCTGCCCGGCGAGCCAGGCGGCGACCTTGAAGGCGTTCTGCTGGTGGCGCTCCATGCGCAGGTGGAGCGTCTTCACGCCACGCAGGACGAGGAACGAGTCCATCGGCCCGGGCGTGCCGCCCACGGCGTTCTGGTGGAAGCCGATGCGCTCAGCGAGCGCGGCGTCGTTCGTACAGGTGAAGCCGCCGACGACGTCGCTGTGGCCGTTGAGGTACTTGGTGGTCGAGTGCGTGACGATGTCGAAGCCGAACTCCAGCGGGCGCTGGAAGTACGGCGTCATGAAGGTGTTGTCGCAGACCGAGATGAGCTTGTGCTTCCGGGCGAGCTCGGCCGCGCGGGCGAGGTCGATGAGCTTCAGCATCGGGTTGGTGGGCGTCTCGACCCAGAGCATCTTCGTCTTCGGCGTGATGGCCTTCTCGATGTTCGCGGGGTCCGTCATGTCGACGAACGAGAACGACAGCCCCATGCGCTTGAACACCTTGTCGAACTGCCGGAACGTGCCACCGTAGACGTCGTCGCTCACCACGACGTGGTCGCCGGTCTCGAGCAGGTGCATCAGGCAGTCGGTGCCTGCGAGGCCCGAGGCGAAGGCAAAGCCGAAGCGGGCGCCCTCGAGCGCGGCGAGGCACCCCTCGAGGGCCGTGCGGGTCGGGTTCTTCGTACGAGAATACTCGTAGCCCTTGTGCACTCCGGGGCCGGCCTGCACGTAGGTCGAGGTGAAGTACACGGGCGTCATGATGGCGCCGGTCGTCGGGTCCGGCTCCTGGCCTGCGTGGATGGCGAGGGTGTCGAAGCGCATGGCGGGCGCCTTAGCGCGGGAGCCGGCCCCTGTCGCGGAGGGAGGGCCTCACTGCCGGCGTTCCGAGCGAGCTCGTGGGCGAACGAGTGCGCGCCGGGCCGAAACGTCCAGCCGGAGGTTCCCGATGGTTGGGGTGTCGGGTTCGCTCAGGGGGCCCCGAGGGGTGGTGGGTCGGATGTCAGGGTGGCGTGAGATACAGGGGGCATGAACACTGCGGGATTCCCGAAGAACCTGGTCGAGTTCGAGGAGCGCTTCGCGACGGAAGAAGCGTGCTGCGAGTTCCTGAGTGTTGTTTGCCGCGTAGTTCGACCAGCTGATCGCCACGCTCTTTCGTGACGGCGATCGCGCACCTTCCCGCATTGAGCACCAGCGGTGAGCGAGCGTGAGGAGGTGGCCGAGACAGAAAAGCCCCGACCTTGCGGTCGAG
>JADCJJ010000032.1 GCA_020247085.1 Myxococcaceae bacterium | reverse complement strand
GAGTCCCAGCGGTCGCTGAGCGCGAGCGCGCGAAGGGAGAGCAGGGCTTGAGCGGTGTCGGGACGCCAGCGAGCGCCGCTGCGGCACATGCGCACCTGGACGAGGCTCTTGCAGGTGGCTTCAACGGTTCCGCTCCCGATGTTGACGGCTGCGGCGCGAGCTGCAGCGTAGTTCATGCGGTCAGCGTTGTTGGTGAGGTAGGTCAACGGCCGCGCCCTCGCCGACCTCGTCTTTCACCGCTCGCTCTCCGACTCCCTCACGAGCGCCGAGCGCGCCACCTGGACCACCATCGGCAACTTCAGTCTCCTGCGACTGACGCTCATGGGCGCTGCGGCCCTCGTCCTCGAGCTCTCGCCGCTGTGGGCGCTCATGCTGTCGCGCGCCCCCCTCGCCGTCGGCCTGGCGATGCCGCCGCTGGTGGTGGCAATCGCCGCGCAGGTGGTCTCCAACCGATGGCATGGGCGCAGCTCGTGGAACCCGGAGTTGCTCCCCGTCGCCGAGCTGCTCATGTTCTACAGGCAGCCGCGCAGCGGCGTTCTGGGGGCCCGGCGCCGGCTTTCCGCAGCAGGACGACGAGCACCGCGTAGACGCCGAACATCCCCCTCGGCATCGCGAAGGCGAGGTCGAGCCGGTGGGCCCTGCGCAGGGCGGCTTCCAAGGCGAATACCCTGACGACCCTGGTGTTCGCGCCCGCCTCGATGGGAGCGCCCGCCTCGATGAGCCTCTTCGTCGTTCGCGCCATGGCGGCTCGCGGCAACGCCCTCGAGCACGACTCAGGCGCCCGAAGCCTCTGGCCCTCCTCCATGGTTTCGCGCTTCGTTCACCCTGTCCGGCGGGCCCAAGCGGCGGGCATGAGCGCTGGGACGTCGGCGAGCTGTTCCACGGTAAGCGCGCCGCTCGAAGGGGCCCCGCTGGTGTGGCTCCGACGCCGGCAGCGCGCACACGCCCAGAGAAGAGGCTGGCAGGGGTGAGGACTACACGCCTGGTGGGTGGAGACAGCAGGGACGAGCCAGCCGGACACATCGGTACTGCTGGAGGCCTTCAGCTCTCGCTCTCCGACGCGTCCTTCAAGGCCGTCAAGCCCCTCGCGGTGCTGCCGCTGTCGAACGACACCCACGTGGTGCCGGATCCGCTGGTGAACGAGCGCCTGTGGAAGTGCTTCGGACGCGCGCACTCCGTGCCGGGGCTGCGGCACGCCGAGGGGTGGACAGGCGACGGGGCGAAGATTCACGAGGCGCGGTTCCATGCGCAGGCCACGCCAGGCGAGAAGCTCGTCTCCGAGGGAGATCCGACGGCGCTGTGGGCGCGGGACACCTCGGCGTCACCGGCCCCCTCAGCCGAGCTGGCTTCGACGCCGCACCATCGACGCTGGAGTCCCATTCCTTGCTGGCCGTCACCTGGCGCGAGCGCGGAGGGGTGACTTGACGGCCAACCCAATCAAGAGTCACAATGACTCTTATGTCCAATCTCCTCCCGTCTTCGAGTGTCGAGCTGAGCTGGCGCAACCCCCTCGTGGTGACGCTCGATGGCGTGTTCTCGCCGGCCGAGTGCGCGGGCCTCATCGAGCGCATCGAGCGGGCGGGGCCGACCCCAGCGCCGGTGTCGACGGCCAGAGGCCCGGTGATGCGGCCGGACCTCCGCACCAACGACCGGGTGATGTTCGACGACCCTGCGCTCGCCGGGCTCATCTTCGGCCGGCTCAAGCCCCACCTGCCGTCGCGTCTGGAGGGCGCGTGGACGATGGTGGGGGCCAACGAGCGGCTGCGTTGCTACCGCTATCGGCCGGGCCAAGCCTTCGCGCCGCACTACGATGGTTCGTTCCATCGCTCCGAGGACGAAGTCAGCCTGCTGACGGTGCTGCTGTACTTGAACGCGTGTGAGGCTGGGGGCGCCACCCAGTTCCTCGACCTCGAGCGGCTGGTCGAGCCGGCGCAGGGGCGGGTGCTCGTGTTCAACCACCACCTGCTCCACGAGGGGTGCCCGGTGCTCGCGGGCCTCAAGTACGTGGTCAGAACCGACCTCATGTTTCAGCGTGAGCGACCCTGCCCTCAATCAGCTCGAGGGTCGTGAGACCCCAGACGAGGGCGCCTGGGTTGAAGCGCCTGGCGTTCGGCGTGTCCGGAGGTTTCTCCGCTCGACCCGCCCGGCTGGGGTGTCGTGACACCACGCTCAGACTTCTCGGCTTCGCGGTCATGCGCCTTCTGTCGTGTAGCGGCGTTGATGACCGCTCAGGAGCCGGTGGCTTCACAGGTGGCCCCGGTCACCACGCCGCGCGCCGAGTGCGTTGCGAATGCGGAGCGTCACTGCGCGTGCCGCGAGCGGGTGAACGTCGCCACGCCGGACCCGCTCGCCGACGCCCCCTGCGCCACGGCCTCTGGCCCTCCTCCCCGAAGCTGCGCCTTGAACCGCTGCTCCGTGTGTCTCTGAACGCGAGGCACGTCTCCCGCGCGCATTGCGCTTTCGGGGCTGCCGGAGTGTCTTCGTCCGCCCATGCACGCGCTCCGCTTCCTGGCACTGTCTCTGTGCGTCGTCGCAGCGACGGGCTGGAGCCAGACGGACTATGGCACCGACCCGCACGTCTTTGCGCGGCCGGCTGACGGCGGGCTGCTGCTCGAGTGGAACGCGCTGGCGAACTCGGGCTCGGTGACGATTCGCCGGCTCTTTCCCGAGCGGCCAGACGCTGGAGTGCTGGTGGTGACGCTCGACGCGGGAGCCACGCGCTGGCTCGAGCCCAGCTTCGGCGACGGCAGCCGCGCCATCTATCGCGTGCAGCGCACCCAGCAGGGTGGCTTTGGCGGTGAAGCGGTGGTGCTGGCGGGCGTCGAGGCGCCGTTCATCGACGACCCGGGCGTGGTGCTGGTGCTCGTCGATGTCGAGAACGCAGCGCGCCTGCGCACGAAGCTCGACCAGTCCGTGAATGACCTGCGCGACGACGGCTTCGAGGTGGTGGAGCAGTCGGTGCCGCACCACGAGACGCCGCCGCAGGTGAAGGCGCGCATCAGCGCCGTGGCGACGATGGCCGCGGGCCGCCGGGTGCAGGTGATGCTGCTCGGCGCGATGCCCCGGGCGTTCTCGGGCCTGCAGGCTCCCGATGGCCACAGCGACCACTTCGGCGCGTGGCCCTCCGACCCGTACTACGCCGACCTCGCAGGCCTGACCTTCACCGACACGAGCCGGGGCGGCGTCGGCGCCTTCTTCAACGACGCGGGCGATGGAAAGTTCGACCAGACGTTCACGTCGGCGGTCGAGGTGGCGGTCGGCCGCGTCGACTTCGAGGGCCTGCCGGTGTTCGGCGCAGACGCCGGCACGGGGCTGCTCGCTCGCTACCTCGACAAGGTGCATCGCCTCCGCACGGGAGCCGCGCCCCTGCCTCGCCGCGCGCTCGTGCGGCCGGGCTTCGGGTACTTCGGCGGTGAGTCGTTCGGCCGCGCCGCCTACCGCGACGGCACGGCGATTCTCGGCGTCGAGCCGTTCGACGCGCCCTTCTTCCCGACCCTCGAGCAGGACGGCGGCGTGCTGCTCGCCTGGGGCGATGGCGCGGGTGGGCCGACGAGCGCCGCGGGCGTGACGAGCTCCACCGAGCTCGCGATGCGGGCACCGCAGACCCGCCTCATGGGCCTGTTCGGCTCATACTTCGGCGACTGGAGCTACTCGAACGCGCTGCTGCGCACGGCGCTGGGCTCGGGCGAGGTGGTGGCGTCGTTCTGGTACGCGCGACCGTCGGTACAGGTGTACGCGCTCGGCGCGCTCGAGTCGTTCGGCCAGGCGTACGCGAGAGACACGTCCTTCGCGTACCGCCCGATGCCCGTCTACCAGGCACTGCTCGGAGACCCGACGCTGCGGCTCTTCTACCCGACGCAGCTGACCTCGCTCACGGCGCAGCCCGGTCTGACGGGCGTGCAACTGGCGTGGCCGCCGTACACGAGCAGGAACTTCATCGGGTACCACGTCTATCGACGCTCGCTCGCTGGAGGCGCCGCTGGCCGGCTCACGCCGACGCCGGTCCTGACCGAGTCCTTCCTCGACACCACCGCGCTGCCGTCGACGACGTACGAGTGGCGCGTGGTGGCCGTCGTGCGCGAGACGACGGGGAGCGGCACGTTCTGGAATCACTCGCTGGGTGCACGCTCGACCGCGACCACCCTCGCCAGCATGGGCGTTGACGCTGGCTCGACGGTCGACGCCGGTGCCGCTGTGGCCGACGGAGGCACGGCAGACTCGGGCGTGTCCTTCGACGCAGGCGCCGAGGTCGATGCAGGCGCTGTCGACGCAGGAGAAGCGGTCGACGCAGGTGCTTCAGCAGACGCAGGACTCGACGCTGACGGCGGCGCGAGCGAGGACGGCGGCGTCGACGCCGGAGCCGTGCCCCTGCCGCTCGACCCGATGTCGATGGGCCCCTCGTCCGCCATCGGAGGCTGCGGGTGCTCGGGTGCAGGTGGAGTCTCTCCGCTCGTCGCGCTGCTCGGGTTGCTCAACTGGCGATGCCGCGCCGCTCGACGAGCGAACGTCAGTGGTGCGACCAGCGCTCGGGCTCCTTCGGCCCGGGCGTGATGACTGGAAACGACCTTGCGGAATCGCGGGAAGTCGACCGCAGGCAAGGGGCTGACGACCATCGCGACCCGAGAAGGCCCTGGCGTGGTGAGCGCGGGTTTGCCGATGCGTGGGGCACGTCAAGCCACCAAGGGGAGCCCCGACGACGTCGCTCCGGTGAAGGCGGCGTACGTCGCCTCCGGCCCGGCCCTGGGGTGGCTCGAGGTCCCGCCAGGCTCATGGCAGTGGCGGCTGCTCGACATCCACGGGGCGGGCGCCATGCGGGTCGACCCCACGCGAGCAGACCCCACCGCGCTCCCTCAGGGCTTCGGCCCCCCCCAGGGCGACGACGTTCGCATCGAGCAACATTGGCGGTGCGCGCGCCGTCGCTGACGCACCCTGGCCCCTCTGCGCGCCGAGGGCCGTCGTCGAAGAGGGCGCAACGGGCCGAGGCGATTCAGGCCGGCCGGCGCAACCCGGCCCGCGTCACCGCCCGAGCGCCTGCGCGAGGACGGCGCGCGTCTCGCCGTCGTCCTCCACCTCGAGCCGCCGCGCCAGGGCCTCGCGCGCCATGGCGTCGCCCGCGCGCCAGAGCGCCCGCGCGGCCGAGCGGCGCACCATCGGCACCTCGTCGGCGAGCGCGCCTCGCAGCGCGACGTCGGTGCCCTTCGTCAGGAAGCCCAGCGTCTCGACGGCGCCCTTCCGTACCGTCGGGTCCGCGTCACGCGCGAGCCGGCCGAGGGCCGTGCGCGTCTCGAGGCCGTCGAAGTGCCCGAGCGCCGACAGCGCCGCCCGCCGCAGCCAGAGGGCCTGCCGCCCGTCGGCCGCGAGGGCCCGGAGCGCCGCCGCCGGGTCCTTGCCCCCGGCCTCGACCAGCTGCGCCTTCGACGGCGGTGAGTCGATGGCCGACAACACCCGCCGGAGCGCCGGCGTGACGTCCTGCGCGAGCGCCGGCGCGGCCGCCACCAGGGCGGCGAGGGTGAAGAGACGCATGCTCATGGGCGCACCACCGGGTTTCGACGAAGGGTGACGCGCTGCAGGGGGCTCCACGCCGAGCCGCCGGCCGCGAAGGGCGACATGACGTTCGCCTCGGCCGCCGCGCCCGAGGTGGGCGTGTCGCTCAGGTTGTCGAGCTGCCCCGTCGACTCGAAGACGTGCCCGACGCCCAGCTGGTGCGCCACCTCGTGGGCGAGGACGAGGCCCAGCGGGTCCGGCTCTCCCATGCGCGGCACGTAGGCCGGAGCGTCGAAGAGAATGGCCACCCCCGACGCCACCGTCCCGTTCGTCATCGTCGAGCCGGGGATACCGCCGGCCACGCCCAGCACGGCGCCGGGCGGCAGGCCCGGGAACAGGTCGAGCGATTCGACGAAGAAGAGGTTCATGCCCAAGGGCGCGCCCTGCGACTGCCGCATGAGGGCGTCGAGGCTCTTCCCCATCCGCGGGGCGCCGCCGTCCTCGTCGATGAGCGCCGTCACCGCGCTGAAGCCCGCCGGCAGGTCGGCGTACCGCGGCGGCTCGAGGGTGATGCCGGCGTCGGCGAAGAGGCGCTGAAAGGCCCGCAGGCCCGCAGCGAGGCGCGCCTGCGTGGGCGCCGAGGCGGCCGTCAGCCCGGCGCTCCCGCTGAAGAAGAGGTTGACCCCCAGCCGCTGCGGCCCCGGTGCTGGTCGCGGCTTCACGTACACCTTCACCGAGGCCAACGACGCCGGCGTCGGCTGCCACGACTCCACCTGGAAGCGCCAGGACCCAGGCACCCACTCGGCGCGAACGTCGTCGCTCTCGAGCACGAGCGCGTTGGTGAGCCCGAAGTCGGGCCGGCTGCGCGAGCGGTGCATGAAGAAGTCGCGCCCCGACGCCAGCACCGCGCCCCGCGGCGACAGCAGGCGCGTCACCTGGAAGATGTCGGCGCTGCCTGCCGAGCCCAGCACCTCGACCTGAAAGCCCTCGTCCGCCGCGTCCACCGGGAAGGCCAACACCCGAGAGAGGCCGGCGTCGTCGAACGACACCACCCCGAAGTCGATGACGCGCACGCCGCCGCCCCCGTCGCCCACCCCCGCGTCGAAGACGCCTGCATCGGAGAACCCGGCGTCCATCGACCCGGCGTCAGGTCGCCCGGCGTCCATCGACCCGGCGTCACCCCGGCCCGCGTCCGGAGCGCCAGCGTCGGGGCGCCCTCCGTCTGCCCCGGGCACCGCGCAGGGGCTGAGCGGACCGCCCGGCTCCGAGGCCGACTCGCACGGTGGCTCGAAGCAGCCCGAGATGGCGAGGCCGACGGAGAGGGTGACGATGAGCCGGGCCACGAGGCTCCGGTGCCGCGACGGGCCCGGGCGCTTCACGCGCTCCCGGGCGGCGAGCTCGCCGCGGCCGCGGCGACCGCCAGCCCCGGGCGCGGCTGAACGAGCGGCGGCCCACCAGGACGTCACTGCACGCATGTGCCACCAACGATGGGGACGCTGACGCACCCGCCGAAGGGGAACCCCGTCGGCCGGCAGCACTGGTCGCTCGTCTGGCACGACTCGCCGGCGACCCGGCAGTAGCAGGCGTTGACGTTGCCCGTCGGCGCGGGCCCGCAGCGCTGCAGCGAGCCGGGCCGGCACTCGCTCGCCGAGCCCACCATGGTGCACCCGTCGAGGCAGCGGCCGGTGGCGTCGCCGCTGGCCGTCGGCTCGCAGACGCCGTCGCCGCCGCAGGTGCCGCCGCTGCGCAGGCACAGCCCCTCGCACGAGCCACCGTTGTTGCTCGCCCGCTGGCACCGCCCCGACTCGCACTCACTGTTGGCGCTGCACGCGCCGCCGTACTTCTGCAGCCCGCGGTCCTTCGGCTGGCACAGCTTGCTCCAGGGGTTGCACCCGTACGTCGGTCCGAGCGCCCGGCAGTTCGCGTCCGAGGTGCACAGCGGCACGCACCAGTTGGGGCTGCTCGAGTCCTCGTCTTCGTCGTGGCAGGCGTACCCGGGCCGGCAGCCGCTGCTGCCGCTGCAGCGCTGGCGGCAGAAGCGCCCATGCTGGTCGTTCACGCAGACGGTGTTGGCCGGGCACCCCGACGAAACGCCTCCGTCGCTGCGCGTGCAGGTGTTGAGGCCCCCCACGCACGCCCCGCCCGGCCAGCCGCTCGACGCCTCATCCTGGCAGGTGCCGCCGGCGCCGCACTGCGCGCTGCTGATGCACGCCGCGCCCGGCGCGAGGTTCGAGCAGGCCGCGGTCGACACGCAGCCCAGGTCGTCGCAGTCGATGGAGCCGTTGCAGTCGTTGTCGCGCCCGTCAGCGCAGTCGGTCTCGGCGCCCTGCCCGACGCAGTCGCTGTCGGCGCAGTCGACGCGCGTGTCGAAGTCGTTGTCGGCGCCGTCGGCGCAGCTCGACTCGGCCTTCGCCGCGTTGCGGCAGGTACAGCCCCCGCCGCACGCCTGGTTGGCGCAGCCGGTGTCTTCGCAGTCGATGAAGCCGTTGTTGTCGTTGTCGAAGCCGTCGCTGCACGCCGCCGACTCGGGCCCCGGGGTGGCGCTGCAGAAGTTGGAGGCGCCGGAGCAGTCCAGCGTGTCGGCGCAGTCGCGGAGCCCATCGCCGTCGTTGTCCACCTTGTCGGTGCACGCCGTCTCGCGCTTGCGCCCCTGGCCGCAGACGCAGCCGGCCCCGCAGGCCGTTCCGTCGCAGTCGGGCGTGTCGGCGCAGTCCGCCGCGCCGTCGCCGTCGTTGTCCATGCCGTCGGTGCACGCCGTCTCGCGCTTGCGGCCGGAGAGGCACGCGCACCCCGAGCCGCAGGCCATCGAGGCGCAGTCCGTGTCGGCGCAGTCGGTGGCGCCATCGCCGTCGTCGTCGGCGCCGTTGGTGCAAGCCACCTCGGCCTTCACGCCGGCGCGGCAGAGGCAGTTGCTGCCGCACAGCCGCATCGCGCAGTCGGAGTCGGCGCAGTCGGCGAGCGAATCACCGTCGTTGTCGAGGCCGTCACCGCACTCACCCTCGCCGCGAGCGCCGCCGACGCACGCGCAGCCGGGCCCACAGGACACCTGCTCGCAATCGGGGTCGAGGCAGTCGATGCGCAAATCGCCGTCGTCGTCGGCCATGTTGCCGCAGCCCACCTCGCCCTTCACGCCGGCGTCGGTGCAGGCGCAGCCGGTGCCGCAGGACTGGCCCCGGCACTCGGCGTCCTGGCAGTCGGCCTTGCCGTCGTTGTCATTGTCGAGCAGGTCGGCGCAGGCGAGGGGGGCCTCGGCGCCGCCGTCTCCGCACCCCGGCGCACCGGCGCAGGCCGCGTCGGCGCAGTCGGGGCGGCCGTTGCCGTCGTCGTCCTGCCCGTTCCCGCACACCTCAACGCGGAGGCAGCCGGGCTCAGCGGCGCACGCCGGGTCCATGCAGTCGGAGCGGCCGTTGCCGTCGTCGTCCTGGCCGTTCCCACACAGCTCGACGGCCACCTGGCAGATGACCTCGGCGAAGCACGACGGGTCGAGACAGTCCGCCTTGCCGTCGGCGTTGTCGTCGATGCCGTTGCCGCAAATCTCCCGGCGCTGCGGCGTCGTCTGCGCCGGAGGACACGCCGCGAGGAGGAGCAGGTGACCGACGAGGGCGATGGCGGCGGGGCGCGACAACGGGAGGCCTCATACTCCAGCCCCGCGAGCGACGGCCAGTGACGGCCCGGCGCTCGTGCGGTCGACCGCCCAGCCACGCGCCTCCGGGGCCGCGTGGCGCGCACCTGGCCGGCCGGCGTGCGTGAAGTCGGTGCCAGGCCCCCGGCCTTCGCGTAGAGGGCCTGCATGCCGTCCGTGCTCGACGAGCTCGTCGCTCTGCTGTCCCTCGAGAGGCTCGAAGAGAACCTCTACCGCGGTCAGAGCCAGGACCTCGGCTGGGGCGTCGTCTTCGGCGGGCAGGTGCTGGGGCAGGCCCTCACCGCGGCGATGCGCACCGCGCCCGAGGACCGGTCCGTGCACTCGCTCCACGCCTATTTCCTGAGGCCCGGCGACGTGAAGGCGCCCATCGTCTACGACGTCGACCGCATTCGCGACGGCACCAGCTTCACCACCCGGCGCGTCGTGGCCATTCAGCACGGCGAGGCCATCTTCAACCTCGCGGCGTCCTTCCAGAGGCCCGAGGCGGGGTTCTCGCACCAGGACGAGCGGCCGAAGGTGCCCCCGCCCGAGGCGCTCCCCACCGACCAGGAGCGCTTCGCCCGCCACGGCGCTGCGCTGCCGGCGGCGGTGAAGGCCTGGGCGCTGGCGGAGCGCCCCATCGAGTCGCGCACGGTGGAAGACGACGACCCCTTCAACCCCGTCGCGGGGCCGCCGGACCGCTCCGTCTGGTTCAAGGCGCGCCATCGCCTGCCCGACGCGCCGGGGCTGCACCAGGCGCTGCTGGCCTACGCCTCGGACTCGGCCTTCCTCACCACCGCGATGAAGCCCCACGCCGCCACCTGGTGGACGCGCGGCATGCAGGTCGCCAGCCTCGACCACGCGGTGTGGTTCCACCGGCCGTTCCGCGTCGACGAGTGGCTCCTGCACGTCATGCACTCGCCGTCGGCCGCCGCCTCGCGGGGCCTCGTCTTCGGCAAGGTGTACACCCGCGACGGGCAGCTGGTGGCGACGACGGCCCAGGAGGGCCTGACGCGCAAGCGCGACTGACGGCCCGCCCGCTCGACCACCGACGGTGGCGTTCGCAAGCAGCCCTGGAGTGCTTGGCGCTCCCATCGGTGACGTCGTCGCCCCGCCTCGGCCATGCCGGCTGGCCGCTGCGGGCGCAGCAGGTGGCTCCATGGTGGGTCGACGCGGCGGCCGGGTGCCGCGGCAGGTGTGGCTCGCCGGGCTCATCGTCGCGCGCTCGTCCGTGATGTGCCCGACGAACAGCCTCGCGGCGCTCAGCGGCGCCCACCGGCCGTGCCAGCCATGACCAACGGGCCCGAGATGGCAGGCTCGGGGGCATGTGACGGAGAGGACCTGCGGGCCATCATCGTGTCGGGGAGATGCGATGTGAACCTGCGACCCGTTGGCCCCGAAGCAACGGGCGACGGCGTCCAGGCTTTCACACGGCGTCACGACCCGTCGGCTTCTGCACTGGAAGGTAGCCTTCCATTCCAGCCGGCAGCCCATCACCATCACCAGGACACACCCCAGCACCCCGCGCGCCATCGGGCGCAGGCCCCTCGCAGCCGTCGTCATGTCGAGTCCCCCACGATGGCGAGCGGCCGGCCCTGAAAAAGGCGTCCGTCGTCGTCGTGTGCGCCCTGTGTGCATGCAGGGCCGCGGGCATTCATGAGACGTGCGTCAGCGACGGGCGGCACGGTCGACGGCCCGGGCTATGCTGAAGGCATGTATCTCGAACGTCTCCGCGTGCAGAACGTCCGGCTCATCGAGTCACTGGAGCTCGACTTCCTGCGGTCGGGTACGCCGCGGATGTGGACCGTCCTTCTGGGAGAGAATGGTCTCTGCAAGACGACCCTGCTGCAGTGTGTCGCGCTCGCGGCGCTCGGGGTGAACAAGGCCAATCAGCTGCTCAACTCGCCGAGGGCGTTGAGGCCCGTGGGCTCGACAGCCGACTGCACGATCGCTGCGAACTTCGGCCTCGCGGCAAGCTCCGCCCGCAAGGTGGCGTTCGGCCCGCAGGGAGCGACCAGGCTCACCTCAACGCTGAGGCTCGAGGAGGGCTGGAACGAGCTGCAAGGACACTCCGAACTCGGTCCTGCTGCGGGCCATCACTTCTCTGGGACCGGTGACCCTCTCGCGGAGATCAGGGGTCGGTCGTTCCCCGAGTACATCGTCGCCGGCTACGGCGTCACCCGAACGCTCCCCTTCCCGAACTCTTCTTCCGAACCAGGCGACACCCCGCGCGACCGCCTTCGGTCGCTCTTCGACTCGTCCTGGCGCATCACCGCGACGGACTTCATCTCGCGCATCGGCAGGGGTCCAGACGCCGACGTCGCACGCCGGTTCGCTTCCGTCCTGCGGTCGGTCCTTGCGGGTGACGGCGGCCTCCTCCCCAACATCAGCCACCTCGAACTCCGTGGGCGCGGCGGGGTCACCAGACCAGAAGACCTCGTCGACGCGCATCGCTTCTTCCAGACCACCTCTGGCGCTGAAGTGGCGGTCCCGGCGACTTGGCTGTCCCAGGGCTATCAGTCGACGATTGCCTGGCTCGCCGACCTCGTCGGCCAGGTCTTCCTGGACGACCTCGACGCGAACCCGTGGCTCGAACCCAAGGACTACGTCGGCCTCGTCTTGATCGATGAGCTCGATCTCCACCTGCACCCGCGTTGGCAGCGGCACATCGTCCGTGGGCTCAAGCGCGTCTTCCCGAAGCTCCAATTCATCGTCACGACCCACTCGCCCCTGGTTCTGGCCGGGGTGGAGGCAGACGAGGTCGTCCGGCTCGAACGCAACGCACAGGGGCGAATCGTCGCCACCAGGAACGACACGAACCCGGGCCTCCTGACGCCGACCGAGCTGCTCAACGAGTTCTTTGGCCTCGATGACACCTTTCCTGGAGAGGTCGGGCAGCAGATGCACGAGTACATGCGACTTGCGCTGAACCCGTTCCGTGACGAAGCAGAGGACGCCCACGTCAACGCACTCGCCGAGACCCTGCGGTCCCAGAACGCAGCTCCGGCCGTGCCGCCGGTGACCCGAAAGGTCAGGTGAGCCTGCGTGATCCGCGTCGTGCGCGGTGCTCCCCCAGCTGACGCGTTGCAGGTCGAGGGCGAGGGGCTCAAGACCGCACGCGACCGCCACTCGCTTGGCGACCCGGTTCGGCGAGACGACCTTCCTGACTTGTACCGCCGATGGAGCGACCTGCTCGCGCGGCAACAACACCACAAGTGCTGCTACTGCGAGTGCGTTGAGCAGACGTCGCGGAACGACGTCGAGCACTACCGGCCTGCGGGAAGCGCCCAACGAACGAAGGCACACTCCGAGCCCGGCTACTGGTGGCTGGCATATGCGTGGGACAACCTGCTGTTCTCCTGTGCTCCGTGCAACCAGTCGGCGAAGAATGACTGGTTTCCGCTCGAAGCAGGCAGCGTTCCTCTGAAGGCAAGTCAGCTGCCACCCGGGTCCGAGCGGCCGGTGCTCATCGACCCCGCGCTCGACCGCCCCCTCGACCACGTGAAGTTCGAGTCCGTGATGATCCCGTCGGCTCCGACCCGCTGGTACCCGACCGCCCTGAGCGCCCGGGGCCAGGAGAACATCAAGCTCCTGAAGCTGGACCGGCCTCAGCTGCTCGACTTGTACGGCCTGCACGTTCGAACCGCGGTGGAGCCCGATGTCGTCCTCGTGCGCCAGGGCCGCCTGACGCCCTCCGAAGTCTGCGACCGGCTCCTGATTCCCCAGCGCCCCTTCACCGCGCTGAGCGCGTGGGCCCTATCGGAGCAACTCGGAGGGGACTTCGTCGCCGAGGCCAGGCGCCGCGGCTGTTGAGCGCGGTCTCGCAGCCTGGGCGCAGAGGCCCAAACCGGCTCCCGGGTGCTCGCCCCGGGTACGACGGGGCTCGCCCTCTGATCGACCGGAGACGAACGACAGGACACGGACAGCGAGCCGACTCCGGGGAGTCGTCATCGATGAACTCGGTACCCGCCTTGCCGGGCTCTGGGTGGTTGCTGAACCCTGACTGAGGGGCTTTCTTGCGAGTCAGAGCGAACGGACGAAGCCGGAAGCTTCACGTTCGTGCTCGCGGCGGGCGACTACCGGATTCGAACGGAACCGG
>JADCJJ010000319.1 GCA_020247085.1 Myxococcaceae bacterium | reverse complement strand
GCCAGAGCCGCGACGACATCGCTCAGACGGTGTTGCGCTTCGCCCGGGGCCGCTTCGCGCGGGCGCTCCTGCTCACCGTGCGTGGCGACCTCGTCACCGGCTGGCAGGGGCTCGGCCAGGGGGTGACGGTGCAGGTCGTGCGCCGCATCGGCGTCTCGCTCGCCGAGGACAACTCGATGCGGCTGGTGCGCGACCTTCGCTCGCACTTCATCGGGCCGATGAAGCGCACGCCCGGCATGGACGTGTTCTTCGCGCTGCTCGGCGGCGCGCCGGCGACCGCGGTGATGATGCCGCTGCTCGTGCGCGGGAAGCCCGTGCACCTGCTGTACGTCGACCACGGGCCAGGGCGGGTGACGACGCCCGACCTGGGCGAGCTGCTGATCGTCAGCCAGGGCGTGTCACGCAGCTACGACGTGCTCATCAGGGCGCGGCAGGGCGCGACGGGCGGCTGAGCCGACCCGTCGGCCGGCGGCTGGCCTGCCGTCACTCGAGCTCGACGGTGAAGGTGACGTTCTGGTCCTCGAAGAGCGTG
Organism: Myxococcaceae bacterium; assembly: GCA_020247085.1. GTDB lineage: Bacteria > Myxococcota > Myxococcia > Myxococcales > Myxococcaceae > Xiheimicrobium > Xiheimicrobium aquaticum. The sequence continues at coordinate 13,878 of JADCJJ010000319.1, read as the reverse complement.
AACGTCTCGGTCCACTGCGCCTGGCCGACCTTCACGAGGATGCGGTGGAACCCCTCGTAGATCGACAGCGGGGCCGCCAGCGGCGCCACCCCCTGCTTGCGCCCGTCGACGAAGATGACGGCGCCCGCGGGGGCCGTCACGGCGACGGTGCCTTTCTCGAAGGCGAAGCGCTGGGTCATCGGCTGGTCGCCGGCGACCGTCACCGTGCGCGAAGCGCTGATGAGCAGCTCCTTGCTCTCGAGCTTGAGCTTGCGCAGCCCCATCGGCAGCTGCCCCGTCCACGGCGTCTTCCCGACGTTGGTGCCGTCGATCGAGAGCTCGAGGATCGGCCGGCTCTCGATGGTCACGGCGAGCTCGGTCGGCGCTGGCGGGCCCGCGTCCTCGACGGACTCTGGCGCGGTCCCGGCGTCGGCGCTCGAGGGGCCAGCGTCAGCTTCGGAGAGCCCCCCGTCGCCCAGGGAGGCCTCGCCCGCGTCGGCGTCGCTCGCCGGGGCCATGGCGCCCGGCGAGGGGGCGCTGGCCGGAGCGTCGACGGCGCTCGTCAGCCCGTCGTCGGTGAGGGTGGGAGGCTCGAGCGCGCTGGAGCGGCTCGTGTGGTACCAGCCGACGAAGGCTCCCGCGGCGATGAGGACGGCGAGGAAGAGGACGACCCACGGCGCCGACGAGCCCTCGGGCCGCGGCGTCTCGGGCTGCTCGGCCGCTTGCGGGCGCGCCACCCTTGGCGGTGCCGGTGCGCGCTGAGGACCCGGCGTCGTGGCCCTGGACGGCGGTGCCGGGGTGGGAACCGCGTCGCGAGCCGGCGCCGCGGGGGCCTGGGCGGGCTGGGCGTCGCGCAGGGCCCACTGCTTCCGCGCGAAGTCGGCGATGCCCGCGTCGAGCGTGCGCTTGCGCTCGGCTCGCACCTCGCCGCTGCCCGGGAAGAGCCCGTCGAGGAACGTCACCAGCTCTTCAACCGTGGCGATCTCACCGCCCGCCGCGGCCTCGATCGCCTCGCGCATCGCCAGGGGTGTCGGGTACCGCTGCGCCGCCTTCTTCTGCGTCGCCGTCACCAGGATGGGCCAGAGCGCCTCGGGGATGAGCCCCGGCGGCGCTGGCGGGAGCGGGTAGGCGAGCACGGCCTGGTCGAAGGCCTCCCCCTGGTCGGCCCACGGCACCACCCCCGTCAGCAGCTCGTAGAAGGTGATGCCCAGCAGGTACACGTCGCTGGGAATGGTGATGGCGCTCCGGCCGCCGATGATCTGCTCGGGCGAGCTGTGCACCTGCCGCCCCTTGACCCGCTGGCCGTCCACCGGCCGCGGCGCGAAGGCCAGCGCGCCGTAGCCCGTCACCTTCGTCACGCCCGAGAACGACAGCAGCACCGTCTCGGGGCGAACGTCGCCGTGGACGAGCGGTGAGCCGTCGTCGTTGCCCGCGAGGTGCGCGTAGTGAACGCCCGTGCAGGCGTCGATGATGATGCGCGTCGCCAGCCGGGGCGGCAAGGCGCGGGTGACCGACAGCACCCGGCGCAGCGACTCGCCGTCCGCGAACTCCACGACGCGCGCCGGGCCTTCGGGAAGCTGCGCGAAGCCGAACACCGTCACGATGTTGGGGTGGTCGAGCTGCGCCGCGTGCTCCGTCTCACGCTTCACCCGCGCCAGCAGCGCAGCGTCGCGGGCCGCCTCGTCGGGCACGAACACCACCACGCACGCCTCGGCCCGCCCGTCCTCGTGGACCGCCAACCCGAGCTGCGCGCGCGAACCCTCTCCAGCGCGTAGCGAGCCCAGCACCTGGTACCGGATCGGTCGCGACATGTCGGAGAAGGTATGCCGGGCTGGCGGCGGGTCAAACTTGGCGACTGTTCGATTCCGGTGAGATCAAAACGGAAGCGTCAGGTGGTAGCCGCGCTGGCCGCGCACGACGAGGAGCAGCACGCTGCGCGCGGCGCGGGCCTGAATGACGGCTTCGCGGTACTCCGGCAGGCTCAGCGTCGCGCGGTTGTTGATCTTCCGAATCACGTCGCCGGCCCTGAGGCCGACCTGCGCCGACACCGAGCCGGCGCGCACCGTGCCGACGACCATGCCCACGCCCGGCATCGGCTTGAGGCGCACGCCCAGCCGCTCCCACACCGTCGAGTCGACGAGCTCGGGCGGGAACTCGATCGGCACCACCGTCGCCTCGACCGGCACACCGCTGCGGAACACCTGGACGCGGATCGGCGAGCGGGCGGTGAAGCCGCGGACGCGGCTGGTGAAGTCGTCGGCGTCTTCGACCTGGGTCGTGCCGACCTGCATGACGATGTCCCCGCGCTGGAAGCCGGCCTTCTCGGCGGGGCTCCCGGCCTCGACGTTGCCGACGACGGCGCCATAGGTGCGGTCCCACCCGAGCTGCTGCCGCAGCTCCGGCGTCAGCGGCTGTACGTCGAGCCCCACCCACGCCGGCCGCACCTTCCCGAACTGCGTCAGCTCCGTGACGATGCGGCGCACCTTGTCGGCCGGAATGGCGAAGCCGATGTTCTGCGCGCTGGCGATGATGGCGGTGTTGATGCCGATGATCTCGCCGTCGATGTTCAGCAGCGGGCCGCCGGAGTTGCCCGGGTTGATCGACGCGTCGGTCTGAATGAAGTCGTTGAAGGTGCGGCCCTCGTTGCGAATGGTGCGTCCGAGCGCCGACACCACCCCAGCCGTCACCGTCTTCTTGAGGCCGAGCGGGCTTCCGATGGCGACGACCGTCTCGCCGATCATCAGGTCCGAGGAGGTGCCGAGCCGGGCGGTCGGGAAGGGGCCCCTGCCTTGAATGCGCAGCACCGCCAGGTCGGCGTCGGCGTCGGCGCCGATGACCTCGGCGTCGAGCTGGCGCCCGTCAGCGAGCACGACGTGCACCTCCGAGGCGCCGCGAATGACGTGATCGTTCGTGATGACGATGCCCGAGGCGTCGACGATGACGCCCGAGCCGAGGCCCTCGACGGCGCGCCGCTCCTCGCTGGGCCCGTAGAAGAGATCGTCGAAGAGCGAGCGCGAGCGGAAGGTGCGCTCCACCACCTGCACCGTGCCCACGTAGACGACGGCTGGCGACACCTGGTCGACGACCTGCACCACGGGGCTGCGCCGGCTGGCGAGGTCTCCGGTGACGAGGGACAGCGCGAGGGCGAGGGCGTGCGTCATGGACGTCTCCTGCGAAAGCGGGCCAGCAGCGAGGCGAGGAGGAACGCCGCGGGGGGCCCGCCCATTCCGTGGCCGCAGCCCGCCCGGGCGGCGGGGAGCGGGGGCTCGCCGAGGGCCGGCACGGTGGTACCCGCGTCGGCCGGGGCGCCGGCGTCGGGCGCGACGGGCGCGCGGCACGCGGCGACCTCGTCGGCCGAGCCGATGCACAGCCCGGGGCGCTTGCTCAAGACGGCGCCCTGGCCGGCGCGGTTGGGGTTGACGACGGCGACGATCACCTCGTCAGCCCCGCTGGCGTCGAGGGCGCCGGCGACGGGGGCGACGCGCAGGTTCCGGCCCCCCGAGCGCAGCGCGGCGATCAACACCAGGCCCTGCGTCTCGTCGCCAGGCGTGTCGGGGTCATCGAAGAGGTCGACCCGCAGCGAGGCGCGCCCGGCGGTCGGCGCGCGGAAGTACTGGGCCGAGGCGTAGAAGACCCGCAGCGGGAACGCGCGGAACGGCAGCGCCACCGCGCTCATCGCCGGCTCCGCGTAGCTCGTCCCCTCGCGCCAGGCCCTCGCGGGGTCGGCGGCGGCGCCGGTGAACAGGTTCCAGGTGGTGAAGGTGGTGAAGGCCTCTTCGAAGCCCGACTGGTAGCGCGCGCGCAGGAGCGCGTCGGTCTGGACGAGCCACGTCGGGTTCGCCCGGTCGGCGGGCTCGCTCGGGTCGCCCCGGCCGTTCTCGAGCCGCTCGTACAGCTCGCGCACCACGTCGTCGCCGTACCGCTCCGAAAGGAAGCGGAAGAAGATGGCCGTGCCGTAGGCCGACGGCGGCACCGGCCCCGGGGGCACCGAGTCGATGGAGCGGTCGACGCGCGCCATGAAGGCCCGCTGGTAGCGCTCGAAGTCGCTGGTGGCCGGCGCGTACCGCTCGGTGGCCCAGACGGCGGTGCCCTCTGACACGACGACGTCCTGGGCGCCGTCGTAGGCTGCCTGGGTCGCGTGGAAGTACTCGTGGCTGGCCAGCGTGGCCACGGCCTCGGTGAGCGACGGGTAGCCGTAGCCGGCGAAGTCGTTCTCCTGCACGAGGTAGCCGAGGCAGGCGTCGCGGTTGGCGCTGGTGCACTCGTCAGTGCGGAAGGCGCCGTCGGCGCTGCCGGCGAAGTCGAGCAGGTAGACGTCGAAGCGGCCGTCACCGCCGTTGCTCGTCACGCCGTCGTCCCGCAGCGCGACGCGAAAGCCCCACCGCTGCTGGAACGTGGCCGCCACGTCCTCGTAGGTGGCCGCGACGTCCTCGACGTAGTCGGGCACGCCCGAGTCGTTTCGGTCGAGCCGCGGAACGGCGTTGCGGCCGGCCCGGGTGAAGTGCACCACGAACTCGCCGCCGTCGACGCCGTAGCGCTCGACCGCGTCAGACGGCTCGTAGCGGAACATCTGCGCCACGCTCGAGTCGGTGGGCCGGAGCGCCTGGCGGAGCGCCTCGTGCGGGGCCCGCGTCGGCGACTCGGCCACGCCGCAGCCCGCGAGCAGGGCGACGAGGGCAGGGCGGGCGCGCATGGCTCAGTCGAGGAGCTGCCAGCGGACCTTGAGGTACCCGCCCGGGGCGCTGGCGCCGGGGGCGCGGCTCATCGTCTCGCACACCTGCTGCCCAACCTCGGTCTGGTAGTAGCGCTGCACGGTGAACTTCACGGCGCGCCCGAGCCGCGTCCGGACGACGAAGGTGCGGTTGGTCATCTTCACGCAGCCGGCGTAGTTGTAATAGGGCGTCAGGGCGGTGAGCGGCGGCGTCATCAGCCCGAAGCCGTCGTCACGGAACATCATGCAGTCGTCGCTCAGGTAGTCGTCGCTCTGCCAGGTGGCGCCCGCCGGCGCGGCGGTCACCCGCTCGTACGGGGTGCCCTCGACGATGGTGGCTTGCACGCACGAGGGCCCGCTGTCGCCGCCGTTGAGCCGCACGATGAAGCGGCGGAAGGCGATGTCCCATTCGAGCGACTCGAGCGCTGCCGTGTCCGACAGGGGCACCTGCTCGAGGCCGTTGGGCGTGAACTTCGCGTAGACGAAGCTCTGGGTGGGGTTGATCTGCCCGCCGACGGCACCGGCGGTCGCGTTCACCTCGGTCGAGAAGCCCGCGCCGTCGATGGCGTCGACGAGCGCGTTGGGCGTGGTGTTGGGCGTGGTGAAGAGGTTGAGGCGCTGGATCACCTGATCGCTGCAGGTCACGGTCGTCTTGCCGCAGCGCGGCTGGGCCCCTGCGTCGGGCGTCGCGCCACCATCGGGCTCGCCGCCGCTGACCGTCGGGGTCACGCAGGCGCGCAACGGCCCGCAGACCAGCCCCGCGGCGCAGGCGGCGCACGCGAGACCGCCGCGCCCGCAGGCGTCGACGCCCTCGCCGGTGCGGCAGACGCCGCTCGCGTCGCAGCACCCGGCGCAGGTCGAGGTGCCGCACGGGGCGGTGGCGCCGCAGGCGGTGAGGCTGACGGCAGCGAGGACCAGGGCGACGACAGTCGAGCGCATCATCCGCGCGCCCATACAGCGAGTGGCGAGTGCGCTACAACCTCGGGCATGCGACGAGCCGCGCTGGGCTGGCTGCTGCTGATGGCCGTACCCGCTAGAGCGCAGGATGACGCCGACGCGAGGCGCGTCGCCGAGACCTACCTCAACGCCTTGAGCGGCACGGGCGACGAGGCCGGCAAGGACCTGCTCCTGGGCGGGGTGACGATGAACGCCCAGCTGTTCACCCTCGAGAACTGGGAGCTCACCTCGAAGGAGCCGGTGAAGAAGGAGGAGGCCGACCTCGCCCACGCCCTGGCGATGATGGCCGCGCTCGACAAGGCCGGGCGCGCGGCGCTGACGAAGCTGATGGGCCTCGAGCAGCAGGGTGACGAGCTGAAGATGACCACGGTGTCGCAGGTCGAGGCGACGCGCCTGCTGGGCCCGACGCTCGAGCGCGCCGCCGCCTTCAACAAGGCGCACGCGGTGCTGGCCTTCGTGCTGCGCGTCGGGAAAGAGGTGTACTGGCACCCGAAGAACCCGATGCGCGCGGTGCTGCAGAAGGCCGGCACCCAGGGCCGGTATACGATCGAGGTGCACCGCTGGGTCGTCTTGAGCCGCGAGGGCGCCGCGAAGACGCCCCGCGAATGGCCCCTGCGCGTCGTGCGCTTCCGCGCCGGGAAGATCGACACCGGGTGGAAGGTGCTCCCGGCCTCCGACTGGAACGCCGAGTGAGCGCGCCGAGCTGAAGCCAGGTCGCCGCGCCCGGGCCGGCGCGTCAGGGCGTCGGCTCGTCGGCGACAAGGTAGCAGCAGGCGCCGAAGCCGCCATCGACGGGGAAGAAGGGGCCGTCGACGCGGGGGTAGCGCGGCGCGGTCTCGGTGTCGGCGAAGGGGCAGGTGCCGTTGAGCGGCGCCTGACACACCGCGAGCGGGCACAGCGTGCGCCCACCGCCGATCGCCCGGCAGCCGAGCTGGTCGACCGGGAACGGCCCGCGCGCGCCGCTGGTGCCGCAGGCCGACAGCAGCAGGGTGAGCGCCAGCCTCTTCATTGCGACTTCAGCGTCCATCCGATCATCTTGTAGAGCAGCCGCGCCGCGACGTTGCCGTCCCACTCGTCGCCCTCGGGGCCCGGCGCCACCTCGTTCAGGTCGAACCCGACGATCGTCTTCCCAGCGCGCACGACGCCCTCGAGCAGCGCCGTCGCCTGGTGAAACGAGAGGCCCCCCGGCACCGGCGTGCCGGTGTTCGGGCACAGCACCGGGTCGAGCCCGTCGATGTCCCACGAGAGGTAGACGTGCTGCGGCAGCTCCTGGACGATCTGGTCGACCTGCTCCCGCCAGGGAACGCCGTCGAGCCGCGCGCGCGCGAGCCGGGCGTCGAAGAACGTGTGCACGCGGCCGTCGCTCCCGACGATCAGGTCGTGCTCGGCCTCGCCGAAGTCCCGAATGCCCACCTGCACCAGCTTCGTCACGCCCGGCAGCTGCTCGAGCACGTTGAACATGATGGACGCGTGGCTGTAGGTGAAGCCCTCGTAGGCGCTGCGCAGATCGGCGTGCGCGTCGAGGTGCAGCACGCCGAGCCGCGGGTAGGCCTCGGCGTACGCACGAATGGCGCCGAACGGGGTGGAGTGGTCGCCGCCGATGACGCCGACGATCTTCCGACGCGAAAGCCACGCCTTCGTCGTCCCATAGACCCAGGCGTTCATCTTCTCGGACAGCGCGTTCACGCGCTCGAGCGCCCGGGCCTCGGCATCGGCGCTGTCATGCGCGGTGACGGGCCGGGCGAGCGCCTTGCCCTCGTCGCTCCAGGCCCGCACCTCGGCGGGCTCGTCGAGCATCGCGATGCCCGCCTCGTAGGGCTTGCCCGTCTCGAGGTCGAAGAGGTCGACCTGCCTCGACGCCTCGAGGATCGCCCGGGGGCCGTCGGCTGTGCCGCCGCCGTACGAGGTGGTCGCTTCGAAGGGCACCGGCAGCAGCACCACCTTCGAGTCGTCGGGAGAGAAGGGCAGCCCGAACACCCCGGAGTCGGGGAGCGCCGCTGCGTTGGGGTCGAAGGGCATGGTGCTCACCAGGTCAGAACCGTCTTGCCGAAGGTGTCGTTGGCGGCGAGCCGCTCGAGCGCGGCGCCGGCTTCGACGAAGGGGACGATGGCGTCGACCACCGGGGCGAGCGCGCCCGCGGCGAAGGCGGGGACGACGAGGTGCTCGAACTGGCGCGCCAGGGCGATCTTCTCTTCGACAGGCCGCGCGCGGAGCGTCGTGCCGGTCACCGTCAGCCGCTTGCCGAGCACCGTCCGCAGCGGCACCTCGGCCGACGCGCCCGCCACGAGACCGACCAGCAGCACGGTCGCCTGCGGCGCCGCCGCCTCGAGGGTCTCGGGCAGCCAGGCGCCGCCGACGAGGTCGAGCACCAGGTCGGCGCCGCGGCCCTGCGTCAGGCGCTTCACCTCGCCCGCGAAGGTGGGGGCGGCGCCGTCGACGAGCACCGTGTCGAGCGCACCGAGCGCTCGCGCCCGCGTCAGCTTGGCGGCGTTTCGGCCGGTGCCGATGGCGCGGGCGCCGTGGGCGCGGCACAGCTGGAGGGCCGCCGTGCCGACGCCCGACGCGACGGCGTGAACGAGCACCTGCGCGCCCGCGCGCATGCCGCCCTGCCGCACCAGCGCGTCCCACGCGGTGACGAAGGCCTCGGGAATGGCCGCGGCCTGCGCGAACGACAGCGGCGGAGGCAGGCCCATCACCTCGCGCTCGTGTGCGACGAGCTCCTCGGCCCACGCGCCGCCCGCGACCAGCCCCATCACCCGGTCGCCAGGCCGCCATCGGCGCACCCGCGCGCCCACCTCGGCCACCTCTCCGGCGTACTCGAGCCCGGGGATGTCGGCGGGGACGCCCGGCGGCGCCGGGTAGAGGCCCAGGGTCTGCAACAGGTCGGCGCGGTTGAGCGCGCTCGCCTTCACGGCTACGCGCACCTCGTCCGGCCCGCAGGGCGGCGGCGCGACCTCGCGCACCCCGACGCCGCGCGGCCCCTCGTCGGCCGTCATCACCAGCGCTCTCATGTGGCCGGGCGATAGCACGCCGCGCTGCCCGGCGCGCGCTGGTTGTCGCCGCGGAAGGCGTGCGCTAGGGCCCCGGCATGCTGACTCCGAACCTGAGGCTCGGCCTCACCTTCGACGACGTTCTGCTCGTGCCCGGCGACAGCGCCGTGCTGCCGCACCAGGTCGAGCTCGCCACCCGGCTCACCCGCAACCTGCGCCTGCCGATCCCGCTCCTGTCGTCCGCGATGGACACGGTGACCGAGGCGCGCATGGCGATCGCCATGGCCCAGGAGGGCGGCATCGGCGTCATCCACAAGAACGTCACCCCCGAGCAGCAGGCCGCCGAGGTGATCAAGGTCAAGAAGCACGAGAGCGGCATCGTGCTCGACCCCATCACCATCGAGCCCGGCGCGCCGCTCGCTCGCTGCATCGAGCTCATGAACCGCCATGGCATCAACGGCATCCCCGTGGTCGAGGGCCGCCGCCTGGTGGGCATCATCACCAGCCGCGACGTGCGCTTCGAGAAGAACCTCGACCAGCGCGTCGAGCAGGTGATGACGAAGCGCCTCGTCACCGCGCGCGAGGGCGTCAGCCAGGAAGAGGCCATCGACCTGCTGCACAAGAACCGCATCGAGAAGCTCCTGGTGGTCGACGAGCGGTTCGAGCTCAAGGGTCTGATGACGATCAAGGACGTCGAGAAGCGCCGCGTGTACCCGAACGCGGCCATCGACGCGAAGCAGCGGCTCCTGGCGGCGGCGGCCGTCGGTGTCGGCGCGGACCGTGAGGCGCGCATCGAGGCCCTGCTGAAGGCTGGCGTCGACGTCATCGTCGTCGACACCGCGCACGGGCACTCCCGAGGGGTCATCGAGGCCGTGCGTGACACGCGCCGCAACTTCCGCGGCAGCTTCGAGCTCGTCGCCGGCAACGTGGCGACCGCCGAGGCGACCCGCGCGCTCATCGACGCCGGCGTCGACGCCGTGAAGGTCGGCATCGGCCCCGGGTCGATCTGCACCACCCGCGTCGTCGCCGGCGTCGGCGTGCCGCAGGTCACCGCCATCGACGACTGCGCCCGCGCGGCCGACGGCTCTGGCGTGCCCATCATCGCCGACGGGGGCGTCAAGTACTCGGGCGACGTCGTCAAGGCGCTGGCGGCCGGCGCGAACACCGTGATGATCGGCTCGCTCTTCGCGGGCACCGAGGAGGCGCCCGGCGAGGTGATTCTCTACCAGGGCCGCTCCTACAAGTCGTACCGGGGCATGGGCTCGCTCGGCGCGATGAAGGCCGGCTCGAAGGATCGCTACTTCCAGGGCGGCGTGCAGAACGACTCGAAGCTGGTGCCCGAGGGCATCGAGGGCCGGGTGCCATACAAGGGCCCGGTCGGCATGAACGTGTTCCAGCTGCTCGGCGGGCTCCGCAGCGGCATGGGGTACGTCGGGTGCCGCACCATCGACGAACTGCGAACGAAGGCGCAGTTCGTTCAGATCACCAGCGCCGGGCTCAAGGAGAGCCACGTGCACGACGTCATCATCACCGAAGAGGCACCGAACTACCGGCGGGAGTGAGCCGGGCCGCCGTCACTTGGGGCGGGGGCGCTTGTCGCCCTTCACGTCGACCTGCTTCTCGGCATTGTTGAGCTTGTTGAAGAGCGCCTCGCGGTCGTCGAGCTCGAGCTTCTCGATGGCGGCGCGCAGCGGCGTGAAGTCGATTCGCGCGACCTTGATCGTCTGCCCGCTCTTCACCTCGTCGACGATGAGCACCTGCATGATCTCGCGGATCAGGCTCTCGAGTTCGAGGCGCACGTCGGCGGTCAGCTGAACGCAGGCCTCGCGGGCGTTGACGAGATCCTGGCTCCCCTCCTGGAAGGCGAGGTCGGGGTTGCGCGAGAACGCCTCTTCGAAGCGCTGCGCCCGGCCCTTGAGCCGCTCGTAGACGTCGGTGAACGTCGCCAGTCGCTCCTCTTCAGTGCGCAGCCCGTCGCGGGCCTTCGCGAGGTCGGCGTTGAGCTCGTCGCACTTGATCTTCGCCAGCTCCGCCGCGGTGTTCGAGCGGAGCGCGTCGCTGCGCGCCGTCTCGCGCTCGAGGCGCTCGTCCGAGGTGATCTCCTTCACGCAGGCCGAGGAGAGCACCATCGCCGAGAGCGCCATCAGGGTTCGCGTTGTCATTGGCGACGCGAGTCTTGAAGGGGTAGAGGCCCAAGTCAACGGTCGCCTGACCGCGCCCCCTCGAAGGAGCTCCATGCCCGCCGCCCACGAGAAGATCCTCATCCTCGACTTCGGCAGCCAGTACACGCAGCTCATCGCGCGCCGCGTGCGCGAACTCGGCGTTTACTGCGAGATCCACCCGCCGACCCTGGCGCTCTCCGACATCAAGGCGCTCTCGCCGCGCGGCCTCATCCTGTCGGGCGGGCCGGCCTCGGTCGAGGCGCCGGGCGCGCCGAGGTGCGACCCCGGCGTCTTCGAGCTTGGCGTGCCGGTGCTGGGCATCTGCTACGGGCTGCAGCTGCTGTCGAAGCTGCTCGGCGGCCGCGTCGACAAGAGCGCGCACCGCGAGTTCGGCCCTGCGAGCGTCGAGGTGGTGAGTGCGCGCGGCCCCTTCGCTGGGTTCGCTGCTGGCGACTCGCTCAAGGTGTGGATGAGCCACGGCGACCGGGTCGAGCAACTCCCGCCCGGCTTCGTCGCCATCGGCCGCACTCCGAGCGCGCCGTTCGCGGCGGCCGCCCACCAGTCGCGCCCGATCTACGGCCTGCAGTTCCACCCCGAGGTCGTCCACACGGGGCAGGGGCGGGAGATGCTCCGGGCGTTCCTCTTCACCGACTGCCGGTGCACCGGCGACTGGACGATGAAGAGCTTCATCGAAGAGTCGGTCTCCGAGATCCGCGCCAAGGTGGGCGAGGGGCGGGTCATCTGCGGGCTGTCGGGCGGGGTGGACAGCTCGGTCGCCGCGCTGTTGCTGCACCGGGCCCTCGGCGACCGGCTCCAGTGCATCTTCGTCGACAACGGGCTGCTCCGGCACGGCGAGCGCGAGCAGGTCGAGGCGCTCTTCGTGGGCCGCTTCCACGTGCCGCTGAAGACCATCGACGCCCGCGCGCGCTTCCTCGAAAGGCTCGCGGGCGTCACCGACCCCGAAAAGAAGCGCAAGGCCATCGGCTACGAATTCATCGCCGTCTTCGAAGAGGCGGCGGGGCAGTTCACCGACGCGAAGTTCCTCGCCCAGGGAACGCTCTACCCTGACGTGATCGAGTCCGTCTCGGTGAAGGGCCCGTCGGCGACGATCAAGAGCCACCACAACGTCGGCGGGCTCCCCGAGAAGATGAACCTCAAGCTCGTCGAGCCCTTGCGCGAGCTCTTCAAGGACGAGGTGCGCGCCGTCGGCCGCGAGCTCGGCCTGCCCGACGAGATGATCTCGCGGCACCCGTTCCCGGGGCCGGGCCTCGCGATTCGGGTGGTGGGCGAGGTCACCTTCGAGCGCCTCGAGGTGCTGCGGAAGGCCGACCTCATCGTGCAGGACGAGGTACGCGCAGCGGGCCTCACGAAGGAGCTGTGGCAGGCCTTCGCGGTGCTGCTCCCGGTGCAGTCGGTGGGCGTGATGGGCGACGAGCGCACCTACGAGAACACCTGCGCCATTCGCGCGGTGACGTCGGTCGACGGCATGACGGCCGACTGGGCGCGGCTGCCGTACGAACTGCTGGGGGCGATGAGCACCCGCATCATCAACGAGGTTCGCGGCATCAACCGCGTCGTCTACGACGTCTCGTCGAAGCCGCCGGCCACCATCGAGTGGGAGTGACTCGGCGCTCCCGGCGGCGCCGTCACCGCCCTCGGCGGCGGCGCTGGGCGTCGAAGAGTGACGTGGGCTCGAGGCGGTCGGCGTCACCGAGGCCCTCGGTGAAGTCCTCGGGGGCGCTGCCACGGTCGCCGAGCATGAGCAGGTCTCTCGTCTCGACCGCGAGCCCGCGCGTGCCGATGACGTACCCGTCGCCGAACTGCAGCGAGCGCAAGACGCCCGCCCCGCGGACGTTCCAGAAGACGTTCTGGGTGCCCGTGTGCCCGGCGCCGGTGGACTCGGCGCCGCGGTTGACGATGGCGAAGCCGTCGTCGAAGACCGAGTCCTCGATGAGGTTGGCGGTCGCGAGCGAGTGGTGGAACTCTGACAGGCCGCGGGCCGAGCCAAGCGGGCTCTCGGCCGTGCCGCCGCGCGAGGTGACGCGCTGCCAGACGCAGCCGCTGGTGCCGAAGCCCCAGTTCTGAATGAAGTTGTGCCTTCCGCCGACGGCCTCGCAGTCGCGGAGGAGCACCTCGTTCGACTGGCGCACCTCGAAGAGGTAGCCGTTGCCGCCGCTGCCGCGGTGCTGCGGTGGGCCGACGGCGCAGCCCGAGAAGGTGACGCGCGTCGACTGGCGCACCCGCAGCCCCACCGACTGCGCGTGCGCGCCGCCGTCGAGGCCCACCGAGCGCACGTTGCGCGCCCAGCAGTCCTCGACGCCGGTGAAGTGGAAGACGCCTACCTGGTCCATCGCCAGCGCGCGCGCCGGCTCCACGGCGTTGGTGAAGCGCAGGTCCTCGAGGCCGACGTGGTGCACGCGGTGGACGACGCGGCGCAGGCTGGGGCGGTCGCGCAGCAGGAGCGGGCTGCGCAGCGGGACGTCGAGCGTCACGGTCGCACCGTCGACCCCGGTGACGGTGCGCCAGGCCATGGGCTGCCAGGTGCCGTTGAAGGCGCGCCAGGTGCCGGTCATGCCGTGCGCCGCGACGAACTCGGGGGTGATGACGTGCCCGAGCGCCACGTCGTCACCCGGCGCGAGCGCCCCGCCGTCGAGGGTGCCCACCTCGACGGTGAAGGCGCGCGCCACGGCGTCGGCGAGCAGCGGCGCCTCGCCGGTCGTCACGGGCGGCTCGCCGATGGTGACGTGCTGCGAGAACGACAGGCCCTCGGCCCGGGTGAACACGAGCGTCGCCTCGTCGCCGCGGACGACGAGGTTCGGGCGCCTGATGCGCAGCGCGCCGTCGATGCGCCAGAGGCCCGGGGCCAGCACGAGCACGCCCCCGTCTGGCGCCTCGTCGAGGGCCCGCTGCAGCGCCTCGGTCGCGTCGCCGGCTGGCCGGGGCACCACGGTCTGCGCCGCGCCCTGGCCCGGCAGCCCCTCGGCCCCGGCGTAGGAGAAGTCGTGCAGGAAGCGCCCGGCGCCGTCGGTCCACCCGGGCGCCCAGTCGGCCGGGAAGAGGGCGCTGCGCCACCGCGCCG
>JADCJJ010000318.1 GCA_020247085.1 Myxococcaceae bacterium | reverse complement strand
CACCTGCTGCTGGTCCAGGTGCTCGCGCACGACTCGCGCGACCTTCGCCTCCAACGTCTCGCCTTCGGGCGGTCTCTTGGTCATCCGCCAGAAGTCGCACACGCAGACTGCGCCCTCAACCGCACCCCTGAACGGTTACGCGCAGCATCGCGGGCTCGAGCCGGGCACGGAGCGTGGCGAGGTTCTTGGCGCCGACCGCGTCGCGCGCCCCGTCAGCACGCATGGTGTGCCACTCGGTGAGGCGCCACTTGGGCTCGAGCGCGAGATCGTCGACCCAGTCCATCAGCGACGCAAGTTCGGTGAGCCGGTTCTCGAGCGGGGTGCCGGTGAGCACCAACCTCCACGCTGGCTGAAGTCGCTTGATGGAGAGCGAGGTCTTGGCTGCCCAGTTCTTGATTCGCTGGGCCTCGTCGAGCACCACCAGGTCTGGCGCGAGCCGCTCGAGCGCTGGCAGGTCCTTGAGCACCTGCTCGTAGTTGACGATGAGAAAGCCAGAGTCGAGCGCGCGATAGTGGCGAAGCCGGTTCGAAGGAGGCCCCTCGACGATGCTCGCGGGCGCATGGGTGAAGTGCTTCCACTCGCGCAGCCACTGGCTCTTGAGGGCCGCGGGCACCACGACGAGACCCTTCTTCACCCGCCCCGTGGCGTGGAGTACGTGACAGGAGGCGATCGCCTGCGCGGTCTTCCCAAGGCCCATGTCGTCGGCGAGCAGGAGCCGGCCTGCCTCGAGGAACCGCGAGACGCCGGTCACCTGGTAGGGGAAGAGGGGCTGACGCAACTTCTCGAGTGCGCGCTTCGTCTCCAGCGCCGAGGGCGTGAGTTCGAGGCGTCTCTCGAGCTGGGCCTGCTCGCGGCGCAGCAGCGCGCTGAGGGCGGGGTCGAGACCGTGCACCTCGAGGAGCCTGTCGACCACTTCGCGGCGGCGAGTGGGTGCCCGCAAGGTCTTCGACCGGAGATAACCCTCTGAGTCGAACGGCCACGGAGCGCGCCCCTCTCCGTGCCAGCGCACGCGCGCGAGCCAGTCGCCTTCGCCCGTGAGCGGTCGAACAGGGTTCCATTCGAGCGTCTGGGGGGGCCGGGTCGCGGCGCTCGCCTCGCCGTGCGCGTCGAAGCCCTGCTCGAGCACCCACCAGAGGTGCTTGCAGAGGCCGAGAGAGCTCCGCGCGAAGTCAGCGCACTCGCAGCTGCCCGACAGCTCACGGAAGGAGCCGACCCAGACCTGGTAGCTCCTTCCTCTCGCCACGATGACTCGGTGTGCACCCGCCCGGAGGCGGGCTCCGCGGCGGCCGCCGGCGAGCCGCCAATCGTCCCTCAACGCGCGAATTCTCCGCAGCAGTGCGTCGGCTGCGGCCTTCTGAAGTGCGAAGTCGCCCCCTTCGGTGACCCGGAGGACGTGGGCGGCCGCCAGGCTCGGGGGAATTCGCCCGGTGTGGCCATCGAGTTCGTCGGTGAGGACCGCGAGGGCTTCCTGCTCGAGCGGCGAAGACATGTCCGCGGCTTCTACCCGTCAGCGCGAGCCGATGCCGCGACGAAGTGACCGGCGGCTCGAGCGCGTTTCGAACCCCCGTGCGAACAGCCGCCTCGATCCGCAGCGGAATGACGGTCGAGGTCGAGCCTGAGCTCGCGGTCGTCTACGAATTGGTGATGAGTGACGGCGGCGAGGTCGCCCCGCCCGGAGCGAGCGAAGCTCGCGGGGGCGACCTCTTGGAGACCGAAACTGGCTGATGGCTGATGGTCGCCTGAGGCTTGTAGTGGAGAGAAAGAGACGGGCGACCTGGAGGCGACCAGGCCGCCCAGCGGGTTGAGCCGCTTCGTCTCGGTGACGAGGATGGACTGACCGCGGGCCCGCTGTCGAATTCCTGGCCTCTCGCCGAGGGTGGAACAGCTCGACCTCTTCGTCGTGGAGCGGTGCCACGAGTGCAAGCACCTGGTTTTGTTGTGCCGCTCGTGTTGGCGCGGTCAGGGCTCCTGCCAGCCTGAGTGTCATGAGGCCCGGAGGCGCGCGCTGATGCGCGAGGCGCGGGCGCGGCATCAGGCGTCACGCGGCGCGCGCGACGCAAAGGGGCAGGACAGGGTGCGCACCGCGGTGCCGGGCATCGACGCGCTCTTCGCGCGCTGGGTGGACGCCGGCCGCAACGTCGGCAGCCTCACCGCGCGCACGGTGACGCAGCTCGACAGGTACGGCGAGGCCACCGTCGCCGCCGCGGTCACCGACGTGCTGGCGCCCGGCACGCATGACCCGGGCACCATCGCCTTCATCTGCGAGCGCATGCGCCGCGACGCCGAGCGGCCCGTCCCACTCGACGTGAAGCTGCGCGCGGACCTCGCCGACCGCGACGTCATCCCCCACGCACTGGAGGGCTCCGACGAAAAGTCCAAGCGACGTCGTTGAGTCCCTGCGCGCCGTCGGTTTCTGCGCCGACGCGGACACCATCCGGCCCCTGCTCGAGCAGTGCATCAGGTCACGCGCCTCGCCCGTGGAGACGTGGGAGCGGCTGGTGTCCCTCGAGCAGCGCGAACGCGACGTGTGCAACCTCGCGCGACGCACGCGCTTCGCGACGTTGGGCGGCTTCTAGAGCGCCGAACAGGTTCGGTCACGCCGCACGCGGCAGGTAGCGCGCCGTGGCAGCGTCGGCGCTGCGGCGTGCGAT
>JADCJJ010000317.1 GCA_020247085.1 Myxococcaceae bacterium | reverse complement strand
CGTGGCGGGTGGTGACGGCGCGGCGGGTGGTGACGGCGTGGCGGGTGGTGACGGCGCGGCGGGTGGTGACGGCGTGGCGGGTGGTGACGGCGCGGTGGGTGGTGACAGAACGCCGGGCGGTGTCGGCGCGGCGGGTGCGGCGCGCGGGACGAGTGACGTCCAGCGAGACTCCCTCAGAGGAGCGGGGCGTTCCACCGGAGGCCTCGACCCGGCGATGAGCGGCCGAGTGGGTCGCATGGCCGGCGAGCCCGAGGGCGACTCGCCCGCGGCGGCCAGCGAGCCGCGAATGAGCGTCGCTGACGCGCTGTCGAACCCGAGCCCATTCGTCGACGGCAGCACGCGCATCACCTTGAGCGGCGACCTGCTCTTCTCCTTCGACGAGGACCGGCTGACGCCCGCGGCCGAGCCGGTGCTTCGCCAGCTGGCGAAGGTGCTGCGCGCCCAGCCCGAGACCCGCGTTGTCCTCGAAGGCCACGCCGACACCATCGGGGGGGACCAGTACAACCAGGCGCTGTCGGAGCGTCGCGCGGAGGCGGTGCGCGCCTGGCTCATCGACAACGCCCACCTCAGCCCCCTGCAGCTCGACACCGTGGGCTACGGCAACTCGAGGCCCGTCGTCCCCACGTCGCGGGCGCCCTCAGCCCAGGCGCCCAACCGACGCGTCGAGGTGCGTGCCCTCCCAGCGCGGGGCCCGTGAGCCTCCACCCGACGCCTCCGCCATCACGCTGGCGGTGTCTGCCGCCTTTCCTGGTGGTGAAGGCAACCTGCGATGTCGGTGGTGACGTGTACACCTGCGGGGGTCGGTGCGGACGGGCGGGGGACGGCACAGGCGTCGGTGTTGCAGCAGGCCTTCCGTGAGCCCTTCAGGCGCTGTGGACGCAAGACGGCGAGGTGGTGGAACTGCCCGCCCCCGATGTCGACGCCATCCTCCGGCGCGTCTTGCGCCAGGCCCAAAAGGACTTCACCGACGACTCCAGCACTCGTCCCTTCAGCGCCCTCTGTCCCTGGACTCGCCACCGCGCCCTCGCAAACGCCGCGGCGCCGTGGCCAGGGGCTTCTCCGTTCACGCCGACACCGCCGTCCACGGCAACGACAGGGACGGCCTCGAGCGCCTCGCCCGCTCTCGCTCCAGGGGGCCCATCTCCGAGTCCCGACTGCGCCACCTGGCAGACTGGAGACGACGGCCGGTACCAGGACACGTCCAAGCGCGGGTGGGAACACTTCACCAATCCTGAGCGCCTACAGAAGCGGCCGCGGCTGGACTGGGCGACGCCGTACCAACGCACCTTCGGGGTTGACGTGCCGCGGTGCCCGTGTGGGGAGAGACGCACGGTGCGGCGGCCGCACCTCGACCACCAGCAGGCGGAGGCGCGGTTGGCGGAGTGGGGCCACACCCTCCCCGGCCGGCTGCTCCCGCCAGAGACGGCGCCGCCGCAACTGGTGCTGGACGTCGCAGAGGACACCCTCGCTCCGCCACCGCGCTGGACGTGTGCCACGAGGCCGGAAACCAGGCCCTCCAGCCACTCGAAACCCAGCGCCCCTCGGCCGACGGCAGGCCTCCCGGCGACGCAGCTTCGCCTCCGCCTTCTTGACCCGCTCCCCAGTTTGCCGCTTTGTTCTTCCTCAACTTCAACTTGCATGAAGAGAACAAGAGACCAGGAAGACGAACCGGAGGAAGTGACGAGCCCCCACACGATCCGTCTGCTGTGCGCCGTCGTCGGCCTCTGGGTCGCCGGCTGCTCCGTCGACCTCGTCGAGTGGAAGTGCCGAATCGCCTGTGAGCCGCCGCCGAACTCCTGCGCCTCGGAGGCCTCGCAGTGCGTGTCCGAGTGCGCGGCGGCCGCCCGCAACCTCTCGCCAGCGTGCGGGCAGTGCGTGGTCGATCACTCCGGGCTGATCGCCTTGTCGCCGCCGACCAATCCGATCAATTGCACGTCTGCGACCGGCTCGACCTCCAAGGCAACGTGCACCGCATTGTGCGCCACGCCCGGGGTGACGACGCTGGCCAATGCGAACGGGCCGGGCGCGTCAGCTGCCGCCTGCCATCGCGCGTGCACCGTCGAAGGCTGCGGCGCGGAGGTGACCGCGAAGTGCAGCGACGCGTGCCAGGCGATGGCCGCGGGCCACTCGGCCGACTGCGCGAACTGCATCATCACCTCGGTCTTCGTGAGCCGCCCCCTGAGCAACGGACCGTGCACCTTCCGGGTGCCGTACCCCAGCATCGACTGCGCCGCGTCCTGCTTCCCCTGACGCCCGTTCGCGGCCTCGACCCACGCCCACGAGCCCAGTTTTGTTTTTGGCTCTCCTGGACTTCGTGTGGGTGATGCAGAGCCCCGCATAGGCGGCTGAGAGAGACCGCGTCGCCTACTGGTGCGGGACGACGCCGATGACGCCGTGCAGGAGCTGTGGCTGTCGGCCCTTCGGTCGCCGCCGGAACCGAAGAGGCCCGCGCGGCCTTGGCTCGCCCGGGTGCTGGTGAACGCGGCCCGCAAGCGCTTCCGTGACGAGACGACGCGCGCTGCGCACGAGGTCTCCGCGCCGGTAGCTCACGAGGAGCCCGGCCCCGAAGCGCTCGTCGGCCAGGTCCAGGTGCAGCAACTGCTCTTACAGCAGGTGCTCGAGCTCGACGAGCCGCTCCGAGAGACGGTCCTCATGCGCTTCTTCGAGGGTCGCTCGTCGGTGGAGATCGCCGAGCGGCCGAACGTGCCCGGGGGGACGGTGCGCTGGCGGCTCAAGGAGGCGCTCGATCGGCTCCGCGTTGCGCTCGGCGCGGGGCCGGGCGGGGAGCGTGACTCGTGGCGCCTCGCCATTGCGCCGCTCGTGTTGCCGGCTGCAGGTCCCTGGCTCACCGCAGGGGTTGCGCTCATGGAAAAGAAGCTCCGCCTCGCCGCCGTCGCCGCGTGCATGCTGTTCCTCCTGGTGCTGGGCTGATCGCTGCCTGGGTCGCTCGGCGAAGACGAAGTGAGCGTGCATGAACGCGTCGAGGTCGCGCCGATTCGAGACGTGACGGGTGCTCCAGCGGCGCAACCGGCGGTCGACGCTCCTTCCGCGCGGGCCGCGAAGGCCGAGTCACACTCGGAGACGACCGCTGCGCCCTCGGCGCCGCACCAGTCATCGCTCCCGAGCCCGGGACGAGCGCCCGAAGCCTCGACGCCGGCGGCTCGACGCAGACGAGCACCTCGACGACGCCCCACGTCGGCGGTGACGTCGAGAAGTCCGGGCGGCGCACGGTGCGCGCCTCGCAGCGGCCCGACGTCGCGCACGCGTCACCGGCCCGCTTCCCCGCGCAGGAGACCGACGGCAGCTCGGGCAGCGCCACGTCGGCCCTGGCGCTCGAACCGAACAGCAGGCACAGCATCACCAGGCGCGTCGCGACCCCCTCAAGACCCAGACGCCGGGCATCACCAGCTGCGGCACGACCAAGCGGAGCGCCCGAACGCGCCAGCGCATGCGCGCGCCGTTGGGCCAGGCGATGGGCAGCAGCGAGAGCACTGCGCCGCCGGCACCGCACGCGAACGTCGCGCCCGCCACCGCCGCGACGCCGGGTCCCACGGCCGCCGAGAAGGCCGCCAGCACCAGCACCGGCAGCGCCAGGTACGCCGGGCCGAGCACCAGCAGCGCGACGAGGGCCGTTCTGACGTCGAGCGCCACCGACACTGCCCACGGCGGCTCCCGAACGGCGTCAGCCCACGAGGGCAGGCGGCGGGGCGCGGGGCGCAGCGCAGCGTGCTCGCGCAGCAGCCAGCGCTCGGCGTCCGGGAGCACCGCGGGACCGGAGCGCAGCGCGAAGGCCTCGACGCCCTCGGTGAAGCTGGCCGCGCGCACGAGCCAGGCCCCGGCAACGTCGAGCTGCGTCGGTGGCGCGCGCAGCGGGTCGTACCAGACGGTGCGCGGCGCGCTCCGTCGCAGAGGGAGGGTATCGCGGACAGCATATGTCGAGTTGGGGCGGGCGCGGTTCTTCATGCCGGTCGCG
The DNA here is from genome assembly GCA_020247085.1 of Myxococcaceae bacterium. Classification (GTDB taxonomy): domain Bacteria; phylum Myxococcota; class Myxococcia; order Myxococcales; family Myxococcaceae; genus Xiheimicrobium; species Xiheimicrobium aquaticum. The sequence continues at coordinate 2,406 of JADCJJ010000317.1, read as the reverse complement.
GCGGCGACGGAGAGCGACTCACCTGGGCGGTGAGCGTGCGCTCGCGTGCCCGCGCATGCGCTCCCTCGCGAAGCAGAGGCTGTTCTGCCTGGGCGACGACTTCGTCATCAAGGACGATCAGGGCGCCGAGCGGTTCTCCGTCGACGGCAAGGCCTTCACGTTGCTGCGCGAGAAGCCCGCCTTCCTCGACGCGCAAAAGCGCGAGGTCGCCCTCATTCGCGAGAAGCTGGTGGCGCTGACGCCGTCGTACGAGATCGTGCGCGACGGCAAGGTGGCGGCGGTCGTGAAGAAGGACTTCATCAACGTCTCCCGCCTGGGCTTCACCGACGACGTGCCGGGGCCCGACGACCTCGAGGCGTCCGGCAGCCTCCTCGAGCACGAGTACACCTTCCGCCGCGGCGGGCGCGTGGTGGCCGAGGTTTCGAGGCGCTGGTTTTCGTACACCGACACCTCCGGCGTGGACGTCGCGCAGGGCGAAGAAGACGTGCGCATGCTCGAGAGCACCGACGTCATCGACATGATCGCCCACCCCGACGAGAAGCCGAAGGCGTGACGGGCGCTCAGCGCGTGCCCCGACCTGCGTCCAGCGGGGCACGCTGGAGGCGCCATCGAGCGGCAGCCGCCGCGCATCGCGACCGGACGCGGTGATGAGCTGGTACTCCACCTCGCGGCCCTCGGAGACGTAGCGCAGCTTGTCGCCGAACTCGCCCACCGCCCAGCCGAGCCAGCGGAAGCGGCCACCCGAGGAGTCGAGGCCCAGGTCGGAGGTACATGGATGGCGCTCATCGCCGGGCGTACGGGTGCCCCGGCGCGGGCCAGCGCGTGAGAGCCTCGATTCAGGAGCTGACGTTCGGCGGGTCTGTGGTGGCGTGAAGGGACAGCCATCCAGCGGCCCAGCCTCGCCTCCACCTCTTGATCCGTACCCCCGGTTTGCAGCGTTGTAGTTCCTCTTCCTGGTGAACTGGAACAGGCTTGGCGCTACACGCGGCGTCATGCGCTCCATGCTTACCGTCATCGCCGTCGCGGCCCTTTCGAGTGCCTGCGGTCAACCCCGCTTGTGTTCACCCGCGAGCTGTGCGGGCTGCTGCGACCCGACGGGCCTCTGCCAGCCCGGGACTGGAGACAGTTCCGCTTGCGGTCGAAATGGCGCGGCGTGTACGGCCTGCGGACTCGGCACGTCGTGCGTGCAGGCCAGCTGTGTCATCGGAGGGGGCGGCGGGGGTGGGTCCACCGCGGGTGGGACTGCTGGAGGAGGGGCTGGGGGCGCTGGCGGCGGCGCAGCCATGTGCTTGGCGGCGCGGGCCGCGTGCAACGCGTCAGCGGAGTGCTGCGGCGCGAGACCCTGCACGAGCGGCCGGTGTTGTTTCCCGCTGGGCGGGACCTGTCAGAATTCGAGTGATTGCTGTTCTGGGAGCAGCACCACCTGCAACGCCGGTCGATGCTGCGTCGACACCGGCGGAACGTGCAACACTGCAAGTGATTGCTGCCGCGGATTACCCTGTACGAGTGGGCGTTGTGAGAAGCCGCTCGGCGCGAGCTGCGCCAACAGTAATGAGTGTGCAGGCGCGAATGATATCGGCTGTTCAGGTGGAGTGTGCTGCGTCTTGCATGGTTTTTCGTGCGGCGCGGGCCGGCCGTGCTGTTCTGGAACGACTTGCCAGAACTACTTAGGAAGCGTCTCCTGCCGTTGATCGGTATTCGTTCGACGAGCACCGTCGGCCTGATTGACCGCCGCGGCGCCACTTTGCGCGGATGCCAAACCGGGCAACCTGGACGGAGCGAGTTCGAGAGTACATGGAGAGCGCTCATCGCCGGGCGTACGGGTGCCCCGGCGCAGGCCAGCGCGTGAGAGCCTCGGTTCGGGAGCTGACGTTCGGCGGGTCTGCGGTGGCGTGAAGGGGCAGCCACCGAGTGACGTGAGTGTCGAGGCGGTGACCGCGTCGCCAGGCCGTCTGGGCGTAGGAAGCGAGGACGGAGTGAGCGCGCGCGTGCGCCTCGGAGCGATGGCAGCCGCCAATCTTCCGCAGGACGACGGCCCCACGAAGTTCGCCTTCCGCCCGGTTGTTGGTGGGTGGAATCCTCGCGTCGGCGAGGAGGGACAGCAGGGCGTCCTAGTGCTTGTGGACGTGCTTGGCCAACTTGAGGTTCTCCTCGTCGCTGAAGTCGCCGGACACCAGCGCGCGCACCGTCTGGCGCACCTCGGCGTCGGCCTCCTCGGAGAGCGACTCGGGAAGCGCCTCTCGCACCTTGCCGAGAACAATCGCCTCCTGAAGCGTCCGCTGAAGCTGCATGCGCGATCGGTTTAGGGAGCATGTCCAAGTCCCCGTTCCCGCTTGAGTTTCGCACGCTCGCGCCGCTGGTTGCGAGACCGGGCGACGACGCTGGCGATGCGGAGCAGACGCTCCT
>JADCJJ010000316.1 GCA_020247085.1 Myxococcaceae bacterium | reverse complement strand
GGGCCGCTCTCGGGCGCCATCGACGAAGACGGCGTCATCTGGGGGCGCGGCGCGCTCGACATGAAGGGCATGGGCGTGCTCGAGCTGATGACGCTGGTGTGGCTCAAGCGCGCGGCCGTGCCGCTCACCCGCGACGTGGTGCTGCTCGCCGTCGGCGACGAAGAGGTCGACAACCTCGGCATGAAGCACCTCGTCGAGCACCACTGGGCGCGCCTCGACTGTGGCCAGCTCGTCAACGAGGGCGGCCTCGGCGTGAAGGACCTGCTCTTCGCCGGCCAGACGGTCTTCGCGGTGTCGGTGGCCGAGAAGGGCGCCCTGTGGCTCGAGATGACCGCCACCGGCGAGGCCGGCCACGGCTCGACGCCCGTGCCAACGCGCGCGCCCACCCGCCTCGTCGAGGCGGTGAAGGCGCTGTCGACGCGCGCGCCGAAGCCCCAGCTTCACGCCGCGCTGTACGAGCTGCTGCGGCGCATCGGGGTGCAGAAGGGCGGCGCGACGGGCTTCATCCTGCAGCGGCCGCTCCTGGTTGACTGGTTCGTGACCGACCGGCTGATGGCGAAGCCGCCCACCCGCGCCGGCATCACCAACACCTGCCAGGTGACGGGCTTCGCCGGGCGGGGCAGCGCGCCGAACGTCATCCCCTCGCGGGTGTCGGCGGTCATCGACTGCCGGCTGCTCCCGGGCACCACGCCCGAGCAGGTGCTCGCCGAGCTGAAGAGCCTGGTGCAGCACATCGACGGCATCGAGTTCACCGTGCTCAACGCCGACGCCGCCAACGAGTCGACGTGGCGCGACCCCTTCTTCGACGCCCTCGCGCGCCAGGTGGTGCGGGGCCGCGGCGACGCCGTCGCCGGCCCGGTGCTGTCGCCGGGCTACACCGACTCGCTCCTCGCCCGCCCCCGGGGCACCCGCGCCTACGGCATGGTGCCCTTCGAGGTGACGCAGGCCGAACTCGGCACCATGCACGGGAGGGACGAGCGCGTCTCGAAGGCCAACGTCACGCGCGGGCTCGAGGTGCTCTTCCGCGCCGTCGTCGACGTCAGCGCCGTGGCCCCCCACGCGGCGCCCCCCCGGTGACGGGGGCCGCCGTCGGCCCCGGTGGTGGCGCGCGGCTCACGGCGCCGGCGCGCGTGGGCATGAGGGCACGCGGTCGACGCCCCCGAAGAAGCGCTCGACGAGCTTCGCCCAGGCCCGCGCGTTCTCGGGCGCCTGGCACTTGAAGGGGGTCTTCACCGAGCGCCCCAGCATCACCTCGCGCTGCTCCCGGAAGTAGCGCACCGCCAGGTCGGCCGCGTACTCGCGCACCCCGTTGCCGGGCATGAACGAGTAGTACGTGCCGCCCTTCACGACGAGCGGCTCCGGTACGTAGCGCGTCAGGCAGGCGATGGCGGTGCCGCAGCGGGCGACGAGGGCCTCGTAGTCTTCCGAGAGGGCCACCTGCGACCAGCCGTCATCGTTGAGGTGGAACACCTCGTGGAAGAGCAGGTGGCGCACCACCGGTCGCGAGCCGTTCAGCGTACCGTTGACGTTGTACGAGATGGACCACCGGCTGGCGAAGGCCGCGGGGGTGCGTCGCTTGACCGACCTGAAGAAGCGCAGCTCGAGCGCCCGCCACCGGTACCTCAGCGCGGCCCCAGCCTTCGCCTCGGTGTCGACGAGGAAGGCGTCGAGGTCGTCCAGCGCGCCGGCGGCGAACTCGAGATGACGGCGCTCCTTCCCGACGGGGCGCTGCGGCACGAGGTGAATGACGCCGCGGTAGCCACCATCGAAGTCCTCCTCGGGCAGGACGCCGACGACGTGGCCGGCCCGCTCGTAGAGCGCCGTCGCCAGCGCCCGCGCCGCGGCGTCGTCGCCGAGGTGAAGGGCGAGCAGGCACCGCACGCGCTCGGCGTCGCTCCCGGAAGGACAGCGGGCGGCCTCGAGGCCCATGAGGGCCGCCGCCCGCTCGACCTCGATGGCGGGCGCCTGGGCGAAGGCGAGGCTGACGGCGAGGCAGAGCATGAGGCGTGGGGCGGCGCATCGACGGCGTCGCGTCGAGGGGCGCCGCCAGTCTGGCGCATGCGGAGCGCCGGTGTCGACGCGGCGCCGCCCGCCTCAGGGCGGCTGCCCCGGAGGGGCCGGCCGACGCCCGCTGTCCGCCTCCCGGCGCCCCGCGTCGCACCGGCCAGGGTGGCGCGCCTCCGCCGGGCGCCCGCGTCAGGCCTCGAGCGCCGCCTCGAGCGCCCGGGCGGCGATGCGCACCTCTTCGCTCAGCCCGGCGCGCGCCCGCCGGCTCCCCTTCGCCGCCCGCACGTCGGCGAGCAGCGCCCGCGCCGCCGCTTCGCCCGCGTCCTTCGCCAGCACGTCGACGTGCGTGCGCCTGAGCTCGAGCGCGGTGAGCGACAGCGGGTCCTTCACCGACTCGAGCCGCACCTGCGCCGCCGACAGCGTCACCCGGGCCTGCGAGAGGTGGCCCCGCAGCGCCTGGAGCGTGGCGAGGTAGCCGAGGAAGAGGCCCTCGTGCCGCAGGTCGCCCACTTCGGCGAGCTGGGTGATGGCCTCGTCGAGCGGCGCCCGCGCCGCGTCGAGCTCGCCGCGGGCCACCATCACGCCCGCGTGTTTCCCGGTGAAGTAGCCCTCGAGGCGAACGTCGCGCACGGCGCGGGCGCGCCCGATGGCCTCGTGGAAGAAGGCCTGCGCCAGCTCGAGCTTCTCCTGCTCCTGGTAGACGGTGCCGAGGCTGCCGAGCAGGCGCGCCTCGTTCGTCGGGTCGCCCCGCCGGCGCGCCAGCGGCAGGCCCTCGTCGCAGCAGATGGAGGCCTCGTCGACGTTGCCCATCGCCACCTGAATGATGGCCAGTGACGACAGCGCCTGCACCACCAGCGCCTCGTCGTTCGACGCGCGCGCGAAGGTCAGCGCGCTCACCAGCCAGTCCCGCGCCGACTCGACGTCGCCCGAGACGAAGCGCGCCACGGCGAGGTCGCGGCGAATGCGGCCCTCGAGGGCCGGGGCGCCGGCCGACTCGACCACCGTCAGCGCCCGCGACAGCTCCTCGACGGCCTGCGAGGGGCGCCCGAGGGTGCGCAGCAGGTTGCCCCGCTGCTGCATGGCGCGCGCGACGGTCACCGGGCGTACCCCCACGGCCCGCGCCTGCGCGAGGGCGTCGTCGAGCAGCGCCAGGTGGGCGGTGAAGGGGCCCTTGCGCAGGAACATCGGCTCGAGGGCCTCGAGGGCCTCGAGCGCCGTGGTGGACGAGCTGACGGTGGCTGGCATCGAGGCGAGCGCGCGGTCGAACACCTCAGACAGGTTCTCGCGCTCGACCTCGAGGTGCGTCAGCGCGTCGAGCGAGGTGCCGTTCGACACCGCGGCGGCCCAGCGCCGCCCCACGTCGTTGAAGTAGCGGGCGTGACGGCTGCGCGCGGCCGCAGCGTCACCGGTCAGCTCGAGCTGCTCGGCGGCGAACTCGTGAATCGACTCGAGCATGCCCAGGCGCAGCTCCCGCGGGAGCGCCCGGGTGACCGCCCAGTGCAGCAGCGACTTGCGGTGCAGGGCGCGCACCAGGTCGACGTTCGGCTTCGCCCCCGACAGCCCCTCGACGTCGATGACGGCCGTCGCCGCCTCGAGGCTGAAGCCGCCGCGGAAGACCGACAGCTGCGCCAGCGCCTGCCGCTCGGCGGGCTTGAGGAGCTGCCACGACCAGTCGATGGCGTTCCACAGCGTCGCGTGCCGGTGCGAGGGGGTCGGCCCCTTGCCCCCGAGCACCTCGAAGCGCTCCCGCAGGCGCTCGCGCACCTCGCGCACGCTGAACTCGCGCAGCCGCGAGGCCGCCAGCTCGACCGCGAGCGGGTGGCCGCCCAGGCGCTCGCAGATGACCGCCACGTCCTCGAGCTCGGCCTTCGTCAGCGCCTTCGGCCGCACCTGCTCGGCCCGCGCGCGGAAGAGCTGCACCGCCGGCGCCTCGGTGCCGCCGCAGGGCAGCGGGTCGAGCGCCTGCACCACCTCGCCGCGAAGGCCCAGCGCCTCGCGGCTGGTGACGAGCACGCGCAGCTGCGGTGCCAGCGACAGCCAGGTGCCGACCGTCTGGTCGGCGTGCGGCACCAGCTGCTCGAAGTTGTCGAGCACCAGCAGGGCGGGGCCGAGGGCCTTGAGCTGGCGGGCCAGGTGCGTCACCGCGGCGTCGCGCGACGCGTTGACCGGCGGCTGCGCGCCGATGGCCGCGGCGGTGGCCTTCACCAGCTGGTCGATGGAGCGCACCTCGGAGAGGTCGGCGAACCACACGCCCCCGCTGTCTTCGTAGGCCTGCAGCTGCGTCGCCGCCCAGGCCGACGCGAGGCGCGTCTTGCCCATGCCGCCGAAGCCGACGAGGCTGACCAGGCGCGCGCCCTCGTCGAAGGCGGCGCTGAGGGCCTCGAGCTCGCTCCGCCGGCCGATAAGCGGCGCCGTCGTGGGCACCAGGTTGGTGCTACGGCGCCGCTGCTGCACGAAGGCCTCGACCGCTCCGAGGAAGTCGGCGGCGCCATCGAGCGGCGCCTGCCTGCGCTGCGCGGTCTTCGTCTTGCGGGTGCGCGTCCTGTCGTCGGGCCGCTGGTCGTTCACCGGCGTGGGCGTGCCCGGGTCGAAGAGCGTCGACATCCACCGGGTGAGGCGCGTCGGCGAGGCCGGCGTCTTGAGCTCGACGAGGTAGTCCTCGAGGGCTGTCGCGAAGGCCTCGCAGGTCGGGAAGCGCTTGTCGCGGTCGAGGGCGACGGCCTTGAGCACCAGCGCGTCGAGCTCCCTCGGCAGCCCGCGCCGCTTCGATGACGGCGGCGGCACCCGTCCCTCGATGATGGCCCGCAGCACCGCCGCGTCGGAGGCCCTCGCGAAGAGCCGCTCGAGCGTGAGCACCTCCCACAGCACGATGCCGAGCGCGTAGAGGTCGGAGCGCCCGTCGAGGTCGACGCCCTCGAGCTGCTCCGGCGACACGTAGCCGAGCTTGCCCTTCACCACGCCCACCTCGGTCTTCGAGCTGCGGTAGGCCGATCGGGCCACGCCGAAGTCGAGCACCTTGGTCAGGCCGTGCTGGGTGACGAGGAGGTTCTGCGGCGAGATGTCCCGGTGGACGATTTGCAGCGGCCGCCCCGAGAGGTCGGTCTTGACGTGGGCGGCGTGCAGGCCGCGCGCCGCGTCGGCCACCACCTGCAGCGCCACGGCGACGGGCACCTCGGCCTTGCGCGCGTTCGACTGGCGGATGAGGGCAGCCACGTCGTGACCCTCGAGGTACTCCATGGCGATGAAGTACGTGCCGTCGCTCTCTCCGGCGTCGAAGACGCTGACGAGGTTCGGGTGCCGCAGGTCGGCCGCGACGCGCGCCTCGTCGATGAACATGCGCACGAAGTCGGCGTCGTCAGCGTGCCCTGGCAGGATGCGCTTGAGGCACACCAGCTTCTCGAAGCCCTTGAGGCCCTGCTGCCGGGCGAGGAACACCTCGGCCATGCCGCCCGACGCGAGCTTCTTGAGCAGGTGGTAGCGCCCCGCGATGACGGTGGACATCGGCCGCTCGATGGTACCACGCGGGTGGTTCGCCCGACGCCCGTTCTCGAGCGCCGCGGCGCTCAGGCCTTCCCGAGCACCATCGCCAGCAGGGCCATGCGCACGAAGAGCCCGTACTCCATCTGCCGGAAGTAGGCGGCGCGCGGGTCGGCGTCGACGTCGGGCGAGATCTCACCGACGCGCGGGAGCGGGTGCATGAGCGCCATCTTCGGCTTCGCCGCGCGCATCGTCTCGGGTGTGACGATGAAGGCGTGCTTGAGCGACTCGTAGAGCGCGAGGTCGTCGAAGCGCTCCTTCTGCACGCGCGTGACGTACAGCACGTCGCTCTGCGGGAGCACGTCGTCGAGGCGGCGGTGCTCGTGGAAGCGCACCGCGCGGCGCGAGAGCTCGGTGGTCACCTTCTCGGGCATCGCCAGCGGCTCCGGCGAGACGAAGTGCAGCGTGACGTCGAAGAGCGACAGGAGCCGCGACAGCGAGTGCACGGTGCGGCCGAACTTGAGGTCGCCCAGCATGGTGACGGTGAGGCCGTCGAGCCGCCCGAGCTCCTCGAGGATGGTGAAGAGGTCGAGCAGCGCCTGTGTCGGGTGCTCGCCCGGGCCGTCGCCGGCGTTGATGACGGGCTTGCGCGCCGCCGCCGCGGCCTGGGCCGCCGCGCCCAGCTCGGGGTGGCGCAGCACGATGACGTCGGCGTAGCACTCGAGCGTGCGCACGGTGTCGGGCAGCGACTCGCCCTTCGACACCGACGAGTAGCGCACCTCGCTGATGGGAATGACGCTGCCCCCCAGGCGCTGCATCGCGGCCATGAACGACGACTGCGTGCGCGTCGACGGCTCGTAGAAGAGGTTGGCGAGGATCTTGCCCTTGAGCAGGTCGATGGTGCCGAGGTGGTGCACCATGGTG
>JADCJJ010000315.1 GCA_020247085.1 Myxococcaceae bacterium | reverse complement strand
GGCGAACCCACCCTGCGGCATCACTTCTTGCGCGGCTTGCCAGCGTCCTTCGCGGTTGGCGCGGGCGGCGGCGCCGGGAAGTTCGCCTCGAGCACCTTGCGGGCGCTCGTCTTGACCTGCTCGCTCTTCGCCTTCGAGACGATGTCGTTCAGCGCGTCTTTCGCCACGGGCGTCTTGACGTCGTCGAGCGAGGCCAGCATCAGCTCGCGAATGTCGTCTCCGCCGAAGGCGTCGTCGAGCACGAGCGCGGCCACCATCGGGGGAAAGTCGGGGTTGTCGCGGAGCGTCTTGTTGTCCGCGAGGCGGTTGAAGAGCTGCCGGGCGAGCTCGGGGTTGTTCGCGTTCTTCGTCAACAGCTCCTTGATCGAGGCCAGCACCTCGGGGCCCTCCATCGAGCCGAGGGCCTCGGCGGTGCGACGGAAGAAGGGGTAGCCGCGGCTCTGCTGGGTGAAGATCGCGCTCTTGAGCGTGGCGAGCGCCGCCGGGGTGTTGACGCGGGCCGCGCCGCCCGCGAAGGCGCCCAGGTAGTTGATGTCGATCTCGCGCTTCGAGAGCTGCTCGAGCAGGTAGGCGTGGCCCTCGGGCGCGTCCGTCTTGCCGAGCAGCTCGAGCGCGGCCCCGCGCACGCGGATGTAGCCGAGTGGGTCCTCGTTGAGCCCCTCTGGCTTCTTCGCCAGCTTGAGGCCGATGGCGGCGAAGTCCTTCGGGAGGCGCTTGAAGCGCGATTCGGTGAGGCGCTGGAGGACGCCCTCGCGAACGTAGGGTGAGGGGTCCTTCGCGAGCACGTCGAGCACCGCGTTGAGCGCCGAGTCGGTCGGGCGGGCCTCGGTCTCCATGTTGGGGTTGCCGAGCTCACCGAGCAGGTTCCAGGCGGCGATGAGACGCCACGTCGGGTCCGGGTCGCTCCGCGCGGCATCCACCCACTGCTCCTCGGAGACGGCGACCTTGTTCACCTTCACCAGCGCGCCGAAGTCCTCGTTCCAGTTGATCCACTGGGGAGCGGCGGGCACGTCGAAGCTGACCTTCACCTCGGGCTTGTCGACGAGAATGGTCTGCTTCACGGTGTACGAGGGCTCGTTCTCCCGGTGCACGACGATGGGAAGCTTGAAGACGAAGGGGCCCTTCTCGCTGGCGTTCGAGGGCTGCTGGCGAATCGTGACGGTGACCTGCGAGCCGCCGAAGCTGAACTCGGGTGAGATGATGGGGTAGCCCTTCTTGTTCACCCATGAGTCCTTGAAGGCCTTCAGGTCCTTGTCCTTGTCCTTCTTGTTCGCCTCGAGCACCGCCTTGAAGAAGTCGTCGGTGGTGGCGCTCTGGTAGGCGTACTTCTCGAGGTAGGCCTTCAGCCCCGCCTTGAACTCCTTCTGGCCCAGCCAGCGCTCGAGCATGCGCGCGACGGCGGCGCCCTTGCGGTTGGTGATGGCATCGGACGACTCGGCGGCGGTGGCACCCTTCGTCACCAGCGGGTGGGCTCGGGGCCCCTCGTCCTGACGGAAGTAGTCTTCGACGATGGCGACGGTGCGCTCGATCTCGACCTGCTCGTTGCCGTTGGCGTCGTCGAAGGTCGCCTCGCCGAGGTAGGTGGTGAGGCCCTCGTCGAGCCACACGTCGTCCCACCAGCGGCTGGTGACGAGGTTGCCGAACCACTGGTGCGCCATCTCGTTCGCCAGCAGCTTCATCACCATCGGGCGGGCGAGCTGATCGTTCTTCACCTCGACGTTCACCTTCGACTCGCGCAGGAAGATGAGCGAGGTGTTCTCCATGCCGCTCCAGAAGAAGCGGGGCAGCGCGACGATGTCGAGCTTCGGCCAGCCGTAGCGCGTGCCGGTGTAGCCGACCTGGAAGTTCCACAGGCTCTTCAACTCGTTGGCCACGACCCAGGCGCGGTCCTTGCGGCCCGGGGCGACCCACATCGTCGAGGGCAGGTCTTCGTTCACTGACACCGCCTCGAACTGGCCGATGGCCAGCGCGGTGAGGAACGTCGAGTGCGGCTTGTCGAGCTTCCACTCGACGCGGCGCAGGTTCTTGCCGCCGTCCTGGAAGGCCTCGTCCTTCGTCCGGGTGCCGTTGGAGAGCACCGTGTAGCGGCTGTCGACGACGGCCGAGAGCTCGAAGGTCGCCTTGTCGGACGGCTGGTCGTTGTTCGGGAAGAAGCGCTGCGCGAAGTGCGGCTGGAAGTGCGTGAAGTAGGAGGGCAGCAGCTTCGGGTCCTCGGGGTCCTGCACCTGGAAGAAGCCCTCGTGCTGCAGGCCCGCCTTCCCAGTGTAGGCGATCTCGACGGTGACCTCTTTGTTCGCGGCGAGGCCCGGCGTCTTGAGCGTCAGCGTGCCGGTGCGCGTGGTGGGGTCGTACTTCGGCGAGGGGGTGGCCGGCTTGCCGCCGACGAGGGCGAACTCGACCGTCAGATCGTACGCGTCGAACTCGAGCTCGCCGGTGGCCCGTGTCGTCTTCACCTTCGCGATGAGCTTGTTCTTGAAGCTCCCGTCCTCGGCGAGCGCGACCTCGAGGCGGTACGACTGCACGTCGTAAGGCCGGTTCTTCGGGAGGAAGGCGGTCGGCGTTGGCGCCGACAGCACGAACGCGAGCAAGAGGGTCGTCGTCATGGGCGCGGCTTCTACGACAACCGCAGGGGCCGTGCATTCGCCGCGAGCGTGTGGGCGCGTGGAGCGCCCCGAAAGAGCCCCCGCCACGTCTCGGCCGGGGGTATGGTGTTGGCTTGCATGGCGCTCGGCTCCCAGCTCCGTGACGTGGTGGACGGCTTCAGCGAGCTGACGGCGCACCACATTCGGCTGGCGCGCGTCGAGCTCGCCCAGGACGCGCGCTTCATCGGGGTGAGGGTGGGCCTCATCGCTGCGCTCGCGCCGCTCGTGCTGGTCGGCTACGGCTTCCTCTGCGTGGCCCTGGCGTTGGTGCTGCGCCGGGTGATGTCGGCGGACCTGGCCTTCGCGCTCGTCGGCCTGGTGAACCTCGCTGGCGGGGTGGCTGGCATCGCGGTGGCCGCGCGGCAGCTCGACGAGAAGCGGGTGATGCACGAGACGCTGACCGAGCTCGAGCAGAGCTCGTCGCTCGTCGTGCAGCGGAGCGAGGGCGACGCGTGAGCGCCGGGTCGGCCCTGGTGAAGGCCCCTGACGGTGCGCCGGCGAGGCGCGCGCAGACGCCGGCCGAGGTGAAGGCCGAGCTGCACGCGGCGCGTGAGAAGGTGAAGGCGAGGCTGGTGACGCTCGAGGGTGAGCTGGGGGCGGTCGGGAGGTGGCGAGAGGTGGTGCGGCGACACCCGGTGCTGGCCGTCGGGGGCGTCTTCGTCGCCGGCTACCTGCTCGGCCGGTGGTGGGGCCGCCGATAGCGAAGTGAAGGAGACGTCACGATGCCGAACGAGACCGAAGCGAAGGCGCCGGCGATGCCGGAGCCCCCCGAGGAGCTGAAGGCGTTGCAGGAGAAGTACGCGCCCCAGCTCGAAGACGCGATGGAGCGCCTCTCCGACGCGAACGAGCGGGTGAAGACGTTCATCCGGAAGAACCCGGGCACGGTGCTGCTGGGCGCGGCGGCGGTGGGCTTCCTCGTCGGCCGGTGGGCGGCGCGCCGATGAGCGAGGGCGTGGACCCGAAGTCAGCGTTGCCGGGCGGAGGCGACGACGGCGTGCTGCCGCCGGTGGTGGAGCAGGTGCAGCAGGCGCTCGACACGGCGAACTCGACGCTCAACGGGCTGGCCGACGCGGCCGGGCTGACGCCGAAGGTCGAGGCGGCGCCGTACGGCATGGTCGCCGCCGCGCTGGGCGTCGGGTACGTGCTCGGGGGCGGTCTCTTCACGCCGACGACGCTGCGCCTTTTGCGCCTCGGCGTGAAGCTCGCCTCGGTCCCGGCGGTCAGAGACCGGCTGCTCGACGTGGCCGAGTCGGCCGTGGACGGCCTGCTGAAGGACGCAGCGAACCCGCGGGAGGACACATGAGCACTGCTGGCACCGTGTTGAAGACGCTCAGGAAGCTCGGCGACGTCGACAAGGACGACGTGCTCGACCTCATCGGCCTCGAGGAGCGGCGCAGCACCTCGGACAAGCTGGTGCCGGCGCTCGCGCTCTTCGGGGCCGGCGTGCTGGTGGGCGTCGGGGTCGGGCTCCTGCTGGCGCCAAGGCCGGGCCGGCAGCTGAGGGACGAGGTGAAGGCGAAGCTGGGCAGAGGCCAGGCGGCCGGCGCGTCGAACGGGCAGCACGCGGCCGCGCCGAAGACGGTCTGATGTCAGCCGCCAGGCGCTCGGCCTCGAGGCCGCGGAAGGAGAGCGGCGCACGGGCGCCGAAGGCCGGGGCGCCGGGCCCACGCCCTCCGCGAGACACGCCGCTCGACCCGCTCCCCGTCGCGCCCCGCGCCGGCCCGCTCATCGAGCCGCCGGTGCTCGCGCCTCTGCCCTCGGCCGCCGCGGCGTTGGCGATGCGGCCCGAGACCATCGAGGCCGCCTACGAGGCCTGGGACGCGCTGCGCGAGGAGCGGGCGGTGGCGCGGTCGGCCCTGGGCGCCGAGCGCGCGCGCCTCGAGGAGCAGGGGGCGCTGCTGCTGGGCGCGGTGAAGGCCGCGGCGGCGCCACCGAACGCTCCGGGGAGCGCCGCGCTCGTGAAGACCTCCGAGCTCGAGCGCCTGGCCGAGGACGCGCACCGGAGCTGGGAGGTGTCGAGGGCCGCGCTCGAGGGGCGGGCGTGCGAGGCCGAGGCGGGCTTCGCGGCGGCGCTCGCCGAGGTGACGGCCGAGGTGGTGCGCCGGGTGCGCGCGCAGGCCGCGTTGGCCCCGCCGCGCGCCGGGTTGATGGTGCGCATTCTTCCCAACGAGCGCCGCATCCTTCACCTTCGTCGGCCGTCGCCCGACGAGGCCGTGCTGCTGCTCCAGGCGATGAGCGGGCGCGCGCCGACGCGCTACGGCTTCCTCTTCGACGACTCGACGGACGACGCCCTGCTGGCCCCGCCCACGCTCTACCCGGACGAGGGGGTGACCCGTCCGCGCCCGAGGCCGGCCGAGCTGATGGCCGAGCTCGGGCCGCGGGCGACGTTCTGGCCCGTGAAGGGCATGCTGTTCCTCGCGCTGCCCGGGCTGACGATGCGCTGGCTGTCGCGGGGCGCGGTGCTCGAGGCCGAGGTCGCCGACGGCGAGGGGTTTCGCAACCTGCTGACGCGCGACGAGGCCGAGCAGATCACCGGCGCGCTCCTCTCGCTCAAGCTGGCCGGGGCTCTCGAGCTCGAGCTCGTGCGAGGCTGAGCCCGCTGCCATGGCCGTCGCGCCAGGCGGCGCGGGCCTTGTGGCTGGCCTTCGGCGCGGCGCTTTGCGATCGTCTCTGCCGCCGCCCTGATGCGCCTCGCCTTCTTCGATCTCGATCGCACGCTCCTCGCGGTGAACTCCGCCACGCTCTGGGTGCGCCGTGAGGTGGCGCTCGGGCACATCTCGAAGCGCCAGGCGGTACGGGCGATGTGGTGGCTGGCGCGCTACCAGCTCGGCTTCGCGTCGGGCGAGGCCGTGGTGGCCGAGGCCGTCACCCACCTGCGCGGCACGCCGGCGCAGAACCTCGAGCAGCGCACCGCGCGCTTCTACGAGACCGAGGTGCGGCACGCCTTCCGCCCCGGGGCCCTTACGCAAGTCGCGCGGCACCGGGCCGCGGGCGACCGCCTCGTCATGCTGACGTCATCGTCGAACTACCTGAGCCAGCTCGCCGCCGCCGAGCTCGGCTTCGACGCGGTGCTCTGCAACGTGCTCGAGGTGGGGCCCGACGGGCTCCATACCGGGCGCGTCGACGGTCGCGTGTGCTTCGGCGAGGGCAAGCTCGCGCACGCCCGCCTCGAGGCTGACCGCGCCGGGGGCAGCCTCGAGGCCGCCATCTTCTACACCGACAGCTACAGCGACTTGCCGGTGATGGAGGCCGTCGGTACCGCCGTCGCCGTCAACCCCGACCCGCGCCTCAAGCGCCATGCCGCGCGCTGCGGCTGGGCCATCGTCGATTGGGGGGCGCCGCTCGCGCAGGTCGCCTGACGCCTCAGGGTCTCCCGGGGACGAGGCCGCGCGGCCGGCCCCGTTTGAGCCCGAACCCACGGAAGCCCCGCAGCTTCAGGAACGTCAGGAAGTCCGTCTGGAACTGCTGGGCCGTGCCGCCGGTCGCCCGCTCGAAGGCGGCCTCGAAGTCGAGCCCCGCCTTCATCGCCACCATCGTCCCCGTCACTGCCTGGTCGCCCAGCCGGCGCAAGAGGAAGCGCATGGCGTGAAACGACAGCCCGTAGACGTGGCCGTACGCCTCGCGCGAGAGGCGCTCGGAGTCCCCGAAGACGTCGACCGCGGGCCGGCGCTCGAGCCACGAGGCCAGGTCCTCGAGCGAGGGGAAGCTGCGGCCCTGATCTGCCGTTACGGTCGCCAGGCCCTCGCGGAACCAGAGGGGTATCTGCTTCGACGCCCAGGTCTTCGCGCTGCCACTCTGCTGGAAGAGCAGGCAGTGCGTCAGCTCGTGCAGTACGAGCTCGTCGACGTCGCGGTCGGTGCCGGCCCACGTGCCCGGCGCCTGAATGATGAGTTCGTCGTACTGGGCCCAGGCCCGCAGCCACTCGAAGCCGCGCCGGTGTACGGCCCGCTCCAGCGCCTCGTGCGTGGGCGCGATCTGCACCGTGACCGGCACCGGCAGCCCGCCCCAGCGCGCCAGCGCCGGCGTCACCCGCGCGAGGCCGCCCCGAACGCGCGCCTCGTCGTCGGCGGCCGTCGGCAGGCTCGCGACCAGGAAGCGGGCCTCGCCGGCCTGCACGCCCGTGCGGTGGGTGAGGTTCGCCAGGGGCCCCGCGCAGCCCGCGCTCAGCGCCGCGACGACGAAGACGCCGCGGCACGTCACGGGAGCCACTCGAGCACCTGGGCGCCGACGTCGGCCACCGTCGCGAGGGGCCCGGGCTGCCGCTCGCCGAAGCTCAGCACCGCGACCCGGCTCGTCGTGTGGTTGCGGGTCGACAGATCTTCGACGTTGCCGTGGTCGCTGACGATCAGCACCTGGGCGCCTCGGGGCCTGAGGCGCACCACCTCGCGCGCGAAGCGGTCGAACGTCTCGAGCGCCGCGGCGGCCGCCACGAAGTCCTGCGCGTGGCCGGCCTCGTCGGCCAGGGAGTGCTCGAAGAGGGTGAAGTCCTCGGCCAGCGCCCAGAAGACGGCGGCGGCGTCTTCGGGCGTTCGCTGGGGCGCGCCGAGCCTTCGCGCGCGGCCGAACGCCCCGTCGATGTCGTGGGTGAGTCCGGCGCCGGCGGCGGCGTCGTCGAACGTGCGAAGGGGCACGCCAGCCGAGGTGAAGGTGAGCGCGCTCGCCGAGGGGCGGAGCCTTCGCCGGTAGCGGCCGGGCAGCTCGAAGTCGCCCAACGAGCCGGGCCGGCGCAAGAGGCCCAGCCCGTCGAGGTACCCCACCGGGTACGCGTTGGCGAAGGCCGCG
>JADCJJ010000314.1 GCA_020247085.1 Myxococcaceae bacterium | reverse complement strand
TGGCCCTCGGGGCCGGTCTGACTCGTCTTGAGCATCATCCCGAGCATCTTCCCGGCGAGCTCCTTCGCCTCGGCGGGGCTCTTCGCGATCTTCACGCCGCCGCCCTTGCCCCGGCCGCCCGCGTGGATCTGCGCCTTGACGACGACCACCTTCGTGCCGAGCTCCTTCGCGGCCTTCTCGGCGTCGTCGGCCGAGCGCACGACGATGCCTCGCGGCACGGGGACTCCGTACTTCTTGAAGATCTGCTTGCCCTGGTACTCGTGGATTTTCATGTCGACTCCAGAAGAACTGACGTTCGGTGCAAAGCGGCGGCCCTCGTAGCGACGAACGGCGCGGTTGTCTGCAACAAGTGAAGCGCGCCCTCGAGCACCCGCCCCCGTTCGAGCGGTCGTCGCGCCCAGCCGGCCAGCGGCACCGCGAACGAGGGCGTGAGCCCCGCTCAGGCGGCGTGCCCGGAGCGGCGCGCCAACACCACCGTCACGAGCTGGCTGAGGCCGGCGACGGCGAACACCAGGCCGTAGGCGAGCGCGCGCGAGCTCCCGGCCGTCAGGGCGGCCGTCGCGATGCCGCCGGCGACGACGTTGCCGAGGAACATGCCGAACGTGCCGGCGGCGTTCAGCAGGCTCATCGCCGACGCGCGCGCCTCGCCGGGCACGCTGCCTGTCACCAGGGTGAGGCTGGGGCCGTAGATGGCGGCGCTGCCCACTCCGCCGGCGAAGAGCGCGAGCGACAGCCACTCGGCGGGCAGCGCCGGCAGCGCGAAGAACATGCCCGCGTAGACGAGCGCGCCGCCGCCGACCAGGCGCCAGCGGCCCAGGCGCTCCCCGAGGCGGCTGAAGGGCACCGTCGCGACGGCGAAGGCCACCAGGAAGACCGAGAACCAACGGCTGGTGGCGCCGTCGGGCGTGGCCAGCACGTGGAAGGCGTAGATCTGGAGCGTCACCGTGAAGAGGCCCACCGAGAAGCGCTCCAGCGCCACGACGACCACGGGGAGCCGCAGGCCGGCCAGCCGCCACACCGCCCCGACCGGCAGCCGCGACGAAGCGCCGTCGGGCAGGCCGCGGAAGGCGCCCACCGCCGCCACCGCGCCGAAAGCGCCGCCGACGAAGAGCGGCAACGCCGGGTCGGCCCGGCCCAGCACGGCGCCGAGGGGAATGCCGACCACCAGCGCCAGCACCACGGCGCTCCCGATGAGCCCGGTGGCCGTCGACGACTGCCCCCGCCCCCGCGCCGCTCCCATGAGCAGCGACACCGCCGCCACGCTCGAGGCGCCCTGCACGAAGCGGCAGGCGAGCATCACCGGCAGCGGCGGCATCAGGGCCACCATCACCACCATCGCGCCGTCGAGCAGCGCCAGCCCCGCCGCGTACTCGCGCCGACGGCCCAGGCGATCGGCACGCACCGCCAGCAACGGCCCCAGCAGGCACGCCCCCAGCAGGTTCACCGCCATGAAGGCGTAGAAGACCCAGTCGGCGCCCGGCCACCCGCGGGCGACGAAGGGGCGAATGACCGGAATGACGATCGTCGCCGGCACCATCGCCGCCATCACGCTGAGCGCGATCGGCGCCGCGAAGCGCACCTCGCGGCGCAGCGACACTGGCGCCGGGCACTCGAGCGGAGCGCCTTCGACCTGGGCTTCAGGCCGGGCGGCCTCTCGCATCATGCACCCTCCTTATGTGCGCCGCCGCTGGGCGACAACCGATGCCCCATCATCCGCGCTCACAGGTCGCCACGATTTTACTGCTTCATCGAAGCCTCTCGCCGGCATTCGTCCGTTGGCTGGCCCGGGCTGTCATCGGTAAGACGCGCTGCGACGGAACCTTTCCGATAGGAGACCTCCGCATGTCCGAAGCCGCAGAACTGAAACGCGACGACACCGTCGAGCCGCTCTTCGGCTCGCTGGTGAAGTTCGCGAGGAGCTCGGTGGGCTCGAAGGTGGTGATGGCGCTGACCGGCGTGGTCCTGTGGGGCTTCGTCATGGGCCACCTGGCCGGCAACCTGCTCGCCTTCCTCGGGCGAGACGCCTTCAACGCGTACGCCGCGGCGCTCAAGGGCAACCCGCCGCTGCTGTGGGGGACGCGGCTGACGCTGATGCTGTGCGTGCCGGTCCACTTCTACTTCGCGTTCCGCTCGTCGCGGGCCAACGCCGACGCCCGGCCGGTGGCCTACGCCTACGAGAACAAGACGCCGGCGCGCCTGGCGTCGAAGACGATGATGCTGTCAGGGCTCGTCGTCGGCACCTTCCTGCTGTACCACCTCGCGCACTTCACCTTGCGGCTGGTCAACGTCACGGCCGCCAAGGGCCCCGGCGGTGACTTCAGCCCCTTCGACATGCTCGTCGAGGGCTTCAAGAACCCGCTCATCGCGCTCATCTACATCGCCGGCCAGTTGCTGCTCGCGCAGCACCTCTCGCATGGCATCTCGTCGCTGTTCCAGCACCTCGGCCTGTGGGGCCGCCGCTTCTCGCCATGGCTGAAGCGCGCCGCGCTGGTTGTGGGCTACGGCCTGTGCGCGGCCTTCATCACCATCCCCGTCTCCGTGCTCCTGGGAGTCATCAAGTGAAACTCGACGCGAAGATCCCCGACGGCCCCATCGAGTCGAAGTGGACGCGGCACAAGGCGTCCGTCTCGCTCGTCAACCCGGCCAACAAGCGCAAGTTCAAGGTCATCGTGGTGGGCACCGGACTCGCCGGAGGCTCGGCTGCCGCGACGCTGTCGGAGCTCGGCTACCAGGTCGACGCCTTCTGCTTCCAGGACTCGCCGCGCCGCGCGCACTCCATCGCGGCCCAGGGCGGCATCAACGCCGCCAAGAACTACCAGAACGACGGCGACTCGGTGCGCCGCCTCGCCTACGACACCGTCAAAGGCGGCGACTACCGCGCCCGCGAGGGCAACGTGTACCGGCTCGCCGAGGTGTCGGCGAACATCATCGACCAGTGCGTCGCCCAGGGCGTGCCCTTCGCCCGCGACTACGGCGGCCTGCTCGACAACCGCTCCTTCGGCGGCGCCCAGGTCTCGCGCACGTTCTATGCCCGCGGCCAGACCGGGCAGCAGCTGCTGCTCGGCGCCTACCAGGCGTTGATGAAGCAGGTGCACCGCGGCGCGGTGAAGCTGCACGCCCGGCACGAGATGCTCGAGCTCGTCGTCGTCGACGGCCACGCCCGCGGCATCGTCACCCGCGACCTCGTGAGCGGGAAGATCGAGGCCTGGGCGGCCGACGCGGTGGTGCTCGCCACCGGCGGCTACGGCAACGTCTTCTACCTCTCCACCAACGCCAAGGGCTGCAACGTCACCGCCACCTGGCGCGCCGCACGCAAAGGCGCCGGCTTCGCGAACCCCTGTTACACGCAGATTCATCCCACCTGCATCCCGGTGTCAGGCGACTACCAGTCGAAGCTCACGCTGATGAGCGAGTCGCTGCGCAACGACGGCCGCGTGTGGGTGCCCAAGAGGCCGGGTGACACGCGCGCGCCGCACCAGATCCCCGAGGACGAGCGCGACTACTACCTCGAGCGCAAGTACCCCTCGTACGGCAACCTCGCGCCGCGCGACATCGCCTCGCGGGCCGCCAAACAGGTCTGCGACGAGGGCCGCGGCGTCGGCCCCGGCGGGCGCGGCGTGTTCCTCGACTTCGCCGACTCGATCAAGCGCCTCGGCAAGAACGTCATCAAGGAGCGCTACGGCAATCTCTTCGACATCTACACCACCATCACCGGTGAAGACCCGTACACGGTGCCGATGCGCATCTACCCCGCCGTGCACTACACGATGGGCGGCCTCTGGGTGGACTACAACCTGATGTCGAACGTGCCGGGGCTTCACGTCGTCGGCGAGGCGAACTTCTCCGACCACGGCGCC
>JADCJJ010000313.1 GCA_020247085.1 Myxococcaceae bacterium | reverse complement strand
GCCTCATCGGTCAGCGGCTTGTCAGAAGTGGCTCTCGCTGGCTGGAGACTACCGGACAACACATCATCGACCTTAGAGCGCTCGCCCTCAGCGGCCGCTTCAATGAGGCCATGGAACTGACGTTGGCGCCCCTCGTGCGTCCTGGCAGGGGGGCTGCTTGATCACAATGGGAAGCACACCCTTGCAGGAGGCGGGGGTCGCGATACAGAAGACGTTGACGGTGTTCACGGGCGCCATCGCCGTGCCTGAGCCGAAGTTCATGGCGCACAACTGCCCCGTTGGTTGATTCGTGACGACGACGCTGTAGGTGGACCCGTTCAGCACGCGCGTGGGGAACGTGTAGGAGCCTGACATCGAAATGGTCGTGGCGGCGCCGCCATTGAGCGAGAGCTGGAGCCCCGTCCCCGTCAGGCCCGTCACGTTCCCGCCGATGGACCAGGTCTGGACGCAGGTGACGACGATGGAGGTGACATTGGCGTTGGACACCGTTCCGGCGGAACCCGTCGTCACCACGCACGTCTGGTTCGGCGGAGAGGACGTCACCGACACGGAGTAGCCCGTGCCGTTCACAATCCGGTTCAGGAAGCTGAATGAGCCGTTCATCAGTGGCGAAACGGTCTGCAAGCCGTTGAGCGACAGCGTGAGCCCGGAGCCCGCGAGCCCGGTGACGGTACCGCCGACGGAGAACGCGTCAACACAGGTGACCGACACGACCGGGTTGCTACCGGCGACGGTGCCGCTGCCATTCGTCACCGTGCACAGCTGCGTGGTGGGCTGCTGGGCAATCGCCACGGTGTAGCTCTGCCCGCTGGGAATCGACGGCATGAGCGTGAAGCTCGTCCCGCTCACCGTCTGCGCGACGCCGCCGTTGAGGCGAAGTTGCAGGCCCGTTCCCGTCAGCCCGGTGATGGAGCCACCGACGGCGTACGTGTTCGTCGTGCACGCCACCGCGACGGTCGTCACGTTCGCGCCTCCGACGGTGCCGGTGTCGTTCATCACCGTGCACGTCTGGATCGGGTTCGTGGGCTGCTGCGCCACCGTGACCGTGTACGGCTGCCCGCTGGGAATCGACGGCGTGAGCGTGAAGCTCGTCCCGCTCACCGCCTGCGCGACGCCGCCGTTGAGGCGAAGTTGCAGGCCGGCTCCCGTCAGCCCGGCGATGGTGCCACCGACCGTGTACGTGTTCGTCACGCACCGCAGGGCGACGTTCGACACGTTCGCGCCGCCGATGAGGCCGCTCCCGTTCGTGACCGTGCACGTCTGGCTCGGCGAGGTGGGCTGGACGACGACGGAGACCGAGTACATCTGCCCACTCACGATGTCTGGCGTGAGGGTGAAGCTGGCCCCGCTCACCGCCTGCGCGACGCCGCCGTTGAGGCTCAGCTGCAGGCCTCGGCCCGCCAGCCCGCTGATGGTGCCTCTCACCGTGTACGTGTTCGTCGTGCACGTCACGATGACGCTCGTCACGTTCGCGACGCCGACGGTGCTGCTCCCGTTCGTCACCGTGCACGTCTGGCTCGGAGTCGTCGGTTGCTGCGCCACCGTGACCGTGTACGGCTGTCCGCTCGGAATCAACGGCGCGAGCGTGAAGCTCGTCCCGTTGACCGTTTGGCCCGCACCACTGTTGAGGCTCAACGTCAGGCCCGTTCCCACCAACCCGGTGATGGAGCCTCCAACGGTGAACGCGTTCGTCGCGCACGTCACGGCGACGGTCGTCACGTTCGCGTTGGTGACGGTGCCGGTGCCGCCCGTGACGCTGCACGTCTGGCTCGGTGACGTCGGCTGCGCGGTGACGGTGACGGCCCAGGCGGTACCGCTGGGAATCGCAGGGAACGTGAACGACGTGCCGGTCACCGGCACCGTCGCGCCATTCATCGTCAACTGCAGCCCGCTGCCGGCGAGCCCCGTGACCGTCCCACCGACCGTGTACACGTTCGTGGTGCAGACGACCTGCACGTCGGTGACGTCGAGGTCGACGATGGTGCCAGTGCCGTTCGTTACCGCACACGTCTGCCACGGGTTCGATGGCTGCTGGGCCACCGTGACGGCATACATCTGCTCACTCGCGATGCTCGGTGAGAGCGTGAACGCAGACCCCGACACCGGCTGCGGCGCGCCTCCGTTGAGCCGCAGCGACAGGCCGGTGCCGAGCAGACCCGAGAGGCTCCCACGCACCCCATAGGTGTTCGTCGTGCACGTCACCGACACCGTGACGTTTGAGCTCGCGACCGTGCCAGCGCCGTTCGCAACGGTGCACGTTTGCGACGGCCCCACCGGCTGCTGGGTGACCGTCACCGCGTACATCGCGCCCGTGGCGAGGGTCATGGCGAAGGCGCTGGACCCGGTCGACGTCACGGACAGCGTGTCCGTTCCGTTGTTGGAGAGCTGGAGCCCCGTGCCGGCCAGGCCGGTGACGTCGACTGAGACCGAGTACCTGGCAGTTCCACCTCCAACCCCGCCGCCTCCAGCGGCACTGCCTCCAGCAGCACTGCCTCCAGCGGCACTGCCTCCAGCGGCACTGCCTCCAGCGGCACTGCCTCCAGCGGCACTGCCTCCAGCGGCACTGCCTCCGCCTCCACCAGCGCCGCCAGCATCGATCGCGGCGCGGTCGACGCAGACGCCATCGAGGCAGCTCCAGCCACGGCCGCACGCTTCATCGGTGGTGCAGGAGAACGTCCGCCGGTCGACGACGACGGG
>JADCJJ010000312.1 GCA_020247085.1 Myxococcaceae bacterium | reverse complement strand
CTCCGCGGTCATGCTCGCGGGCACGTACCACGACCGTGCTGCACTCGACGCCAGGCTGGCGGGGGCCAGGCGATGAACTCGACGAAAGGTCATCAGCCGCGTCGCGTCCCGATGGCCCTCCTTTACCTGAGCCTCGGTGGCCTGCTGGCCTGTCCTCCATCGCCCACGACAGACGCGGGGACCGAGCCCGACGCGGGGAACGCCGGGGATGCTGGGAGCCGCCCACCGTTGCCCAGCGCCGCCGAGATGCGGGGGTGGATCGAAGCCGTCGTCCGCGAAGGCATTCGGCGTCCGGGCATGGCGGCTGACGCGAGAACCGAGCAACGGAGCGTCGAGTGGCTCACCACCATGGGCGTGGAAGACGTTCGCCTCGAGCCCGTGCCACTGACTCGCTGGAACACCGTGGAGGGCGAATCGACGGTCGAGGTCTGTGCAGCAGGCGGCTGTGGGGCGGGCGCGAAGCTGACCGTCTTTCCCTCGCTCGGCGTCGAGTCGCCGCGAACGGTGACGGCGCCGCTCGTGGCCTTCGATGGCGGAGTCGCTGGAATCACAGGCGCCATCGTCGTCCTGAACTACCCGATGCGGCGCTTCGTGCCCGCCGCCCTGGCAGCGAAGGCCTTGTTCGTCCACGACCCGGAGTCGAATCTCTCACAGACGAATCACCCGGACTCCAGACCCCAGAACTCACCGGCGGCGATGCAGGTCCCCACGATTCTGAGGGCGCGCCCCGCGGCCATCATCTGCGGGCTTGAGAACTTCTTCGACACGCCCTTCGTCTTCGGCGTGCCCACGGTCGCGCTCAGCGATTCGACGCCGGTGGTCTTCGCCAGTGCGTCGACGCGAGCAGCGCTGGTGCGCGCCATCGAGGCTGGGCGGGCGACCGCGCGGCTGTCGGTGGTCGCATCGAACGAGGCCGTCATCACCCACAACGTCGTCGGTCGGCTGCGCTCGGCGCTGAGCACCGACATCGTACTCTTCGGCTCACACCACGACGGGCCGTTCCTCGGGGCCACCGAAGACGCAGCCGGGGTCGCGTTGGTGCTCGCTCAAGCGCGGTACTGGTCGCAGGTGCCCGAAGCGCAGCGACCCTTCGAGTTCCACTTCGTCTTGACGTCCGCGCACCTCCAGCGGAGCCGTGGGGCGGAGGCCTGGGTGAGCGCGCACCCGGAGCTCGTGGCCCGGACGATGCTCGACGTTCACCTCGAGACACCCGCCCGGGAGTTCGACGTCGACGCCGCCAGTCGGCCCATCGACCGGAGCCGCGTTGAACCACACTGGTTCTACACGACGAAGAGTGCCCCCCTCGTCGCCCAGCTGTCGGCCGCCGTCAGGCAGGTCGACTACCGACGAACGTTTGCGGTGGACCCGGCGATGTTCGATGACGGTCCGCCGAGCGACTCGAAGGCCTTCTTCAAGGCTGGAATCCCGGTGCTCGCCCACATCTCCAACCCGGCGTTCTACATGACCATCGAGGACACCCTCGACAAGGTCAGTGACGAGGCGAACGAGCAGTTGAGCCGTGTGGTGATCGAGGTGGTGTGGGGCCTCCAGGGTCAGACGGCGACGAGCCTGCGCGCAGGCGTCGAGCCCTGAAGCGACGGGCACCGCACGTCGATGAGCTGACGCTGACGAGCTTGAGGTCAGCGGCCGTCCCAAAGAGCGACAGCGCCTGCGAGACCCTTTCGGTCTCGCCCAGCGCGTCCGCGCGGCCATTCCCACCCGTCAGTGACCTCGTCGCCGGCCAGGCGAAGAATCCCCTCCACCGCAGCTCGCCGCGTCGGCCGCTCCCGACTTGCTGCTCATCGATGAGGTCGGCTCCCGCAGCCTCGACGCCCGTAGTGCCGGCCTGCGGTACCAGGGCTTCAACCGCCGCTACCAACGCGCCTCGACCATCGTCACTACCAACGTGCCCTTCAAGGACTGGGGCGAGCGCTTCCACAACAGCGCCGCGGCATCGGCCATCGCTGACCACCCCGTCCACCAGGGACTGCTCGTCCGCATCATCGGCAAGTCGTGACGCTCAGACCAGGCGGGCGAGTCCACACCGCCCCGAGCCCGCGCTCGGCGACGGAGGGCCCGGTCGTCTTCGGCCCAAAGCAATCCTCGAGACTGCGAGCGATTCACCGCGCTTCCGGGAGCTCGTCTCCAACCTGCCTCCGAGGCCACCTCAGCCTGCGGCGTGCCACCGTCAGCCAGACTCATCGGCCACGCCGCGCTTCAAGTGGTCCTTCACCGCCTCTCGACCCGCCCCTCGGTTCCCCGCTTTCCGCTCCTGCTCCATGCCTTCCCCACGCACGAGCACCGCCGCTACTTGAGGCGCTCGAGCGCGTTGCGGGCCACGTTGGCCTCGCTGCCCGTCGGGTGCTCGTCGAGATACCGCTGGTAGAAGGTGGCGGCCCGCGCCGTCTTTCCCTGCGCCTTCAGCACCTCGGCCATGCCGAGAATCGCCGGGCCGTACTTTCCGTTGAGGCGTAGGGCCTGCTCGAACGACGCCTCGGCCTGGAGCAGCTGGCCCAGGTCGAAGAGGGCGAAGCCGCGCCCGACGATGGGCTCGACGCGGTCGGGCTTGAGGTCGGCCGCCTTCCCGTAGAACGACAGCGCCTGCGAGAACTTCTCGGCCTCGCGCAGCGCGTCAGCGCGCTGCAGGTAGGCGTCGTAGGTGCGGGCGGCGGGTGCCGCGGCGGGCCCTCCCGGCGTGGCCTTCTCCTCGACGGGCTGCGGCGCGGTGCCCACGGTGGGGACCGACCCAATGGCCTCGGGGCCCGGCTGGCCGGCATCGGAGAGCGCCGCGGCCCCTGCGTCGGCGCCCATCTTTGCGCCCTCTGGCGAGGCCTTCTCACCCACGAGGGCCACCTCGGGCGCGACGGCGGCGTCAGCCGCCTCGGCGCCGCTGACGCGGGCGAGCACCACGTCGGGGCCGGGCCCGGCGTCGCCCCGCGCCGCGGCCTCGCGCTCCGCCGCCAGCCTCGCCGCCTCGGCCTTCGCCTGCTGCTCCGGCTCGTAGAACCCGAAGTAGTATCCCGCGCTGCCACCGACGAGCAGGCCGCCGAGAACGAGCGCGACCCACTTGCCGCTGCCTCCGCCCTTCAGTGAGCGGGCGAGCTCGTCGTCGTCAGGCAGGTCGACGGGCGCCTGCAACCGCCCGGAGGACTTCCCGCGCGCCCGCGGCGGTGGCAGGGGCACCGAGAAGGCCGGCCCGCGGATGGTCTCCTTGAGCATCGCGAGGGGCGGTTCACCGGCCGGCGCGCCTGGCCCGGGCCCCACGAAGGCTGGCTCCCGGAAGGTCTCCGTCGCCCTTGGAGGCGGCGGCACCGACGGCGGCGGCGGGGGCGGCGGCACCTCGGGCCCGGACGACCCCTGGCGCTCCCGCGACGCCGCGAGCGCCCGGCCCCGCTCGGCGTCGTCGACCACCTGGAAGAAGCTCGCGAGCTCGGGGATGTCGCCCAGGCGCTTCCACGCGTCGCCGGTGAGCGAGATCTCGTCGTCGCGGCGCACCTTGCCCTCGACAATCCACCGCTGCAGCGTCGTCAACTCCCGGCACAGCGAGACCGCGCCGTCGGCCTGGCGAACCCGCCACTCACGCGGTGCCGGCGCCGGCGCCGGCGGCAACGACGAGGCCTCGACCGGCGCCTCGTCGCGAACCGGCAGCGTCATCACCAGCGACTTCTTCTTCACCCGGAAGACGTGCTGGCACTCGGAGCACTTGACGGTCACGCCGTCGTCGGTGACGCGGGCGTCGTCGAGGTCGTACTCGGACTGACACTTGGGACAGCGGACGTCCATGGGGAGAGGACGACCGTAGTTCAGCCCCGCCCGCCCCGGGAACCTCGTCCGACGGCGCTGGCGCCGGCCGAAAAATTGCCCCGGTGGAGCCCCTCCCTACACTCCGCAACATCTCGATCCAGAGGTGTTGGCGATGACGACGGTGAAGCGACCGAAGGACAAGGCCGTGCTCTCGAAGCAGGACATCGTGGCGCGCCGCAAGGCCCTCAACGACAAGAAGCGGGGCACGTCGAACACCGGCCGCCGCGCCATCGCCGGCGTCTTCGTGCTCGCGGCGTCGGTGCTGTCGTTCCTGTCCATCGCCACCTTCGACGCGCACGACCGGGTCGGCCCGGGCTTCCGCAACGCCATCGGCCCCGTCGGGCACGGCATCGGCGAGGCGTTCCGCGGGCTGTTGGGCATCGTCTCGCTCGTCGTGCCGCTGGTGGGCTTCTACGCGGCGGGGGTGCTCTTCGTGGGCGACCGGGACAAGAAGCGCTGGCCGCAGCTGGTGGCCTTCGGGCTCTTCCTGGTGTCGGGAGCCATCCTCGCGCAGCTGCTCTTCACCGAGGACCGCTCGTGGGCGCACGCGCCGGGCGGCCTCGTCGGGCGCGAGGTGGCGGGGGTGCTGACGGCGCTCTTCTCGACGGTGGGCACGGTGGTGCTGGTGAGCGCCATCGCGGCGACGGCGGCCATCGTGGGCACGCAGTACGCGTTCCTGCGCTTCTGCACCTGGGCGTGGGAGCGGGGCCAGGTGGCCTTCGAGCGGCTCCAGGCGTGGGCGCTGACGGCGTGGGCCGAGCAGCAGAAGCGCCTCGAGGAGCGGCGCCTCGAGGCCGAGAAGGCGAAGGCCGAGGAAGAGGCCTTCCTCGCGCAGCTCGAAGAGGAAGAGGCCGAGCTCGCCGAGCTGGAGTCGGCGGCGCAAGAGGCCGAGGCCGCCGCCGAGGAGGCCGAGCGGCTGCAGAAGGGCCAGGAAGAGGCGCGGGCCCGGGCCCTCGCCGAGAAGGAGAAGCTGCGGCTCGAGCGGGAGCGGCTCGCCGTGGAGCGCGAGGCCGCGCGCCTGGCGAAGGAGGCCCTCAAGTCGGCCCGCCTCACCGAGAAGGAGACGCGCGCGAAGGCCGTCGCGGCCCTCACCCCCGCCCTCCTCGACGAGGCGAAGGCCGCGCCCGCCGCGGCGCCCGGGCCCCAGGCGCTCCACGGCGACCCGGCCTGGGCCACCACCCTGCTGCCGCTCACGCCGGTGACGGTGCCGCCCGGCGCGCCGCTCGCCGACGCCGCCGACGCGGCCCCGGCCCGGCGCGTGCCCACCATCGTCGAGCCGCCCGCCGCGCCGCCGGTGCACCTGCCCTCGGCGCCGACCCTGCCGCCGCTCGAGCCGTCGCTGGGCGCACCCGAGGCCGAGGGCCTGGCACCGGGCGGGGCCGGCGCGCTCGCCCAGGGCGCGCAGACGTCGGCGCTGGCCGCGGTCGGCCCGTCTGCCCTCTCGCGCGTGCCCGTCATCGTCGAGCCGAGGGCGCCCCCGAAGCCGACGAAGGGCGAGGCGAAGAAGCAGTTCGAGTTCAGCGACGGCCGCACGGGCTTCGACCTGCCGCCGCTCGACATGCTCGACATGAAGAAGAACGAGAAGAAGGCGCTCGACAAAGAGGCCTTCCTCGTCACCGCCGACCGGCTCACCGCCAAGCTGCGCGACTTCGGCATCGAGGGCGAGGTGGTCGAGATTCGCCCCGGGCCCGTCGTCACCATGTACGAGTTCAAGCCGGCGCCGGGCGTGAAGATCAGCCGCATCGCCTCGCTGTCGGACGACCTGGCGATGGCGATGGAGGCGATGCGCGTGCGCATCGTCGCGCCCATTCCCGGCAAGGGCGTCGTCGGCATCGAGGTGCCGAACAAGGAACGCGAGATGGTGTTCCTCAAGGAGATTGCCGAGCAGGACGCGTTCCAGAAGTCGCCGTCACGCCTCACCATGTGCCTGGGCAAGGACATCGAGGGCATGCCGTACATCCTCGATCTGGCGAAGGCGCCGCACCTGCTGATGGCCGGCACGACCGGCTCGGGCAAGTCGGTGTCGGTGAACGCGATGATCATGTCCATCCTGCTGAAGTCGACGCCCGAAGAGGTGCGCTTCATCATGGTCGACCCGAAGATGCTCGAGCTGTCGATCTACGAAGGCATTCCGCACCTGCTGCTGCCGGTGGTGACGGACCCGCGCAAGGCGGCGGTGGCGCTCCAGTGGGCCGTCGACGAGATGACCCGGCGGTACAAGCTGCTGTCCGAGGCCGGGGTGCGGAACATCACCGGCTACAACCAGCTCGTCGAGACCGAGGCGAAGAAGAAGGCCGCGGCGGCGACGACGGTCGAGGCCCGGCCCACGGTCATCAAGCCCGAGAAGAAGGCCCCGCCGCCTCCGCCGGCCGAGGCCGCGCCGGCGCCCGTCGAGCCCGTCGCGAGCGCGCCCGCCGTCGAGGTCCCGCCAGCGCCTGAGGCGGTCGTCGCGCCCGGGGCCACGGGAGCCGAGCCCCCGAAGAAGAAGAAGCGCAAGCTGCTCATCGTCGACGTCTCCGACGGCCAGGCGGCCGAGCCCACCGCCGCGGCCGAGGCCCCGCTCGACGTCGGCGTCGCGACGCCGGTCAGCGCGCCAGAGGAGATCCGCGAGGCGGTCGCCGGTGAAGCCCTCGAGCAGGCCGTCGAGGCGGCGAAGACCGAGGCCGAGATCCGCGTCGACGAGGCCGCTGTGGCGGCGGTAGCGCCCGACGAGGCCGTCCCGTCGGAGCAAGAGGCCGCCGCCCTCGCCGAGGCCTCGGCCGAGGTCCGGGCCGAGCCGGCCGACGCGAGCGAGGAGCGGCAGAAGCTGCCGTACATCGTCGTCATCATCGACGAGCTGGCCGACCTGATGATGGTGGCGTCGAAGGAGGTCGAGACGAGCATCGCCCGGCTCGCGCAGATGGCGCGCGCCGCCGGCATTCACCTCATGGTCGCCACGCAGCGCCCGTCGACCGACGTCGTCACCGGCATCATCAAGGCCAACTTCCCCACCCGCATCAGCTTCATGCTGCGCAGCAAGCCCGACTCGATGACCATCATCGGCACCGTCGGCGCCGAGGCGCTGCTGGGCATGGGTGACATGCTCATCATGCCGCCGACGAGCGCCCACCTGCAGCGCGTACACGGGTGCTTCGTGGCCGAGACCGAGATCAAGAAGGTCGTCGACCACCTCAAGGCCCAGGGCAAGCCCGTCTACGACGAGTCGATTCTCAAGCCGCGCGAGGACGAGAGCGAGGGCGGCGACGAGGGCGAAGACGAGCTGTCCGACGAGCTGTACGACCAGGCCATCGCCATCGTCGGCGAGATGAAGAACGTCTCCATCTCGATGCTGCAGCGCAAGATGCGCATCGGGTACAACCGGGCGGCGCGCATGATCGAGCGCATGGAGCGCGACGGGGTGGTGGGCCCGGCCGACGGCGCCAAACCGCGCGAGGTGCTGGTGCGGGGCATCGGCCAGATGCCGGGCGCCGGCGCGATGCTGTGACGGCGGGGCAGAGAACCAACGCTGGAGCAGCCCTGTAAGCCGGGTTCTGTCCTCCCGGTCTCCCGGGAGCGGCGAACATTCGTCTAGAGGCGCCGTTACCGACGCCTTCGTCAGCGAGCAACCCGGGAGCGTCGGGCGGGCCGCCCGTGTCTGCCCCTTTCGGAGAAGACGCTCCCCTATTGGCTCTTGCACCGGGTGGGGTTTGCCGTGCCGCGCCTGTCACCAGGCACGCGGTGCGCTCTTACCGCACCGTTTCACCCTTACCGGCGCCTCGCGGCGTCGGCGGTCTGTTCTCTGTGGCACTTTCCTGCGGCTCGCGCCGACTGGCCGTTGACCAGCACCCTGCCCTGCGGTGCCCGGACTTTCCTCCCGCCACCCCGCCCTGCGATGGCCGGCGTTCACCCGGGCTGCTCCAGCAAGAGGGGGCCGTAGCACACCGCCGCGCGCCCGGGGCGCACCATCTGGCGCCCCTGGCGTTGGCCGGGGACCGGGGGACGGCCAGCGGCCAGCGCCCCCCGCGCCGAGGGGCTGCCCGCGCCCACGTGCCTCGCGTAGGGTGCCTCGACATGCGCCCGTCGACGCTCCCCGTGCTCCTCGCTCCGGTGCTGGGCCTCATCGCCTGCTCGAGCGGCCCCATCATTCAGACGTGCCAGGCCACCGTCGACTGCGGGCCGGGGCAGGTGTGTCTGCAGGGGCAGTGCCGCGGCGGCTCGGTGACGACGGGGGGCGGCGCGGCGAGCGACGCGGGGGCGGGCGGGGGGAGCGCCGGCGGCGTCAACGGCGGGGGCGCGGCGGGGGGCAGCGGCGCAGGCGGCGACGCGGCCAGCGAGGTCGTCGCCGTCGAGGTCGAGCCGATGAGCGAGACGGTGGTGACGACGCCCGGAAACCCGGCGAGCCGCACCTTCACCGCGGCGCTGCGGCTGCGCGACGGCAGCCGGGTGACGACGGGCCTGGTGCCGACGTGGATGACGACGAGCCGACAGTACGGCGACATCGACGCGGTGACCGGCGAGTTCCGGGCCAACGGCGCGCAGGGCGGCACCACCACCGTCACTGCCACCGTCGTCGTGCCGTCGACGGGGGTGACGATGAGCGGCAGCGCCATGGTGACGGTGCAGATCGCCCGCACCTTCTCGACGCCCAACTTCCCCCAGGCCGGCGTCAACCGCTTCGCGGCGCTTCAGCCCTTCGATGGCGCCGCGTCGGCGAACCTCGTCTACCCGCTCGACCGCGCGGTGATGCCGCAGAACGTCTTCCCGGCCGAACTGCAGTGGCTCAACGGCGCTCCGGGCGACCTCTTCCGCGTGACGCTGCGCAAGCCGAACGTGCAGCTCCTGGCCTACCTCGAGCACGCGGGCGCCTTCACCAACAGCTGGCTGGTGGACCAGGCCGCCTGGCGCTCGTTCGCGCAGACGAACCCCGACGCCGACGGCGTCATCACCATCGACCGCTGGGTGGCGGCGACGCAGACGGCGTACCGCTCGAACGAGGTGCGGGTGCGCTTCGCGCGGGCCGCGCTGTCGGGCAGCGTCTACTACTGGGCGGTCAACGAGGGGCGCGTGTACCGCATCGACGACGGCACCAACCAGCGGGTGAACTTCATGCCCACCCCCCCGCCGGTGCCGGGCCCCGACGACCCCCTCCGCATGGACTCGTGCATTGGCTGCCACACCGTCTCGCCCTCGGGCCGGTACCTGGCGGGCCGCCTCGGCGGCGGAGACAACTTCGGCACGGTGTTCGACCTGACGTCGAACCTGGCGGGCAACCCGCCGCCCAGCCTGTTCCCGGCCAACCAGCGCAAGTGGTGGTTCTCGAGCTGGAGCCCGAGCGAAGACCGCCTCGTCGTCACCACCGGGCCCAGCCCGACGGGGCTGGCGCTGCTCAACCCGACGACGGGCGCGGTGCTGCCGGCCGGCGGGAGCGGCCTGCCGTCGAACAACGTCAGCCACCCGGCCTGGTCCCCCGACGGCACGGCCATCGCCTGCGTGTCGGGCGTCTCGGACTGGGGCGTCGACTACCGCGACGGCACCATCTCGCTCGTCCCCGTCACCGGGCCCGACACCTTCGGCCCGCTGCAGCCGCTGCTCGCGGGCACCAGCGCCAGCATTCCGAACCGCGGCGCGTTGCGCGCGCCCACCTACCCGGTGTGGACGCCGGACTCGCAGCGCCTCGTCTTCGCTCAGGGCACCTCGGCGCGCTCGTCGACGCAGCCGGCGAAGCTGTACGTGATGCGGCGCGACGGGTCTGACGTGCGCGAGCTCGTCAACGCGAACGGCGGCCTCGAGCTGTCCTTCGAGCCGCGCATGTCGCCCTTTGACGCCGGCGGGTACTACTGGCTCGCCTTCCTCTCGCGCCGCGACTACGGGAACGCGGCGGTGGGCACCCGCGGCGCCAACCGCGAGCAGATCTGGGTGACTGCCATCAAGAAGAGCCCGATGCCGGGCGAGGACCCGAGCGAGGTGGGCTACTGGCTCCCGGGGCAGTCGCCGCAGTCGCGCAACATCTCGGCCGCCTGGGCCGCCCGCGCGTGCCGGCAGACCGGCCAGGGCTGCAGCGTGAACTCCGAGTGCTGCACCAACGAGTGTCGGCCGCCCGCCGCTGGTGGCGCCCCGGTGTGCTCGCCGCCGCCGCCGATGATGTGCCGGGTCGAGGGGCAGACCTGCAGCGCCACGGCCGACTGCTGCACGGCGTTGACCTGCTCCAACAACGTCTGTACCCGCGGCATCAACTGACGGCCCTGGCGGCGCCGGGGTGTGTCGCTTCGACACACCCGCGGCGTCCTGACACCCGTCGCCGGGCTCGGCCCTCGTGCGAGCCCGCCTGGCACGGCGCTTGGATTCGCCGAGCGCCCATGAGGGCGAGACGGCGAGCGCACGTGGGCATGGTGGCGGGGCTGGCGCTGCTGGCGGGGTGCCGCCACGCCGAGGCGACGCACGAGGAGCCCGTCAAGGTACCGGTCACCTCGGCGCTCCGAAGGGCGGTCGACCTGCCGTCGGAGTACGTGGGCCAGCTGCGCGCGGTGCAGCACATCGAGGTGCGGGCACTCGAGCACGGGTACCTGCAGGGCATCTTCGTCGACGAGGGCCAGCGGCTCGAGAAGGGCCAGAAGATGTTCCAGCTGATGCCGACGCTGGCGCAGGCCGAGGTGCAGAAGGCCGAGGCCGAGACCGAGCGGTCGCAGATTGAGCTGAACAACACCCGCGTGCTGGCCGACAAGAACGTCGTCTCGCCGAACGAGCTGGCGCTGGCGAAGGCGAACCTGGCGCGGGCGCAGGCGCAGCTGAACCTGGCGGCCGCGCACCGGGGCCTCACCGAGATTCGCGCGCCGTTCGCGGGCATCATGGGCCGCTTCCACGCGCGGCAGGGCAGCCTCATCGACGAGGGCGACCTGCTGACGACGCTCTCGGACAACTCGACGATGTGGGTGTACTTCAACGTCGCCGAGTCGCAGTACCTCGACCTGGTGCGTGGGCCGGGCAACGGCAAGGGTCGGCCGGTGAAGCTGGTGATGGCGAACGGCGAGACGTACGAGCACCCGGGCACCATCCAGACCATCGACGCCGACTTCGACAACGAGACGGGCACCATCGCGTTCCGGGCGGCGTTCCCGAACCCGACGGGGCTGCTGCGGCACGGCGAGACGGGCAAGGTATTGCTGACGACCCGGGTCGAAGACGCCGTCGTCGTGGCGCAGCAGGCCACCTTCGACGTGCTCGACAAGAAGTTCGTGTACGTCGTCGACGAGAAGAACGTCGTGCACTCGCGCCCCATCGTGATTCACGCGGAGCTGCCACAGCTCTACGTCGTCTCGAGCGGCTTGACCGGCACCGAGCGAATCGTGCTCGACGGGCTGCGCAAGGTGCACGACGGCGCGGTCATCGAGCCCCAGTTCCACGCGCCCGACCAGGCGCTGTCCCACCTCGAAGTTCCCGCCGAATAGCGGCGAGGGGGGGCCTCCCATGCTCGAGAAGCTGATTCACCGGCCGGTGCTGGCCATCGCCTTGTCGGTGCTCATCGTGTTCATGGGCGTCCTGGCGCTCCGGTCGAGACCCGTCTCGCAGTTCCCCGAGATCTCGCCGCCGCGGGTGATGGTGTCGATCGCCTACCCGGGCGCGAGCGCCGACGTGCTGGTGAAGTCGTCGCTCATCACCCTGGAGCGCGCCATCAACGGCGTCCCGGGGATGAGCTACGTCGTCTCGGACGCGACGAGCGCCAGAGAGGCCGTCATTCAGGTGGTCTTCGAGCTCGGCACGGACCCCACCGACGCGCTGGTGAACGTGAAGAACCGCGTCGACCAGGTGATGAACAAGCTGCCGCCGCTCGTGCAGCTCGAGGGCGTCAT
>JADCJJ010000311.1 GCA_020247085.1 Myxococcaceae bacterium | reverse complement strand
GCTCCGACGTGCCGGCGCCAGACTTCTCGTCCGGCGGCCCCGTGTACGCGGCGCCCGGGTCGACCGGCTTCTTCTAGCCGGGCGGCACGAACGAGCCCTTCTACCCGCCTGCGGGCTCCGACGCGCCGGCGCCAGACTTCTCGTCCGGCGGCCCCGTGTACGCGGCGCCCGGGTCGACCGGCTTCTTCCCTCCCGGCGGCGCGAACGAGCCCTTCTCCCCGCCATCGGGCTCCGTCGTGCCGGAGCCGGTCGGCCCCGCGTACGCGGCGCCCGGCTCGACCGGCGCCTTCCCGCCTCCGGGGCTCGGGCCACCAGCGCCAGACCTGCCGCCCGCCAGCTCGACCGAAGTCCCCTCGTTCACTGCGCCCGACGACGCGCCCGCCGGGGCGACTGTGGTCGCGGCCGGCGCGAAGGCCACCGGCCCGACGCGCCTCGCCGACCTGGCGAAGGCCGCCACCCAGGCGGCCTCGTCGCTCGCGCTGTGGGCGCTGGCCGACGACTTCGAGCGGCGCCTCGCCACCGCGGTGAAGGAGCAGCGCCTCGACGAGCTGGCGGTGCTCCAGCGCCACGAGGCCCTCCTGAAGCAACCCCTGCCCTTCCCAGACGTCGCCCCGCAGCTCGCCGTGCGGGTGGTGAAGGTGGCGACGGCGTCGCTCGACGCCCTCTTCGCGATGGTGACGCACCCCGATGGGTGGCGGGTGGCCCTGTGGCTGCTCTCCGAGCTGGGTCCCGTCGGCGCGAAGGCCCTCGCCGAGCGCTACCTGTCACTGCCGGCGCCGTTGCGGCCGAAGTTGGTGCAGGCGCTCTGGACGCCGCCGACCGCCCGCGTCGTCTCGAGCCACCTGGTGACGGACGCCGCCGCGGCGCGGCAGGTCGTGCAGGAGCTCGACGCCGCCAACGACAGCGTGCGCGCCTCCATCCTCGGTGGCCTGCTCGACGCGAGCCACGAGGGGGTCCGCCTGGCCGCCCTCGAGGGCCTCTCGGAGTCGCTCGCGCTGCGCTTCGCCGCCAGGATTCGGACCCGCCTTCGAGACGAGTCGAAGCCCGTGCGCGCCCGGGCGATTGCCTGGGCCGTTCAACTCGACGACGAGGCCGCTGTGCCCGAGCTGGGGCGGCAGCTCCGGCTGAGTCAGACGGCCGAAGACCGGCTCCTGCTCATCCGCTCCCTCGCGCAGCTCGGCGACAAGGGCTTGCAGGTGCTGGGCGAGCGCCTCGCCGTCGAGACCGACCTCGCCGTCGCCCAGGCGCTGGCGACGACCCTCGTCAACGACGGCCGTGACGCCGGCTATGAGCGCGTGGCGCTGCTGGCGAACGACTCGCGGGTTCCTCCCGTCATCCGGCAGGCGCTCCAGGCCACGCTGTCGGCGGCCAACACGGCCTCGCCGGCCGCCGGCGCCTCGTCGACGGGGCGCACGTCGCTCTGACGCCTGCTCGGGCGCCGCGCGGTGGCGCGCGAGGGCCAGCCCGGTTACCAGCCGCCCATGCGCGTCACCCTGTCTGCTCTCGTCCTGGTGGCGTGCGGCCCCGCGCCGACGAGTCCGC
The DNA here is from genome assembly GCA_020247085.1 of Myxococcaceae bacterium. Lineage (GTDB taxonomy): Bacteria > Myxococcota > Myxococcia > Myxococcales > Myxococcaceae > Xiheimicrobium > Xiheimicrobium aquaticum. Next base: position 5,418 of record JADCJJ010000311.1, on the reverse strand, counting down.
CGACGCCGAACGAGCCGGGCCCGGTGTTTCGTTCGTCGCAAGACCCCTTCGTGAAGGGGCCGCTCGAGGTGGCCCAGCGGGACCTGAGCCAGGGTGAGCTGGGCGCGCCGCGCCCGGCGCGGCTGACGGCGCCGGTGACGGCCGGCACCTACCCCGTCGTGCAGTTCCAACACGGCTTCCTGTCGGACCGCCGGGCCTACGACGAGCTGCTGGTTCACCTGGCGTCGCACGGCTTCGTCGTGGTGGCACCGCAGATGTACCCGGCTGACGGCGTACCGCTGGGGAAAGCGGGAGCCCCCGACGAGGCGCGCGCAGCCGGCGAGGTGGCCCGCTGGGCCCAGGCCGCGGCGGCGACCATCATGGGCAGCGCCGCCGACCCCCGCCCGCCGGGCCTCGCCGGGCACTCCCGGGGTGGCAAGGTGGCGTGGTGGCTCTCGGCCCAGGAGCGCTTCCCGGCGCGCGCCCTCGTCGGCGTCGACCCGGTCGATGGGCGCGGCGGCCCGCTGCTGAGCGCGCAGCCCGAAGCGCTCCCCGGCCCGCTCGAGACGGCGCCGCCCTCGCTCGTCCTCGGCATGGAGCTCGGCGGCTCGTGCGCGCCCGAGGGAGACAACTACCGCCACTTCTTCGAGCGCACGACGCCACCGACGACGCTGCTGCTGGTGAAGAACCAGGGCCACGCCGACATGCTCGACGCCGACGTCGACTCAGGCGGACTGTGCCGCGCGGGGCCGGACCGCGAAGAGACCCGCCGCTTCACCGCCGGCGCGATGACCGCGTTCTTCCGCGCGACGCTTCAGGACGACGACGTCGCCCGCCGCTTCCTCGACGCTCCGCAGACCCGCCTGGAGGTGACGCGTGAGCAGCGCTGAACGACCCGGTCGCCCGGCGGGGTGCGCCCGACGCGATGCGGGGCGGCCCGTGGCCCGCTCGCCAGCGCGACCGGAGCGACGACCAGGGCCCTCGGGAGACGCCGCCTCGACGCAGGCGCCCTCCCTGCAGGCTCATGCGAGTGCGCCGATGCGGACGCCCCTCGGCGCGCCCGGACTCATGGCCACCACGGCCCCCGCTCCAGCCCGCGGCGCCCCCCCAGCCTCGCCCCAGCGACGGCCAGGGTCCTCGGGAGACGCCGCCTCGACGCAGACGCCCTCCCCGCCGGACCATGCGAGCGCGCCAATGCGGACGCCCCTCGTCGCGCCCGGACTCATGAGCACCACGGCTTCTGCCCCTGCACGCGGCGCCCCCCCAGCCTCGCCGGAGCGAGCGGCGCGCGCGGCCTTCCGGGCGCGGCCGGTGGCCCTGCTCTGCCTGGTGGCCTCACTGTCCTCTGGCCTGGCGCACGCCCAGGCCGCGGCGCGGGCCGCTCCGGCGGCCGAGGGGCCCCGCGCCGCCTCGCTGGTGGCCGACGCGCCGCTGGCCCCGCCGCCCGCCGAGCCGTCATCCGGCCTGTCGCTCGCCTCGACGTCAGTGGAGCCGCCGGGCCCGCTGGCGGCGCCGCCGAGGTCTGCGCGCCTCCTCGCCGAGGGTGGCGCGGCCGTCGGCGCCGGGCTCGTGCTGCCGCTGGCGGCCTACGCCGGCTTCACCGCCCTGCAGTCCTTCGTCGGGTTCTTCGCGGGTTTCCTCTCCGGAACGGTGTTGGGAGCCGTGGTGGGGCCCCTCGCCGTCGTCCTCACGGGGCGGGCGCTGGGCGCCTCGGGGGGCACCGGCCGCGCCGTCGTCGGGGCGCTGCTCGGCCTGCTCGCCGGGCTGCTCATCGGCCTGCCGCTCGCGACGGTGCCGGGCGCCGGCTACCTCGTGGGCCTGGGCCTGCTCTGGGCGCTCCCAGCCGTGGGCACGCTCGTCGCGTTCGAGTCGGGGCGTGAGGCCGCACCACCGCCGCAGGGCGCCGTCGTGCTGCGCTTCTGACGAGGGGCCCGGACCTCGCGGCCAGAGGGCTCAGCGCACCGGCTGCGGCGGCATCATCGTGCCCCCGCTGCGCGCGTCAGCCAGCGCGTTCAGCTCACTCTGCGCGACGAGAACGGCGGCGAAGAAGGTGATGCCGACGACGAAGGCTGCGAGGTCGAGAATCAACACCAGCACCGCCTTGTCCTCGTGCGCGCCACGGAGCGCCTTCAGCTGCTCGGTGACGAGCTGCGTGTTCCGGTAGCGCACGTAGATGCCGAAGATGCCGCAGGTGACGAGGCTCAGCAGCAGCTCGAGGCCCGGGTTCAGGTCGGCCTTGCCGGTGACCGCCTTCAGCTCGACCGTCGTCTGGTACTGCCAATAGAACGCGTAGAGGCCGCAGGTGACGATGGACAGCAGGGCGACGACGACGAGGTCTCGACGTTGCATGACGCCCATCATGTCCGAAAGCGCCCGGTGGAGGCAGCGAGAAGACGGCGGGCCTGGGGAGCGCGGCCCTCGGGCGCACCGGCCCGCGTGCGGCTCAGGCGCCGAGCCCGTACTTGACGATGCACCGCACCGCCGAGACGCCGTCCTTCCAGTTGATCTTCTTCCCCTCTTCGTAGCTGCGCCCGAAGTACGAGATGCCGACCTCGTAGATGCGAACGCCGGGGAGCTTGGCCACCTTCGCCGTCACCTCGGGCTCGAAGCCGAAACGCTTCTCCTTCAGCTGGGGCGCCACCTGCTTGATGACGTCGCGCTTCCAAAGCTTGTAGCAGGTCTCCATGTCTGTGAGGTTCAGGTTGGTGAACGCGTTCGACAGCGTGGTGAGCACGCGGTTGCCGACGGTGTGCCAGAAGTAGAGCACCCGGTGCGGGTGCGCGCCGACGAAGCGCGAGCCGTAGACGACGTCGGCGTGGCCATCGAGGACCGGCTTGAGGAGCGCGTTGATCTCTCCCGGGTCGTACTCGAGGTCGGCATCCTGGACGACGGCGAAGTCGCCGGTGAAGGCCTCGAGGGCGGTGTGCAGCGCTGCGCCCTTCCCCTGGTTCGTGGCGTGCTGGCGGTAGACCACGTCGAGCCCGGGGTGCTCGGCGATGAAGGCGCGCACCTCGGCGTCGGTGTCGTCGGTCGAGCAGTCGTTCACGACGACCAACTGCGCCGTAATGTCCCCGATGAAGGACACCTGTGACACCCGCTCGAGGAGGCGGCGCACGGTGCGCGCCTCGTTGAACACGGGGATGAGGATGCTGAGTGTCTGGCCCATCGAGGCCGCCGCCTAGCACGCCCCCAAGGGCGCGCGACACGGGAACCCGGCCTGGCCCGGGCGCGCAGGGGTTCACCGCTGGGAGGACCGGCGCAGGTGCGATAGGTCCTCCTCATGTTCCTTCAGCTCAAGGACCTGACGAGCCAGAAGCTCATCTCGGTGCCCGTCGAGGGCCTGACGTTCGGCCGCGAGGGCGGCGACGCGCAGCTCCAGGTCCCCGACATGGGCGTCTCGAAGCGGCACGCCGAGGTCTTCTACGAAGACGGCTCCTGGTACCTGAAGGACCTGGGCAGCTCGAACGGCACCATGCTGGCGAACGAGCGCATCGGCGACCCGACCGAGCTGCTGCCGGGCGACGTCTTCCAGCTGAGCAAGCGCAAGTTCGAGGTGCTGAAGGTCGTCGACGGTGACGACCCGGGCGACGCCCCCTCCGAGCCCGACCTGCCCGCGATGACGGAGCCCGTCCGCGAGAGCGTCGCCCGGGCGGCGAAGCCCGCCCCGGCGGCGAAGCGCCCCGCGACCCCGGTCAGGCCGTCGGCCGCGCCGAAGGTAGCGCCGACGAGAGACGCCCAGCCCAGCGCCGTCGGGCCCGAGGCCGACGCCGAAGGTGACGACGAGCTGGGCAAGGCGGGCGTCGGCCGGGTGCTCTCGGGTGTCCCGAAGGCCATCGCGTACTACCTGGTCAACGTGCCGTTGATGCTGCTGAACCCGCTCGGCACCATCCGCAAGGGCGTCGAGGAGCGCCCGGCCGAGCCGATGGGCCGGCTCGAGCTCATCGCGTGGGCGCTCCCGGCCACCCTCTTCATCGGCGCGGTGGGCGTGCTGTCGACGGTGCTCACAGCGCTCATCACGGGGCAGGTGGGTGCGGCCATCGCGAGCTCGGTCGTCGGGCTCGTGGTGGGAGCGGTCGTCGGCGCGGTGGTGGCCGTGGTGCTCGGCCTCATCTGGCACAGCCTGACGTCGTTCTTCGTGGTGAAGCTCTTCAAGGGCTCGTGCGACGCGCGGGGCCGCACCAACTTCTTCCTGCAGAGCCTGACCGTCTCCATCCTGGTGGCGCTGCCGGGCGGGCTGTCGACCATCGTCTCGGCGGTCATCGCTCAGCTGGGCGGCGGGCCGCTGCGCTTCCTGATGCTCGTACCCATCGTGATGAGCGCGGCGGCGACGGGGCTCGTCTTCTTCATGCAGTACCGCTGGTACGACTCGTTCAACGTCGCGCGGTGGGTGAAGACGGTGATGCTGGTGCTGGCGGCGCTCTCGGCGGCGTCCCGGTTGGTGGCAGTGGGCGCCGTGGTGAAGGGGGGCGGCCCGGTGATGGCTGGCGCGCCAACCGACCTGCCGCAGCCGAAGGCGCCGGGCGCGCCCGCCATCGAGGACGACGAGCCGGAGCCTCAGGCGAAGCGGCCGGAGGGCGTCGACGCGACGGGCCCTGGCGCGGCGGCGGCGAAGCCACCGGAGCCGGGCGCAGCGCCGCCGTCGCCGGCCATCGACAAGCCGGGCGAGGGCGCGCCGCGGCGCGATGACGCCGCGGGCGCGAAGAACGACGCCGCCAAGACGCCGCCCAGGGCGGCCGAGCCGACGGCTCCCGAGCGGCCTCGAGAGGCGCAGGGCGACACGCCGCGCGCGGGTGCCGACGTGCCGGTCGCGGAGAACCTCCCGGCAGCGCCTCCGGAGGCGCGCACGACACCACCGAGCCCTCCGCAGGGCACGGGCTACCCGGCGTGGCGCGCGAAGGTCGACGCCATCGAGCGGCGCATCAGCGACGACCCGACGCTCCTGAAGGGGGCGGTGCTGAAGGGCTACCTGGCCCTCCAGGAGAAGACCGCCGAGGCGGATACGACCGTGCGCAAGGCGTACAAGAAGGCCGACGTGAAGACGCTCGGCCACCTGCGCGACGCCGAGCTCTACGAGAAGTCGAAGGGCACGGTGAACGACCTCTACAAGGCGCTCTTCCCCAAGTGACGCGCAGGCGGGCAACGCCATGCCCTGCGGCCCCGGCGCGCACGCCTCACCGCCTGACGCCCGGGCGTACGAGCCTCGGGCCACGCCACGCCCCGCGGCCCCGGCGCGCACGCCTCACCGCCTGACGCCCGGGCGTACGAGCCTCGGGCGCACCTCGGGCCACGCCATGCCCCGCGGCCCCGGCGCGCACGCCTCACCGCCTGACGCCCGGGCGTACGAGCCTCGGGCGCACCTCGGGCCACGCCACGCCCCGCGGCCCCGGCGCGCACGCCTCACCGCCTGACGCCCGGGCGTACGAGCCTCGGGCGCACCTC
>JADCJJ010000310.1 GCA_020247085.1 Myxococcaceae bacterium | reverse complement strand
GACTGCACCTGCCCAGCCGCCGAAATGTTGCGCTGACCCTCGCGGTCGCCGATGCGAAACGAGCGGTCGCACGGCATGCCGAGCGTGTCGGCATGGCGGAAATAGAGCACGAGCCCGCCCGTTTGCAGCCGTGCAATCAGCGCTTGGCCCGCCGCCGTGTCGCTCGCCGCCGGCACGAGCGGTTGGGCTGTCGCCGCACTCGCGAGGAAAAAGACAACGGCAAAGATCAGGCGCACGAGCATCGGCGCTACCCCGTCAATGCAGAAACCCGCCAGGGGGCGGGTACCACTTGCACCGGGACCGCATTGGCAAGGGTCGCGGTGCGCGGCAGGCCGAGTGTTTCGCGCAAGGCCGCAAAACTGCCGCCGTGGGCCACGATCAGCACCGGCGCGGGACGCGCCAGCGCACGCGCGACGGCGTTTGCGATACGCACGCAGAATTTGGCGAAGGGTTCGGCGCCTGCGGGCGTCTCGCCCGCATACCATTTCGGCAGCAGCCCGTCTTCGGCGGTACCTTCGCGCGCACCCCAATGGGCCTCGGCCAAAGACGGTTCGAACACGATATCGAAGCCGCGCGCAGCCGCGACGATCTCGGCCGTGCGGCGCGCGCGCGCCAACGGGCTTGCGACGATCGTGGCGATTTCGACGCCATGCAACGCGGCGGCGGCGGCGTGGGCCTGCGCCAAGCCCGTGTCGTTGAGCGGAATGTCGCGGCTACCCTGCAGCAGGCCCTGTCGATTCCAGTCGGTCTCGCCGTGGCGCAGAAAGAAAAAAGGAACAAGCGGGATGTTGCCCGGCTTGTTCCTTTGATCGGCGTCTTGCACGTAAGAAGAACCTAGATCGTGCGCGCGACTTCTTCGATTTCGAAGCACTCGATGAGGTCGCCCTCGCGGATGTCTTCGTAGTTTTCGAAGGCCATGCCGCACTCGTAGCCGTCCTGGACCTCGCGCACTTCGTCCTTGAAGCGGCGCAGCGTCTTGAGCGTGCCCTCGTGGATGACGGTCTGGTCGCGCAGCAGGCGAACCTTCGCGCCGCGCTTGACCATGCCTTCGACCACGCGGCAGCCCGCGACCTTGCCGACCTTGGTGATGTTGAAGATCTGGCGGATCTCGGCGTTGCCGAGGAACTTCTCGCGCAAGGTCGGTGCGAGCATGCCCGACAGGGCCGCTTTGATCTCGGCGATCACCTGGTAGATGATCGAGTAGTAGCGGATCTCGATGCCGTCGCGCTGGGCCATTTCGCGCGCCTGCGGATTGGCGCGCACGTTGAAGCCGACCACGAAGCCCTGGCTTGCCTTGGCAAGCGCTATGTCGCCTTCGGTGATGCCGCCGACCGCACCGTGCAGCACGCGCACGGCCACTTCGTCGGTGCGCAGCTTCGTGAGCGAGGCCACGATGGCTTCGAGCGAGCCTTGCACGTCGGTCTTGACGACGACGGCGAGCTCCTTGGCTTCGCCTTCCTGGATCTTGGTGAACATCTGCTCGAGCGTGCCGCGCGCGCGCAAGGCGGACGACGCATCGCGCGCCCGGCGCTGGCGGAACTCGGTCACTTCGCGCGCGCGCGCGTCGGTTTCCACAACCTGGAAATCGTCGCCCGCAAGCGGCGTGCCGTTGAGGCCGATGACTTCGACCGGCGTCGAGGGCCCGGCCGCTTCGATCTGCTTGCCGCGCTCGTCCACAAGAGCGCGCACGCGGCCCCATTCCTCGCCGGCCACGAAAATGTCGCCGACGCGCAGCGTGCCCTTCTGCACGAGAACGGTCGCGACGGGCCCGCGGCCGCGTTCGAGCTTGGCTTCGACGATCGCCCCTTGCGCCGAACGGTTCGGATTGGCGCGCAGCTCGAGGATTTCGGCCTGGAGCAGGATGGCTTCTTCGAGCTTGTCGAGGCCCGTGCGGGCCTTGGCCGACACGTCGATCCCGAGCACGTCGCCGCCGTAGCCTTCGATGGCGATCCCGTGCTGCAGGAGGTCGGCGCGCACGCGGTTGGAATCCGCACCCGGCTTGTCGACCTTGTTGATCGCGACGATGACCGGCACGTTGGCGGCCTTGGCGTGGGCGATGGCTTCGATCGTCTGCGGCTGGATGCCGTCGTCGGCGGCCACGACCAGCACCACGATGTCGGTCACTTTGGCGCCGCGCGCGCGCATCGCGGTGAAGGCTTCGTGGCCCGGCGTGTCGAGGAACGCGATCGCCTGGCCGTTCTTGAGCTGCACCTTGTAGGCGCCGATATGCTGCGTGATGCCGCCCGCTTCGTGCTTGGCGACGTCGGTCTCGCGCAGCGCGTCGAGCAGCGAGGTTTTGCCGTGGTCGACATGGCCCATGATGGTGACGACGGGCGCGCGCGGCTCGAGCGCTTCGTCCTGGTCGCCGGCCCCCTCAAGGCCGATTTCGACGTCGGCTTCGGCGACGCGTTTCACCTTGTGGCCGAATTCGGCGACGATGAGTTCGGCCGTGTCGGCGTCGATCGTCTGGTTGACGGTCGCCATCACGCCCATCTTCATCAGGCTCTTGATCACGTCCACGCCGCG
>JADCJJ010000031.1 GCA_020247085.1 Myxococcaceae bacterium | reverse complement strand
CCGGTGGTGAGGACGAGGTTGGGGTCGGCGTCGACGAGGGACGCGAGGAGGAACGCGGTGGTGGCGATGGGGCCAGTGCCGTTGAGGCTGATGCGCGCGACGTTGGTGAAGACGAGCCCGTCTTCGCGCGGCACCGACGTCACGGCGTACTCGAGGTCGAGCACGATGCGGGCGTCTTGCGTGGGGGTGGTGTTGAAGGCCGGGAAGGTGATGGTGAGGGCGTTGTCGCCGGCGAGACCCGTGGCCGTCACCACCGGCTGCGGCAGGAAGGCGCTGGCGCCGGGGCCGAAGCGCACGGGCTGGCCAGGCCCGAAGCCGACGGCGGCGCCGTGCTGCTGGGCGTCGAAGATGGGCGCCGGCAGGTAGTCGGTCAGCACCACCTGCGTCTGGTCGCCGGCGCGTTGCCGCACGTCGAGGCGGAAGACGACGACGTCGCCCGGCCGCACGGTGACCTGGCCCGTCGGGGCCACGCCGTTGACCGACACGATGGACTTCGAGAACACCACCGAGCCGATGCGTATCGACGCGTCGGCGCCGCCCTGCGCCTCGGTCGCCTGGTGCAGGCAGCCACCGAGCGTGAACGAGAGCGTGTGGGTCGTCGAGACGCCGTCGCCGCCGTGCAGCGGCAGGCCCGTGGTGTCGTAGGTCTCTTCGACGGTGAAGCGGTAGCGGAGCGTCGAGCTCGTGCCCGCGCCGCCCGGCACGCCCGCCAGGTCGATGGTGCGCCCGTCGGGCGAGGCCGTCGCGGGCACCGACGCGGCGTTGAGGGACGCCGAGCCCGGCACGAAGCGCACGCCAGGGCCGAGCTGGCTGCGCACCGCGCCGTTGGTGAAGGAGACGTAGTTCGACACCTGCACCTGCAGGGTGATCTCTCCGACGTCGCCCGGCCGGAAGGAGCCGTCACCCGGGGCGCCGGGGCTGACGTTGGTGATGCTCTCGCGCAGCACCTCGGCGCGGCCCTGGAGCGACGCGGTGCGCGGGGTGGACAGGGTGAGGGGGGTGGCGCCGACCGAGCCGCCGGTGAGCGTGGCGCCGTTCAGCAGCGTCGCGGTGAGGCTGCCGCTCGAGCTCGAGCAGCTGCTCAGCACCGGGCCGCCGCCGGCGGCCGTCTCGGCGACGTAGCCGCGGATGGAGACGACGACCTCGGGCGCCGAGGCGACGCCCGTGACGGTGGGCACCGAGACGATGACGGTGCCGGCGGTGGTGGTGACCGACGTCACCTGAAAGCCGGCCGGGACGACGTCTCGGAGCTGGGCGCCGGTGACGGTGACGCCGGGCGCGACGTCGAGGGTGATGGCGTAGCCGGTCTCGTAGGAGGGCCCCGTCGCGGTGATGGCCGGCGAGACGGACTTGCCCAGGCGCGCGAACGAGGGGGTGACGGTGGTGGCCGACTGGTCGTTCCCGACGGTGCGCGAGTCGCTCCGGAGCGGCGGGTCGGTGGCGGGGTTGTTGAGCGCGTCGAGGCCGAACGAGAAGAGGCACGTCACCTGAGGCGTCAGCGGGGTGCCGACGAGCGAGGTGGGGGTGCTCGCGACGCGGAACGACAGGGTCGCGCTCTGCGCGCCGATGCCCGAGTTCATGCCCGACAACGGGTAGCGAACGAGGAACAGCTGGGAGCCGCTCGGCCCGGTCACCACCTCGCGGGTGAGCGGGTTGGTCAGCGTTCCGGTGCCGGGCGCCGTGCCCGGGAAGGTGCCGACGGACTGGAGCGTCAACGTCTGCCCCAGGCCGCTGGCCCCGGTGAGGGTCAGGTTGGGGGGCACCATGACCTCGAGGGCCGGGGCGTAGGCGGTGAGGGCGACGCCGCGCCCGATGGTGACCGTGGTGGTGAAGGTCTCGCCGAGGAAGGGCTGCGCCTCGCTGGTGCCGAAGGCGCAGGTGATGGGCTGGGCGAGGGGGACGGGCGCCGGGAGGGCGGCGGCGAGCGGGAGCGTGCGGAGCAGGGGGGAGCGGTGCATGGTGGGTCCTCAGCGCGGCTCGGTTCGGTCGCCGGGGGCGGCGACGACGGCGAAGTTGAACTCGACCCGCCGGTTCTTCGCCCGGCCGGCGTCGGTCGCGTTGTCCGCGATGGGGCGGGCCTCGCCGAAGCCTTCGGCGACGAGCCGCGTGGCGGCGATGCCCTTGTTGACGAGGTAGTCGCGAACGGCGTCGGCGCGCGCCTGCGAGAGCGTGAGGTTCTTCGCGTCGTCGCCCTGGTCGTCGGTGTGGCCTTCGATGCGCACCGTCAGGAGCTCGGGGTGCGCGCGGAGCACCGCCGCGACGTTGTCGAGCATGGCGAAGCTGCGCGGCTCGATGACCGCGCGGTTCGTCGCGAAGGCGACGGCCTCGCGAATCTCGAGCTTCCCGGCCTGCAGGGCGACGGCCTGCGCCTTCTTGCAGCCGGCGTTCGCGGCGGGGCCGGGCTCGGCGGGGCAGTTGTCGAGGCGGTCGACGACGCTGTCGCCGTCGCCGTCGGTGTCGGGGCAGCCGCGGTTCTCGGGCACGCCGGCCACCTTCGCGCAGGCATCGGTCCGGTCGGGTACGCCGTCGCCGTCGTCGTCGGGGTCGGGGTCGGGGCAGCCGTCGCCGTCGTCGACGCCGTCCTTGTCCTCGGGTTGGGTGGGGCAGCGGTCGAGGCGGTCGACGACGCTGTCGCCGTCGCCATCGGCGTCGGGGCAGCCCTTGTTCTCGGGCGGGCCGGCCTTCGTGGGGCACGCGTCGGTGGCGTCGGTGAGCCCGTCGCGGTCGGCGTCTTCGTCGCGCGCGGGGCAGCCCTGGCGCGCCGCGGGCCCGGCCTCGGCGGGGCAGCGGTCCTCGGCGTCGGCGACGCCATCGGCGTCGGCGTCAGGGGGCGGGGCGGCAACGCGCCGGGCGTCGGGCGTGCCCAGGCGGAGGCCGCCGAAGAGGCGCCAGTCTGGCTGGCCCCAGCCCTGCGCGGCGCCGACGCCGGCGCCGAGGAACACCTGGAGCCACCCGAGCGCATCCCAGGCGGCGTAGCCCTTGAGTTCGACGGGGCTGCCGTTGCTGCCCTGGAACGGGCGCTGGAGCGAGAAGCCGCCGAGCGCCGTCACGCCGAGCTCGAGCGGCAAGGCAGAGGCGTCGGTCTGGTTGAAGCGGTACGCGACGGCGAGGCGCGCCAGCAGCTCGTGGCCGATGGAGAGGTCGAGCACCCGGGGCCGCTCGGTGCGGAAGGCGGCGCCGAGGTTGACGGCGGCGCGCAGGTTGCCGAAGGCGCGCGAGACGGCGACCTCGGGGGTGATGACGGTGCCGCTCGAGCCGAGGTACCGGCTCCCGCCGCTTGTGGGCAGGGTGACGGCGGTGAGGACGGCGAGGTCCACGAGGTGCGCCGCTTCGCGAAGGAGGCCCGCCTTGGCCTGAAGGCGAAGGTCTCCGAGGCCGGGCCCGGCGACGAGCGGCAGGTCTCCCAGCGTGGCGCCCTCGAGGCGCGAGGGCCGGCCGTTGCCGAGGACGACCGGCAGCTCGAAGCCGAGCTGGTAGCGGTCGAGGAAGCTGAGGGCGCCGACGACGCCGCCGCCGACGCGATCTTCGAGAAGCGAGCCGACGCGCGTGCCGTCAGCGGTGCGGCGCAGCACCAGCGGGTTCTTCGCCCAGCCCACCCACAAGCCCGCGTCCCACGTCAGTCCGCGCGGAACGGCGCCCCACTCGGTGTCGAGGAGGCCCGTGCGGGAGGGCGTGAGCCGGAAGCGCTCGACCGAGAAGTTCGAGGCCTCGAGCCCCTGGCCGAACGAGGCCGCCGAGACGAGGAGCAGCAGCAGCGGGAGACGCTGGAGGGTCATGGTGGCACCGGGAGCGTCCAGGTGGCGGCGCTCCATGTCGTCGAGAAGAGACTGGCAGCGGGGCGACGTGCGAATGCAGCAGACTAGGAGCGAACGGAAGCGGTGGCGAGGAAGTCGTCACGGTGTGGCTGCGGCGAGGTGGGCGCAGCTGGGTGGAGGTGAGCGCCCGGCAGCGCCCAGGCCGTCAGGGCAGGCGCGTGAGCTGGCCCTTCTTCTTCGCGATGTTCCCGTAGTCCCACTGAATCGCCCTGGCCTTCTCGAGCCACCGAGAGAGCGCCTTCGCGTCGACGTCGGCGACGGTGGCGTACCGCGCCTCGGCGGCCTTGAACTTCCCGACGGGCGAGAGCGCGGGCTCGTCGAACGACTGGCCGCTCCAGAAGAGCAGCCGGGTTCCCTCGCGGTGGGCGCTGTATCCGACGACGGGGTTGCGCTCGAGGAACCACACCGGGTGGCCGTGCCAGAGCCTGCTTGCGGCCTCGGGGAGCGCCTTCGAGAGGTGGCCGGCCAGCGCGGTACAGACGGCGCGGGTCGAGGGTGACTGCGAGGCGTTGTACGTGGCGATGTTGGCGCTCACGGGGGCGGTTGGGCTCCTTCGGGGCCGGCGTTTCGAGACCGGCCGGGCCGCCTTCGCTGCCGCCTGCTCGACTCGCCAGCGGGTGAGGCGGCGCACGAGGGCCAGGGGCAGCGGCGCGTCGTGCGGCACCCGAATGGCGCCCTTCGAGGTCTTGAAGCCCGCCAGCGCATCCGCGAAGGCGACGATGGCGGCGGCGCCCGGGTAGATGCCGACGTGGTGCTTGAACGCTCCGAGGTGAATCAGGTTCTCGCCCTGGTGCCACGTCGCGAGCCCGTACGAGAGGCGCTCGACGGCGTCGGGGGCCTCGGCTCGGATGACCGCGACCAGCGCACGCAGTCGGCTGCGCGCCGGCGCGGGCGCGGCATTCAGGTACGCGGTGACGGCAGAGGGGCCTTTGGGCAGCATCGTCGGTGACTCTCGAGAGGGGTCGACTCGGGGAGAGGCAGCGTATCTCGGCCTGGTCGACCGAGGCGCGCGTCGTCGTGCTCGTGTCGCGCTGACCAGCCGTCGCCACTTCACCGAGTCGGCCACGGCGCGCCGCCGGCTTCCGAGTCAGGTCGCCAGCGCGTCCGAGAGGGCCGTCGGGTCGCTCGGCTCGAAGTGGCGACCGCTTCGTCAGAGGGGCAGCTCGCCAGGGCGCGAGCGATGGCCGCCTCGGGCGACGCCGAGGATGCGAACGTTGCCGACGCCCCATCGCTCCGCGGCTGCGATGCGCTCGATGGAGCGAGCCCTTCAGCGCGAGACGTGCTCGACGGCGGCGAGGTCGTCCCGCTTCGCTCCGTTGCAGCGGTCGTCGCCGACGACGAGGTTGTGGAGCCCGTTGTCCGGGGGCCGCGCCCAGGGGATGAGCCGTTCAGTGCTGGAGGATGTACGGACGCATCAGCGCGTGGAGCCTCGCGAACGAGACGGCGACTCCCGGTCGCAGGTGGATTCGGTTGTCGAAGTCGCTCGGGGCTCGGCGCTGGGAGGCGCGCACCGCGCTCGCTCTCACCAGTGGCTCGTCGAGGAGGCTGCGGTGCGCGTCGGGTCGGGCGGACCGTGCGAGCGCGAGGCTCTCGACGCCGGGGGAGAGCGCCTCGCCCTGCTCGCGGAAGCGACGAGTCCTGGCGACGAGGCCACCGCCGTGTTCGACGGTCGTGCGTGAGCCCGAGGTGTTCTGCACGAGCACTCGGCTGCCCGCCCCGGTGGTCCAGACGCGCGTGTGCGGCCAGGAGAGCGCGAGCACTTGCATTCGGGATGCCCGGCGGTCGCTGCGAACGGCCAGGGGTGGTGCAGCCGCCAGCTGCCTCGTGTCGTGCGCGAAGGCCCTGCCGATTCGAACCGTGAGGCGTCCGGCGACATCGTGACGCCGTGCGCATATGGAGGGCGGATGCAAGTCGGCCGGAACGACCCATGCCCGTGTGGAAGCGGTCTCAAGTTCAAGAAGTGCTGCGCCAACCGGCCGCCCATCGGCTACTCGGATGCCGAGCGGACGTCGGCGCGAACGAAGGTGCTCGACTTCGTCGCCGACCACCTCGCGCGGGAAGACGACGAGGCGTTCGAGCACTTCTGGAGCGGGCTTGATGACGTCGGCGACGACCTCGACGCGGACCCTTACTTCGCCGCAATGAGCGAGCAGATCTTCGACGACTGGGCGGTCTACGACCTCGAGCTCGAGGGAGGCGACCTGATGGTCGACCGCTTCCTCGCCGCGAAGACGGGCCTCACGGCCGGAGAGCGCAACTACCTGGGCCTCATGAAGTCGTCGTCGTTGCGGCTCTACGAGGTCGAGGACCTCGCGCCCGGCGACTCACTGACGTTGCGAGACCTCATCGAGGGCGACCGCGTCACGGTGCAGGAGAAGTCGGCGTCGCGCAGCCTTCATCGCTTCGACTGGATCGCGACCCGCGTCGTGGCTCGTGGAGCCTCTGGCCGACCTGAGCTCGAGGGGGTGATGCACGTCGCGCCGATGCGCCGCGAGGTGTTCCGTGACCTGGTGCGGAAGACCCGGGCGGACTTCCTCCAGGCGCACCCCGGCGCCGACGTCTCTCGCTGCTACAAGGCCATGGTGCCCGACGTTCACGAACTCTGGGCGCGGTCGGCGCTCGAGCCCGCGATTCCGCAGCTCGCCAACACCGACGGCGAAGAGATGGTGGTGACGCGAGTGCAGTTCGACGTGCTCGATCGCGCTGCCCTCGTCGCCGCGCTCGATGGGTCGTCGCTGACCCGAGCCAGGGGCGACTTGTGGAGGTGGTCTGGGACCAACGCCGGGGGTGGTTCTGTTTCGCTCGGCCTCGTCACGTTGACGCCTGAGGTGCTCCAGGTCGAGACGAACTCCGTGGCGCGGGGCGCGCGCGGCCGCGAGTTGCTCGAGCAGCTCGCCGGGGCGGCCGTGAAGCACCGCGGGACGACGCACGAAGACATGCAGGTGCTCCTTCGCGACGAGCTGAAGAAGGGTGGCCAGGGGCCGGAGCCCGACCCGGGCGTGCCCCCAGCGGTTCAAGAGGCACTCGTTCTGGACTTCACCTCGAAGCACTACCGCGAGTGGCTCGACCTGCCGGTCCCGGCGCTGGACGACCTGACGCCGCGGGCCGCTTCGACGAAGGCGTCGATGCGGGCCCGCCTCGTCGAGTTGATGAAGGACCTCGACGGCATGTACCAACGAGCGCTCGAGGTGGGCGCCCCGGCCTTCGACCCGTCGTGGATGTGGGACGAGCTCGGGCTGACCGAGGACGCGCCGCGGCACCCACCCCCGCTCGCGTTCGAGCGGCTGCTGAAGGACGTCCCAGGGCTCCGCTCCGCCGTGGAAGCGACGGCCGACGCCGCCCGCGCGGCTGCCTCGTCGCAGACGGTGCTCTCGGCTGAAGCGGTGCGGGTGACCCTCGAGCTGCAGCGTGCGCTTCGGGCCGACCCGGGGGCTGCCTTGCTCGCTGCGTGGCTCCCTCGGCTGGTGAACTACGAGCTGCACCGGCGCAAGGCGTTCTGGGTCGACGAGGCGCTGGCGTACATGCTGGCCAGCACCAACCTCGACGTGCGCGCTGACGAACTCCGTGCACCGTTCGCCGCCTTCGCGCTCGCCTTCACCGACAGGCACGTCCTCTCGATGGGCGAGCGGCTCCTCGCTCGCAGGGACAGTTGCCCTGTGAAGGGCCGATATCTGCGGGCGCTGACGGTGTTCGTGACGGAGTTCGGCCAGGGGGACGAGCGACGACTCGACGTGTGCTTCGCCTTCGACGCCCTGGGCGCCGACCTGCCGGTGATGGAGGCGCTCACCGTTCCCCTGCACGGTGACGAACCCGTCGACGCATGGCTCGACTCGGTGGCGCCGCTCGCGGTCGAGGATGCCCTGGCGCTGACGAACCCACTGAGGGGGCTGCTGCAGGTCACCTTGAACGCGGTGCTCTACGCTGCCAGCGCCGGCGTCGAGGCCGAGCCGAGGCCCGCGCCCGCGAAGACGACGGGGAGCCCGCGGCTCCGAGGGGGATCGCCCGTCGTGTTCAGCTCCGACCAGGTCTTCTTCCTTCCCGGTGCCATCGAGATTTCGCAGGTGAGGAGCCTTCAGCACCTCGAGAGGCACTCCGGTGGGCGTCAGGTTCTGCGACGCTTCATGGTGCGCGGGCATTGGCGACGCGCTCGCGCAGGGGCCACGGAGCCGCGGCTCAGTTGGGTTCGTCCGCACTGGAAGGGCCCCGACATGGCGACGGTCATCGAGCGCACCTACAAGCTGAAGCCCTGATGTTTTCGAAGCGGGGACTCGCTCGTTCGACTCGGCAGGTTCTGGGATGTCCTGCGCCCGTTGGTGAAGGAGCACGCGCCCAGCGCGCGGCTCGCGAGTCACAGAGAATCCGACCATGACGGCCGGATGTCTGGCCGGGGACTCGGCCCGAGACCCGGCGAATTCGCTGTCGGGCCATACCACCACCTTCACGGTGCTCGCGACGAGCTGGCACCTGGCGCCCTTGATGCCGGCGTCGCGGTGCACGAGCGCGTTGACGACTGCCTCTCGCAAGCACTCGGAGAACGTCTCGTGGACCTCTTGCCGCTTGGCCGCGGTGCGCTTGATCGAGTTCGGCAGCCTGTTTGTGCTCGGCGTGCGCCGGGTCTCCCCTGGTCCTCCTGTGCCCTGCCGAAGATCGAAGCGGTGG
>JADCJJ010000309.1 GCA_020247085.1 Myxococcaceae bacterium | reverse complement strand
CTGATGGGGCTGGTGACGAAGAACGCCATCTTGCTCGTCGACCAGGCGCTGCAGAACCTGCGCGACGGCGACGATCTCGACACGGCGCTCATCAAGGCCGGGCCCCGGCGCCTGCGCCCCATCCTGATGACGTCGGCGGCGATGGCCATCGGCATGGTGCCCACCGCCATCGGCCGCGGGCAGGGCTTCGAGTTCCGCGCGCCCATGGCCATCGGCGTCATCGGCGGCGTCATCACCTCGACGTTCCTCACCCTCTTCGTGGTACCGCTGGTGTTCGCCGTCTTCGAGAAGCTGACGCCCCCGCGGTTCCGCATCAAGAAGGCCGGGCCCGCGCCCGAGGAGCCGCGCGTGGTGCCGGTGCCCGGGATGGCCGCCAGGCAGCACCCTGACGCCGCGCCGCAGGTGGCGCCGCGGCCCGTCTGACCCGCTCCGGAGACCGCCTCATGCGCACCCGAATCACCGCGGCGCTCGCGTCGTTGAGCCTCGCCCTCCCCGCGCTGGCGCAGCCGGCGCTGACCCCTTCGACGACGTCACCCGCCACCCCCTCGCCGTCACAGGCGCAGCCAGCCGGCGTGGCCCAGGCGCTGGCCACCGAGCAGGCCTTCCTCTCGAGCCGTCGCGCGGTGTCGCTGCGAGAGGCGCTCACCGTCGCCGAGCAGAAGAACCCCGACCTGCAGTCGGCCCGGCAGGCCATCGCGCTCGCCGCGGCGAAGACGCGCATGGCGCTGTCCATCGCCGTCCCCTCGCTGTCGCTCAACGCCTCGTACGTGCACACCAGCGTGGCGCAGGAGTTCAAGGCCAAGGAGTCGGCGCGCCAGCAGGCCGAGGGCACCGTGGGCCTGGTCAACTTCATCAGCACCAGCTTCACCGGCATGCCCCTGTCCGACGCGCAGCTCGCCCCGCTGCGCTCGCAGCAGCAGGAGGCCGTCGACCAGGTGCAGGACATCGTCATCGTCGCGCGCAACTCGCTCTACGGCACACTCTTGCTGCAGCAGGTGCTCTTCTCGCCCAACTTCTTCCTGCTGCCGGCGGCGTGGGAGGGCGGCGAGGCGGCGAAGCTGGGCACGCTCGAGGCGCGGGAGCAGATTCTGCTCGCCGTCGCCCGCGTCTACCTCGGCCTCGAGGGGCTCGCGCAGCTCGAGCAGGCGGCGCGCGACGCCGAGACGGTGGCGCTGAAGCGGGAGCGCGACGCGCGGGCCCAGGCCACCGTCGGCACCTCGACCGAGATCGCCGTGCTGCGCGCGCAGAGCGAGACGGCCCAGGCCCGCTCGACGCTGTCGGCGCTGTCGGGGCAACGGGTGGCGCTGCTGGCGCTGCTCGAGGCGCTGGTGGGAGAGCCCGTGCGCCCCAACGACGACGTGCCCACCCGCTTCGAGGTGACGGCCGGCCAGGAGGGCGACACCCCCTGGGAGCGATCCTACGGCCTCAAGGCCCAGGCGGTTGGCCTCAAGATTCAGGAGCGCCTCGCGTCGGTCGACCGGCTCGCCTGGCTGCCCACCGTCGTCGCCCAGGCCAAGGGCAGCTACAACTCGAACCGCGGCTTCGCCGGCACCAACTTCATCTTCGACGGCATCGTCGCGGCCCAGTGGGACCTGTACGACCGCGGCGTGCGCTACGCTCAGCAGCGCGAGAACGACGCGAAGGTGATTCAGCAGCGGTGCCAGCTCGAGGGCGCCCGCGCGAAGGCCAAGGCCAACTGGATCGGCGCGAAGACGAACCTCGAGGCGGCCGCGGTGGCGCTCCAGCAGGCCGAGGCGCAGGCGGCGCTCGCCACCCGCGCCCAGCGACAGGTCGGCGCGGCCTACGAGAACGGCCTCACCACGTCGCTCGAGGTGAGCGACATCGACAACAAGCGCTTCCTCGCCGCCTCGGCCGCCGCGCAGGCCCGCGCCCAGCTCGAGATCCGCAAGGTCGAGCTCGCCGCCGCTGAAGGGCGCCTGGCGAGCCTGCTGGGCCTGCCCGAGAACTGACGGTGCCGCGCCGCGTGACGAGCGCGTGTCAAACCGTTGCGGCCACCGTCTGGAGCCGACATAAGGGAGGCTGATGGGTGTGCGTTGGCTCTTCCTGGTCGCGGTGGGCTCGACGGTGGCGCTCGCCGAGACGCCGCTCCGACGCGAGGCGAGCCCGGGCTTCGGCGTCGACGTCGCCTTCCAGGACCGCGGCGGCGTGCAGTACTTCTACGAGCTGGTCCGCGCCGACCAGGCCGCGGCCCTGACTGCGACGTTCAGCACCTTCCGCCCCTTCGACGTGCACGACGTCTGGAAGCGCCTCGACGCGCCGACGAACGTGGTGATGTCACGGCTCGTCTACACCATCGAAAAAGACGTCTCGTTCTTCACCGAGGCCCGCGCCCGCGACGTCGACTACATCAACGCCATCGCCCGCGAGGCGCGGGTGTCTCGCAACGACGACGGCACCTTCCGCGCCTCGCGCACGCCAGCCAACACCTTCCGCATCGAGTACTTCGACGCCGCGCGGGTGCAGGCGGTGGTGAGCGCGCTGCCGGCGCTGGCGCGCGTGCTCGAGCTGTCGGGCCTCGAGGGCCCACCCCACGCCGTCATCTTCCAGGAGAACCGCGACTTCGACCGCGTCATGGGCTTCCGCACGGCCGAGGGGTCGTTCACGTGGACGGCGCACTACCCTGCCGGCAGAGGGCGCACGCGGCTCGTCGTCTTCGTCATGAGCTACCTCCACACCCTGCCGCCCTTCTTCCTTGGCGGCGAGACACGCGTCTTTCGCGAGTCGACCGAGGGCGCGCGGGTGCTCATCGACCGCCTGCGCGACTACCGGGCGAACTGACGCCGGGCGTCATGGGCGACAACCATGGCCCGGGCCACCAGCCCCGTGCGGGACAAGCGCGCGCCTGGGCTAGAGTGTCGCTTCGGTGACGACACCGAAGCGGCCTCTCCGGAAGACCGACGACGAAGACAGCGCCGCGACGACGAGCGGCGGTGACACCGGCGAGGCACCGGCCCAGACGTTCGACGTCGACCCCGACGGTGAGTCGACCACCGCGATGCCCGCGCTGACGAACGCTGATTCACAGGCGCTGCCCATCACCGTGCCCGTGCCGGCGTGGACGGAGCCGACGCCTGGTGAAGGAGACCCGGCGTCGACGCCGCTCGAGCGGGCCAGCGACACCTTCGACGAGCTCGAATCGCCCACCACCCGGCCCTCGCCCGTCTCTGACGACGGCGCCGCGGGCGCTCCATCGACCGCCCCAGAGCCGACATGGCCAGACGAGTCAGAGGCGGCGGTGCTCACCCGCCCCACGGCGGCCTTCCGGCACGGAGCGGCGCCCCGCATGGCCCCCGGCGAGGGCCCCACGCCGCGCGCCCCCGCACGTCACCAGCCGCCAAGGCCCGACGCCGTCGCCGCGCTCGAGGTGGCCTTCGCCGAGACGGCGTCCAGCCTCGACCAGGTGACGACGACGCGCTCGAAGGCACGGCCCCGGCCGAGGGAGCGCCTCGTCGTCGGCATCGGCGTCGCCGTCGTTCTCGCCCTCAGCCTCGCCCTGGCGTTGACGAGCCGCTCGTCGGTCGAGGACCCGTCGCGGCCGACGGCGATGGCGAAGGCCTCACCGGCCCGGCAGCTGAAGGTGGAGCCGGCCCTGAAGCTGCCCCCCACGCGCGACGCGCCCCCCGAGGCGACCGCGACGCCCGGGCCGCGTCCGCCCTTGACGATGGAGGTGCCCGGCGACGGTGGCGTCACCGCGACGGTGCCGGCCAGCATCGTCCGCATCGAGACCGACCCGGTGGTGCGGGTGACGTGGAACGGGCAGGACTTCGGCGTCACGCCGGCGCTCCTCACGCTCCCGGTGGGGCCCAACGCCGTCACCGTCGAGAACAAGGAGCTGGGGCTCAAGCGCACGCTGACCATCACCGCCGCCGCCGAAGAGCGCACCTTCCTGCGCGTCGAGTTCGCCAGGGGCTGGCTGTCGGTCGACCGGCCCGAGGGGGCCACGGTGCTGGTCGACGGCGTGAAGCTGAAGGAGCGGACGGCCGCCTTCTGGGAGGGCCGTCACCGCATCGACGTCACCTTCCGCGGTGGGCAGAAGGCGTCGAAGACCGCCGACGTCGTGCGTGGTGAGACGGCCGAGGTCTTCTTCGACGCGCCGCTGCCCACCGAGTGACGAGCGAGCCGCCACACCGCGCGGAGCAGCCCCGGGTGCGCGCGGCACGTCGCGTCGCCGCAGGCCTCCGTGGTGCGAGCCGCGTCAGGGAGCCGGCGCGGGGCCCACGGCGCGTCGGAGCGCGCGCTCGCACCGGCGCGCCCTCTCGCCTGACGGTCCGCCCTTCTCCGGTGCGGGCCGGGTGGCCCGTCAACCACGAGGCTGGGGCGACGCCGCGGCGCGCCGCTCGAAGGCCACGCGCTCCACTTCCCGGGCGAAGGGCCCACCCCGGGGCAGCGGCGCGCGGCACCAGGTCCGCGTCACCCGCGCCCGCTCAGAGGGTGCCGGGGCGCACCAGCGCGAGCGACACCTCGTCGACGTAGAAGGCGCCGGTGCCGGCGAACGTCGTCGCGTTGTCGGACTCGCACAGCACACGCAGGGTGACGCTGCTCTGCGCGATGGAGGCGATGTTCGACGCCTGGTACGCGGCCTGCACGGCGTCCGTCGACCCGCTCCCGCTGTGGCCGCCGAGGCTCCCCTGCGAGACCGGCGGCGTCGCCGTCGTCTCGACGCGGCACTGCATCGCGTAGCTCGCGCCGGGCGTCACCCGGCTCGCCACGAAGACGCCCCGGGTCCTCGCCGACGCCGTCAGCGTGAAGCCCGTCATCATCGTCGACGGCACCGTGACGTCCTGGAACAGGCGCGCCCGGCCGGTCGTCGGCGGCGTGCCGGGCACCGAGCCCAGGACCGCCGCGCACGGGCTCGTGGCGCCCGCGATGGCCCCATTGTTCGAGATGGCCACCGGCGGCGGCGCCGACATGGTGGTCTCGGGCGTCCAGTTCGCGAGGCTGCAGGCCGACCCGACCTGGAAGTTGCCGTTCTGCAACAGCTCGCGCCGCCCGCCGAGCACGCCCACCACGTCGCCCGCCTGGGCCACGGCGACGCTCGACGAGTCGCGCCCCCCGCGGATGAGGAAGGCGCCCGTCGAGTCCCCGTTCGGGGGGATGGTGAGGGTGAGAATGGCCGTGCGCTGCGTGGCGTCCGTCGGGTCCCACGACCAGGTCGCCGTCGGGGCGTTGGTCGCGGTGCTGGTGAACGTGGGCGCGCCAGCCGGCGACACGTCCATCGGCTCCGAGTACCGCATGCGCACCCGGTAGGCCACCGGCGCTGCCGTTTCGTTGATGGCGTCGAGGGCGCCCACCCCCGAGAAGTCATCGACGAGCACGGGGCCGCTGCTCACCGTCGGCGGAATGTCGTCGCGCACGGTGACCGGCGACGCCATCATCAGCGGCGAGCGGTTGCCGAAGACGTCGACGGCCACCACCGCGAAGGTGAGCGTGTTGCCGTAGGCCAGCGGCTGAATGCCCGCCAGGCCCGGCGCCGCGTCGAAGGCCGCTGCGGTGAGGTTCACCACCTGCTGCTGCCGGGGCGTCGGAGCGGCATCGACCGACTGGAGGAAGAGGTAGTTCGGGTTCACCCGGTCGCGCGCGAACACCTCGTAGCGCACCGCCTCTGACGTCGTGGTCCATGAGAGGCGGAAGCTGGTGCTGTCGAAGTTGAACCGGTCGAGGCCGAACGGCGCCGTCGGGGCGTCGTTCTGCACCTGCACACCCGAGACGACGACCGTGAAGGGCATCACCACCGCCGGGCGCACCTGGAAGTTGAGCGTCTGGCTGAAGTTGGTGCTGATGTTGCCGCTGCCGGGGTTGGCGTTCGCGTTGCGCAGGTTCAGCGTCAGCGCGTACCGCTCACCGTCTCGCAGCGAGGCGTTGGCCGGCTTCACCCGCAGCTGCGTGGGCGACATGAAGGTCACCTCGGTCGGCACCTCGTTGCTACCGCGGGTGACGTTGACGAGCAGCGCCTGGTTGCGCGCGTTCTGGTCGAGCGTCAGCGGCAACACCGGCAGCGCGAGGGTGAACTGCAGGTCTTCGCCCGAGGGCACCTCGCCGTCCGAGATGTTCGAGGCGACGATGCGGTTGCCGACGCTCCCGGCCGAGTAGTTCAAGAAGATGCGCGCCGCCTGGCCGGGGTACAGCGTGACCGACTGCGAGACGCTGCCGTAGTCTGCCTGGGCGTCACCATTCTCGTCGTACCAGGCCGCGCTCACGGTGTGCGAAGCCCCGCCCGGCAGGCACGCGAGGCCGCTGAGGAGGAACGCGCCGTCCATCGACGTCTGCGCCGTCACGACGCTCTCACCGTAGCTGCCGGACTGGTCGACCAGCACCGTCGCGCCGCTGGCCGGGCGCCCGTTGGGCAGGAAGACGAAGCCGCCGACCGAGCACGTCGCCGGGAAGAGGCGCTGGGAGAAGGAGCGCACGCCGCCCTCGAGCGGCGAGTTGCCGGCCGCCGCTGGGGTCGAGAAGGTCTCGACCCGTCGCACGTAGCCCATCTTCTCGAAGACGAACGTCACCGTGCTGCCGGCCACGACGGTGTCGAGCCGAAAGGTGCCGTCGGCGCCGGTGGGCGGAATCGAGGTGTCGACGCCCAGGGCCTTCACCGAGACACCGTCGAGCGGCTGCTGCGTCGCGGCGTCGATGATGCGCCCCGCGAAGACCGACTTCGGCGACACCGGCTTCTGCGCCTGCTCGAACTGTTGCGGGCCCGAAGGCTGGGTCGACCCGCCGCACGCGGCGAGGCCCATGGCCGCGACGACCCCTGCGAAGACACGCTTCATGTGGTGCTTTCCCCTTGTGTGGTGCTGCGTTCGTCTCGAACTGCGGAGTGGCCAGCGAGTGTACCGGGCCGTCGACCCTTTTCCACCGCTTCACGGGGCCGGAGGGCCGGATGCAGGCACCGGCGCGGGCGTGCGCCCGAGCACCCCATCGAGGCCCAGCCAACCGACGCTCACCATCACCTCGCCCCGCCCGACGAAGTTGCGGCCCGGCAGCAGGTCGGCTCCCAGCCTCGCGAACGCCGAGAGCGAGAAGTCGCCGAGCGTCAGGCTGACGCCGACGAGCGCGCGCTGGGGCAGCCGGGGCACCTCTTGTCGCAGGAACACCTCGACCCCCGTCTGGAGCGCGAAGTCCACCGAGAACCGGTCGGAGCCGAGGCTGAGCGCCAGCGCCGCGTGCGGCCCAACCCCCAGGTCGAAGGCCCGGTCAGGTACCATGAAGGCCGCGCCTCCGAGGGCCAGCACCGCGGTGGCCAGGCGCGTCTCGGTCAGCTGAAAGACCCGCGCCCCCCGCAGTTCGGCGGCCCGGTCGGTGAACGACACCACGCCCTCGAATGACAGCCCGGCGCGGGCCCCGGCGGCGTCAGCGCGCACAAAGCCGGCACCGAAGGAGCGCGTCCCCACGAAGGCCTCGAGGCGCGTGGGGCTCGCCAGGCGGCCACGGGACGAGAGCCACCCGGACTCGGCCCCCGCCTCCGACGCCAGCAGCCCGAGACACAGGGCGAAGCGAAGGCGCGTCATCGGGCCTCCACCGTCGCGCCGGTGATGCGCCTGAGGGTCGCCTCGCCCGTGCCCGGCGGCTGCGCGAAGGCCGCCTCGAGGAAGGCCGCGGAGGCCTCGGTGATGCGCGCATGGGCGTCGGCGAGCGGCGTCACCGGCGGGCACCCGCGGCGCACGTCGTCGGCGTCGCTGTCGGTGAACTGAAAGTGCGTGACGCCCTCGAGCACCGCCAGCGCCGAGGGCGACGCCATCTTCTCCCAGCCCGCGCGCACCTGGGCCTCACGCGCCTGGCAGTCGCCCTGGCCGGCGAGGAAGAGCGTCGGAACCGTGAGGCTCGCCAACCTCGCGTCGTCGGCCGGGTCCGGGAAGCTGGCCTGCACCACCACCGCCTGAAAGCCCCCGCCCAGCGCGAGCTTGACGGCGACGACGCCACCGAGGCTGTGCCCCATGACGGCGACGCGCGAGGCGTCGACGCGACCCGCGAGCAACCCCTCGCCAGACTCGACGAGCAGCCGCCGGGCCGCCCGCCCGAAGTCGATGCCGAAGAAGGCGAGGTCATTCGGGTGCCGGGGCAGGGCCACCACCAGCCCGCGGCGAGCAAGCTCGACGGCCTGCCACTCGTAGCGCGCCGGCGAGACGGCTCCGCCGTGGACGTAGACGACGGCGGGCAGGCGCCCCTCGCCCCGGAGCGCCCCCTCGGCGGTGGCGGGCACCAGGAGCGTCACGGGGATGAGATCGGTGCCGTTGGCGCGAACGTCGACCTGCACCCGGCCGACGCCCTCTTGCATCACCGCGGCCCGCTCAGGCAGGGGCCGGTCGCACCCGGCGACGGCCAGCAGACACGCGAGGAGGGCGGGCATCGAACGCATGAGCCATGCCACGCATAGTGCACCCGGGCCCTGAGTGCGATTGAATCAGGGCTCCACCGGAGGCGTCCATCCGGCTCGAAGGACACGAAACGAGGACTTCCATGCGCCGTCTGTTGACTCGAGTTCCACTGGTGGGCCTGGGCCTGTTGGGAAGCGCTTGCACGGTCCGAACCTACGAGTATCGACCGCCACCGCCGCGACCGGTCGCCGTCCAACAGGGGTGCGCCCCGGGCGTGCCGTGCGCGAACACGTACTACTGGGACGAGTGGCGAGGCTGCTACGTCTTCTACGACGGGTTCCGCTACTACGACGCCCTTGGAACTCCCGGGACCTACCCCCTGCCGCCGCCGAACGTCATCGTGACGTACCCACCGGCGAACTACCTGCCGCCGTCCGCCTACATCCCGCCGCGCGGCACCTTTGCGCCGCCGGTCGGCTATGTTCCTCCGCCGCCTGGGTTCCACCCGGCGGTACCGGTGAACCCGGGTTGGAATCAGCCTGCGCCGGCGGTCGTCGGCACCGCGCCCCCGCCAGCGACCGGGGGAGGCTTCTGGGGCCAGCCGCCGCCTCCGCCTCCGGCCCGTCCAGGCGTCGTCGTCGGCTCCCAGCCCCCCATGCCTGGTGGCTTCCAGCAACCGCCTCCCCCTCCAGCCGGCGGCGGCTTCTTCGGGAACCAGCCACCTCCACCTCCGGGCCGTCCAGGTGGCTTCGGGCAGCCTCCTGGTACGGGCATTCCGCCGCCGCCACCCGGCGGTGGCTTCGGCCAGCCTCCCGGCATGGGCGTTCCGCCACCGCCGCCAGGCGGTGGTTTCGGCCAGCCTCCCGGCATGGGCGTTCCGCCGCCGCCCCCCGGCGGTGGCTTCGTTCAGCCTCCCGGCATGGGCGTTCCGCCGCCGCCACCCGGCGGTGGCTTTGGCCAGCCTCCCGGTATGGGCGTTCCGCCGCCTCCCCCTGGCGGTGGCTTTGGCCAGCCTCCCAGCGTGGGTGTTCCCCCGCCCCCGCCGGGCGGTGGCTTCGGCCAGCCTCCCGGCATGGGCGTTCCGCCGCCTCCCCCTGGCGGTGGCTTCGTTCAGCCGCCCGGCGCAGGCGTGCCCCCGCCCCCGCCCGGTAGCGGCTTTGGCAACCAGGGGCGCCCGCCCGTGGGAGCGCCGCCACCGCCCCCCGGAGGTGGCTTTGTTCAACCTCCGGGTGCCTTCGTCGGCCCCAGCGGCGGCCCCATCAACTCCGGCACCGTGGCGGCGCCCCCGCCGCCGCCTCCGGGCGGATTCGGCGGACCGCCCCCGCCTCCGCCGGGAGGAGGCTTCGTGCAGCCGCCGGGCGCGTTCGTCGGCCCCAGCGGGAGCCCCGTGAACTCTGGCACCGTCGCCCCGCCGCCATCGCCCGGCTACCTTGGGCCCGGGCGCGTCAACTCCGGCATGGCTGTGCCCCCGCCCGGCGCCTTCGCCGGACCCGGCGGGAACCCGATCAACTCGGGCACCGCGACGCTGCCGCCGCCGCCGCCCGCCTACCAGCAGGAGTATCGCCCCCCGACGTTGGTGCAGCCCCCGACGCCGCCCTACACGGTGCCCCTGCCGACGGCGCCGAGCAACCTTCCGCCTCCACCTGGTGGGATGCCACTGGCGCCGCGCCGCGGCCCGATGCCCCCAATGCCTCCGATGCCAGGCGGTGCGGGCCCGCTGCCACCACCGCCGCCCAACGTGCGCTGACCCTCACCACGCACTCGAGGAAGGTGCTTACGTCCTCGACGGAGCGCGCTCGCCGCGCAGTCCGTCGGGGCCGTGGCGTCTCTCGCAGCCGGCCTCGGAACGGCCCCTGGCGCCGCCCGCAGTGCGGATGACGCAGCGCGCACCGTCACCCATCGACTCCCGGTGAGGTGAGGGCTAGAGGCCGCCGCTCCGTTATGGCCTCGTCGAAGGGAGCGTCGTGGTGCGCCATGGAGTCCGCAGCGTCGTCTTTTGTCTCGTCGCCTGGGCGTCGGCGTCGCGCG
>JADCJJ010000308.1 GCA_020247085.1 Myxococcaceae bacterium | reverse complement strand
GCCGTGCTCCGCTCGCCAACGTTCGAGCTCTCGCTGCGCCGAGCGCACCTTCGACTGCTTCTCCATCGTCCACCTCGCCTTGGCGAGGGGACTACGTCGTGTTGGCAGCGACTTTCACGCACGCCTACCGGAAGGACACGAAGAAGCAGCGCCGCCTCGACTGGGCCGAAGAAGGCGCGGGCGACGCGCAGCTGACTAATTTAGACGCGCGCGAACGGGTACTTCGCGCGAACGTGTCGATTGAAGAAGACGCCCTTCGACGAGGCGGCCATCAGCGCTGCGTGCACCGCAGCGGGCACCGCGAAGTAGCGGTACACCGCGCCACCGGCGAACTCGATGTCCAGCGCGGAAAGGGCCGCGTTGAAGCCCACCGACGTCACGCTGGACGACTCGACGGCGACGCGCGCTATTGCGGGAGCGGTTTGCATCCGAAGAAGGTAGCGATTTCGCTCTCAGGGCGATGATGCGATTCCCCTGCGACGCTCGCGCCCCGGCCCGCTCGATGTCAGGGGTGATTGGTACACCTTCGGGTGGTGGGTGCGGACGGGCGGGGGACGCCAGAGGCGTCGGTGCTGCGGGAGGCCTTTCGGCAGGGCTGGCCGCAGGTGTGTGAGACGATGCCGGCGCGGGTGCGGCGCGAGGTGGCGGCCTTCCTGCACTGTGCGGACGTGCGCCGTGGCTTCGTCGAGGTGTCCTGTGACGAGTGCCACCAGTCGGAGGTGGTGGCCTTCCGGTGCAAGGGGAGGGGCTTTTGCCCCTCGTGCACCAACCGTCGGGCGGTGGAGACGGGCGTGCGGCTGGAGGCGCTGTTACCGCGCGTCCGGCACCGGCAGTGGACAGTGAGTCTGCCCTTCTCGCTGCGCTTTCTGATGTTGAAGCGGCCGAGGCTGCTGCGGGCGCTGGAGGCGCGGCTGGTCCACGCCGTGTGGCGCTGGCAGCGGCAGGTGGCGCGGAGACTGGGCGCCGAGGGCCCGCTTCGCGGCGGGGCCGTCGTCTTCACCCAGTGGTTTGGGTCGACGCTTCAAGTGACGCCTCACCTCCACGCCCTGCTGCCGGAGGCGGTGTGGACGGCCGACGGCGAGGTGGTGGAGCTCCTCGCCCCCGACGATGCCGACGTCGAAGCCATTCTCCTGCGCGTCTTCCGCCAGGTGCGCAAGGACTTCGCAGACGAAGACGTCCCATGGCCGGAGGATGAGTACGAGGCGCTGCAGCGCGCCTCCCTGCAACACCCGCTGCCACTGGAGCTGCCGACGCCCTCCCGCAGGCGCCGCGTCGCCGTGGCCATGGGCTTCTCCCTCCACGCCGACACCGCCGTACACGGCAATGACAGGGCCGGCCTCGAGCGCCTCGTGCGGTATGGCGCCAGGGGACCCATTGCCGAGTCACGCCTGCGCCGCCTTGACGACGGCCGGTACGAGTACACGCCGAAGCGGGGTCGCCCCTTCATCGTCACGGCTGAAGGCCTCGTCCGCCGCCTCGTCGCCCTGGTGCCGCCGGCCCTCCTTCATCTCACTCGCTACCACGGCGTCTTCGCTCCCCACGCCGCACTTCGGCCGAGGGTGACGGCGGCTCCACCGCCCACGGTGCCCACCCCCTCGTGGCGGAAGCCGAAGAAGCAGAAGCCTGGCCGGCCCACCCGGCGGCTCGACTGGGCGGCCCTTCACCAGCACACCTTCGGTGTCGACGTCTTCCGCTGCCCCTGTGGCGGGCGCCGGAGAATCTACGCCATCCACTCCACCCGCGCCGCGGCAGAAGAACGTCTCCGCCAGCTGGGACACCCCCTCGCTCCCGACGCTGTCCTGCCTCCCTCCACCGCCCAGCCTCACCTGCCGCTGGTGGGCTGACGTCTCAACGCACCAGAAGGCACACGCGCTCACCACGCCTCAAGGCTTCGTCTGCCTCAACGCCGATTCCGCCCCCTGCGGGGGTCGTTCCGCGCGACTCCTCAAGCCCACCACCGCGGCGGAGTGCGTTCACCGCCTCTTGACCCCCACCCCGGTTTCCCGCTTTCTTTCACTTCTCCGTTCTCCGTTATTTGTTGGACGCTGGGGGATCTTTCAATGAAAGTACTTCGAATTTGGATTCGGCAAGCAGCTGTGGTTCTCACAGTCTCCGCGTTCGACTGCACGGGGGACACCGCTGTCCAGTCTGAGTCTCGGCCTGACGCGAGGGCTGAGTCTCGCAGCGGGCTCACAGCTACCGTGCTTGAATCGATCCTCGCAACTGATCCGGAGATTCGCAATCTCGAATTGACGTGGCTTACACAGCGACAGCGTGCATTTGAGGCTCTCACGGCGGGCGATTCTCCGCGACCGGTCGAAAGTCCTGAGTTCTTTGCCGCCCTTGCCGAACAAAATCATTCCGCTGCGACACTCACCGCGATGTACTCCAGTCGCTCCGAGACTCTAAGGACTGAAGCTGAACTCGCCTCCGCACAAACATCGGACAATAGACTCGCATCACTTGTGCTCGCCCAGTGGTATGTCTCGTTGAGAACGCTGTTGGGGCCCAACCTCGGTTCGTGGCGTTCCTGGCATCCTGGGGCAACTACGCGCGGTGAGCGCGTGCTCCGGGACGGATGCACGGACCCGATTTCTGCAGGACTCATTTCGGAGTTCTTGGGCAGCATTGTGCGCGGCGAACCCAGTCACTACGCGGGTGCCCTCACTCGAATCGGTCTCTCGTTCGACTGCTTCATCGTCGATGACATCGAAGCATTCGGCAACGCAAGCGTCTTTGCGTTCGAGACCGCCGTAGCGCAGCTTCCGCCGGAATCTAAGGATCGCGGCCGGGTCATCTTGATGAACACTTTGCTCAATCTCCTTGTGATTGCGTATGGCGACGCCAAGGTCGCTGGGTACTCGTGGTTGAAGGAGTGGATGTATCTTAATTTGCGGAAGTACAAGGAGATCGCTGCTCGCCAAGATTCGATCGTCCGACGGGTCGGCTTATGGCTTCGCACTCCGCCAGGTGACTCGTTCGTGCAGTTTCACAAGTTCTGTGAGGACTATGCCGCTCAGGGGGTTAGCACGTCGCGCTGTGTGTCGCTGGGGCACCTCCTCGATGCACTCAACTCCGATTGGCGGCTTGGTCTCGGGAACTGCATGTTGTCGGAGATGGCGAGCCCAATCTTCGACGTCGATTCGGGGTATCTGTGTCAACGTGATGTTTGTGAGACGCTCTCAGGTGGAAGCCCGCAGGCCCCAGGCAACGCAATTGGGGTTGCGGCTTCGTCTCTTGGTCAAACTCAATTCGGGGTAGACGTTCAAGAGCTAGTCTCGAGAACATGTTCGGGACAGGGCAGGGGAAACTCGGGCTGGGCTCCAGGAGCTGGCAAGGTTGGAACTGGAGGTTCTCCGCCGCCTGCAAGCTTGGGCTGTGTTGCGCGCGATACTGGTGCTCAGGCTGCGTATGGGTTGCAGTTCTCTTGTGTGGCTGGCCTACAGAGGAGCGGATGGACAAGCCACAGCGCGAGAACTGGCGGCCGTTCTGGTGGCCTATGTAATCCGCTGGCGCAAAGTGGCGGAAGTGTCAAGGATGGGCTATCCGACCAGACAAAATCGATGATTCGGCAGGCCGAGGCGGACGCCAAGTTCGACCTTGCGACCGACAAACAGGAGTGGCTTGAGAAGCTCGACACGTACGGCTGGCATGTCTCCTCCGAGCAATGGGACGCGACGGTTGCGAGCATTGGTGAAGAAGTCTACCTCTCGCACGATCACGCTTG
Organism: Myxococcaceae bacterium; assembly: GCA_020247085.1. Classification (GTDB taxonomy): domain Bacteria; phylum Myxococcota; class Myxococcia; order Myxococcales; family Myxococcaceae; genus Xiheimicrobium; species Xiheimicrobium aquaticum. Next base: position 139 of record JADCJJ010000308.1, on the reverse strand, counting down.
ATCCGCGATCGTGAGGACGAGTTGGTCGAGGGCGAATTCTGCGACAGGGGACCACTGAAGACACACGGCGTTTGAGCCGACGGTGGCGGCGAGCATCTTCGGTCTTGTGAGGAGAAGAAAGCGGAGAACGGCTGGCGAG
>JADCJJ010000307.1 GCA_020247085.1 Myxococcaceae bacterium | reverse complement strand
TCATCCCCTTCCCCAAGACGCAGAAGGGCACCGACCTGATGACCGGCGCCCCAGGCGACGTTGACGACAAGCAGCTGCGGGAGCTGTTCGTGAAGAGCACGCCGCCAGCAAAGGGTTGAGCGCCCCGGCGCGCCCTCGAGGGGCCTGCGCGAGAGCAGGCGATTGGTGGCCCGGCTACCGCTCGCCCCAGGCCTTGGGCTTGTCTCCGAGCTTCTTCATCGTCTCGACGCCCTGGTCGATGAGCTGCTTGATGAAGCCCTCCATGAAGCCTCGCATCGCCAGCGCCTTCTCGATCTCTGGCGTCGCTTCGATCTTCCGCAGCAGCCCGTCCTCCCGCCGCTCCTCCGTCTTCCTTCCGGTCGGCTTGCCGTCCTTGTCCTTCTCGTCGATCCACTGGCCGGTGCGGCTCCCGTACAGCTTGTCCTGCTCCGCCTGGCTCAAGATGGGGTACCTCAGCAGCTCGGCCAGCGCCTTCGCGTCGCTGCTGCCGTTCTCGGTGAGCTGCTTCACCGCCGTGGCGATGACCGGAATCGTCCGCGTCAGGTCGCCGCGGCTCGTCTGCGCGTTGGCGATCGACGCCGGCGGTGGCGGGAGCGGGTTCACCGCCGGGGAGCTCCCGCCAGCGCTCGCCGTGTTGAAGGTGCTGGCCGTCGCGTAACCTGTCGACGCGGCGCTGGCGGTCTGGGGCGCCTCGACGCTGCTGGCCCGGGCCGTCGTCGACGTCGTGCTCGGAGGCCCCACGCGAGGGGTGCTGCCGCTGATGGTCGTCATGGGCTGCATTCTCGCACGGCGGGCCTCCCGAGGTGCGCGCTCCCAGGCGCTCCAAGGGAAGTCGGCCACTTAGCGGGCCAGCACGCCGAGCAACGCGTCGACCCCGGCCGGGTCGAGCGCGCGGCTCTGTGCCAGCAGGACGAGCGTGTCGGGGGCTTCGACGACGCGCAGCGCGTCGCGGGCCTCGGTCTTCAGCCGGCCAGAGGACGAGACGTAGACGCGCACCAGCGCGCCGGCGGCGGCTGACCGCAGGCGAGGCACCTCGGCCGGCCGTGGCGCGCCGCGCGGCGTCTCGAGCGCCCACCGGTTCCCGTTGACGGACAGCGCCTTGACGAGCACGAGCTGCTCAGCCTCGCTCGTCGCGCGGGCCAGGAGCTGCGCCAGCAGCGCCGTGATGGCGAGGCGGCGGCAGCTGCCCATGCCCTGAAGCACCGCCAGACGGTCGGCGCCGGTGAAGGAGCCAGCGGCCCGAGTCAGCGCCTCGACGGCGCCGTCGGTGCCGACCCGACCGAGGGCATCGGCCGCCGCGCGCCGCACCGGAGGCGCAAGCCCGGGGGCGTTTAGCGCGGCGCGGAGCAGCGGCTCGGTCTTCACGTCGCGGCGGCCCCCCAGCGCCTCGAGCAGCCCCGCCTGCCAGGCCACCTGGGCCGTGCGCGGCAGCGCCGGGTCTACCTCGCCCGAGAAGACGAGGGCGTCGGCGAGCGCCCAGGTTGAGTCGGGGACCCCGTTGAGCCACGAGGTGACTGGGGCCAGCGGGCCCCGCTTCTGGCGGTCGAGGTGGGCCAGGCCCTGCCGCAGCGCGCCCACCCGCTTGAACGCCTCGGGGTGCTTCACCCGGGCCTCGGCGACGCGCTGCGCGAGCGCCTCCCGTTCGGCCGCCTCGAGCGTCACCGGGAGCGCCCCGGCTGCGAGGGCGGCCCGGGCGCTCATCACCACTGCGAGTGCGGCGTGCTTCACGGCGTCACCTCCCACCACTTCACCGACGGAATCGCCCGCATCGCATTCGTCCCACAGTGCACCTCGCCGGCCGCGCGGTGGTACAGGTTCCAGTTCTCGACCCACTGCACCCGCACCTGGTACGGCGCGAGCGCCTGCTCGAGCTGCGTCTTGAACAGGTCCTTCCCGTCGACCACGGGCCCGTGCGGGTCCGGCACGGCGACGGTCCGTTCGTCGATGACGAACAGGTTGACGGTGCCCGGCTGGTAGGCGAGCGAGCCGCCGAAGACGGGCTCGTGCAGGAAGGGCACCTTCACGATCTCGGCGTCGGTGATGCCCGTCTCTCGCTTGATGATGGCGAGTTGCTCGTCGACCTTCACAGCGGCCTCGGCGCTCGCCTGCATGACGTCAGGGTTCGCCAGCACCGCCGACACCGTCGTCTCGGCGTTCACCTCGTTGTTCTGGTCGTCGAGCCAGCGCTTGCCGACGAAGAGGCGCGTCGCGCCCAGCCCCCGGGCCTCGACGTCCTGGAGCATCTGCCGCGCCAGCCGCGCGTCGTTGGCCAGCACGATCCACCCGCGGGGGGTCGACGCCTTGATGAAGCTGACGGTTTCGTCCACGTGCCCGACGAGCAGCCACGAGGTGTCGACGTTGATGGAGGGCTCCTGGTACTTCTGCGCCTCGGTCATGCGCACGAAGCTGGGGTCGGGCTCGTAGCCGCGCACGCTGCCGCGAATGACCCGGCCCAGCGGCCAGCGCCGCGAGGGCGTCACGTGTGGCGGCACCGTCTCGAAGTTGCCGAACGAGTTGAGCGTCTGAGTCTCCTCGCTGCTCGTCAGGTCGACCTGCTGCACGCCGGCGACATCCTTGCCCCTGAAGCGGGTGAAGACGATGCGGCCTGCGCTGCGCATGGGGAAGCTGCCGTCTTGCGGGGCCTCGATGTTGGCCGACCTGAAGAAGACCCGCATGACGTGCTGGGCACCTCCGGGGCCGGGCATCGACGCATAGCCGGTCTCGAAGAAGTCCTGCGTCCACTGGTCCTCGAGCGAGGGCGTCACGAAGGTGATGGCCGGGTTCGCGAGCGTGAGGCCTGCGCGCACGTCTCTCAGAAAGGCGGCCGAGTCGGGCTCCCGGGGAACGCTCGTCGCGTACGCCGTCTCGACGGGCAGCAGGTGGTGGAACGTCAGCACCGGCGCGCAGCGCAGCCGAACCGTGTCGGAGTAGGTGCCGCCCTTCCAGTACCTCGACTCGGCGACCGTGATGCGAACGCTGACGTCGACGAAGCCGTCCCACGTCGCCTCGTCGCGGACGAGGTCGGTCCCCTCGAGGTAGAGCGTGGCGCCGTTGACGAGGTCGGCCGTGGCGAGCGGGAGCTCGGGGTTGACGACCTCGACGCGGTCGCCCGTCTTCTTGAACAGCCGCACCCTCGCCTCGGCCGGCTCGAGCGACACGCGCACCACCGTGCCGGCCGGCGCCTCGGGCCACCGCATGAGCTCGAGGCGCGCCAGGTCCTTCCAGTCGTCGTCGCCGTTGACGACCTCATCGGCAGCGTCGTTGCAACTCGGCAGCAGCGCGTCGGCGAGGGGCCGGCCGCTGGCGTCGGTCGCGCGACACCGCGCCGAGTCGTCGTCGAGGTTGGGCAGGAAGACGGCGCCGCGCGCGGCGCTCCAGGACGCCTCGCCCTCGTCGTCGCTCGTCCCCATGACGTCGACGACCCCGTCGCGGTCGACGTCGGCGCGCAGGTCGACCGACGGCGTCCCCGGGAGGACCGTGACCGGCCCCGCGCCCGACTGAAGCGACGGCAGCACGCGCTCACCACATCCGGCGATCAGCAGCACCGCCAGGCACCATGTCCTGCTGTGAGACATCTCGACTCCGATCGGCCAGCCAACCCCGAGGGCCTGCGCCTGTACCTTAAGTGTCGTGAGCGTCACAAGCCGATGGGGCGACGCAGAGCGGCAACGCCGGCCCACCCGACGACGGCGGGGTCGTCAACACGGCGGAGTCGTCGAGGGTGCGACAGGGCCCGGGGGCGGTTACCAGAGGCGCCATGCAGACCTTCGTTCAGCGAACCGAGATGCCGGTGACCCGAGAGGCGCTTTCCGCGTGGCACGAGCGGCCCGGCGCCTTCGAGCGGCTCAACCCGCCCTTCGACCCCGTTGAGATCGAGTCCCGTACCGGCGGCCTCGAGGTCGGCGCGCGCACCGTCATCCGCGCCAACGTCGGCCCGGTGGCGCAGCGGTGGGTCGCTGAGCACACCGCCTATGAGCCGGGCGTGCTCTTCCGCGACGAGCTGCGCTCGGGGCCGTTCAAGTCGTGGGTGCACACGCACCGCTTCCTCGACGGAGCGCGCCCCGGCTCGAGCGTGCTCGAGGACGAGATCCGCTACGAGCTGCCGCTCGGGCCGCTGGGCGCGCTGGTCGGCGGCGGGTTCGCCCGCGGCAAGCTCGAACGGGCCTTCGCGTACCGGCACGCGCTGACGAAGGCCGACCTCGAGCGGCATGCCCGCTTCGCCTCGGCCCCACGCCGCACCATCGCCGTCACCGGCGCCAGCGGGCTGCTCGCCTCGTCCCTCGTTCCCTTCCTCACCACTGGCGGGCACACGGTGCGGGCGGTGAAGCGCCGGGGGAGCGAGCTCGACGCCTCGACGCTCGAGGGCGCTGACGCCGTCGTGCACCTCGCGGGCGCGGGCGTGGCCGATGAGCGTTGGACGCCCGAGCGCAAGCGCCTGCTCGTCGACAGCCGGGTCGCCTACACCCGCCAGCTGGTCGAGGCGATGAAGCGGCTGAAGGCGCCGCCGCGGGTGCTGATCAGCAGCTCGGCCGTCGGGGTCTATGGCGACCGGGGCGACGAGGTGCTCGACGAGCGCTCCGTGCCCGGGGCCCGCTCCGACGAGGGGCCGGGCTTCCTCGCCGGGCTGTGCCTGGACTGGGAGGCCGAGGCGAGGGCCGCCGAGGCGCTCGGGGTGCGGGTGGTGCTGATGCGCATCGGCGTGGTGATGACCGCGCGCGGCGGCGCGTTGGCGAAGCTGCTGCCGCCGTTTCGGGCCGGCGCGGGCGGACCCACGGGCTCCGGCGCGCAGTGGATGAGCTGGATCTCGAGCGAGGACCTGGTTGGCGCGTTCCACCACGCGCTCATGACCGACTCGCTGGCCGGCGTCGTGAACGCGACGGCGCCCGAGCCCGTCACCGCGAAGGCCTTCGCCAAGGCGCTCGGGCGCGTACTGTCGCGGCCCGCCATCACGCCCGTCCCGGCGGTGGCCCTCAAGGCGCTGTTCGGAGAGCTCGCCGAGGCGACGATCCTCGCGGGGTCGAGGGTGCGCCCCGCGGCGCTCGAGACCTCGGGCTTCTCGTTCCTGCACCCGACGCTTGAGCCCGCGCTCCGAGCGACGCTCGGTCTGTGAGCTGCTTGATCGAGGCCCCCCTCCATCGCCCTCGTGCGTCGCGCTGACGACGGTGCGTGGGCCGAGGCCGCGACTCGAGGCGAGATGCCGGGAGAGGCCGCCGAGCCCGACAGCGACGAGGCTGCTCGACGCTCGAGACCTCGGGCTACTCGTTTCTGCGCCCGGCGCTCGAGCCTGCGCTCCGAGCGACGCTCGGTCAACGAGCCGCCTTGTTGGGGCCCCCGCCATCGCCTTCGTGCGTCGCGCTGACGACGGTGCGTGGGCCGAGGCCGCGGCTCGAGGCGAGACGCCGGGAGAGGCCGCCGAGCC
>JADCJJ010000306.1 GCA_020247085.1 Myxococcaceae bacterium | reverse complement strand
CTTCGACCCACACCCGCCGCAGGTCGTACCAGAGCGGGCTCGGCGTGAGGCCGTGCACGCGCCGCCTGGCCAGGTCGAGCGAGCGGCGCGACGTCATGAAGAGGTAGGGCTGGTCGTCGTACAGGCGGCGGTGCAGCGCGCGCTCGAGGGCCCGGCGCTTCGCCTCGTCCCACTCGCCGCGGATGGCCTCGAGCAGGCGGTCGGCCTCGGCGCTGTGGTAGCCCACGAAGTTCGAGCCGCCGTCGCGAGCCGACGAGTGGAACGTACCGAAGTGCTCGCTCTCGAGGTCGGACTCGGTCCACACGCGCGACACGACGTCGAAGTCGCGGGCGTTGACGCGCGCGTTGAGCGTCGCCACGTCGACCTTCTCGATGCGCACCTCGACGCCCGCCGCCCGCGTCTGCTCCTGGAGCAGCGGCACGACCTTGCCGAGCCGGACCGACGTGGTGGGCACGAGGAAGGTGAACGCCGCCGGCACGCCGTCGCGCTCGCGCAGGCCGTCGCCGTCGCCGTCGACGAAGCCGGCGTCGTCGAGGCGGGCCCTCGCGGCCTCGAGCGAGAAGGGCAGAGGGTGCACCGTCTCGTCGCACTGCGGGCCCAGGCGCCAGAAGGGGCAGGTGGTGGGGGGCTCGAGCCCGAGGTCGACGGTCTGCTCGATGAGCGCGCTCGGGTAGAGGTGCGCGAGCGCGCGGCGCACCTCGGCGTGCTGGAAGAAGGGGCGCGCCTGGTTCCACGCCACGTACGAGTAGCTGTTGTCGACCGAGACGAGCCGCCGGTACCCGGCCCGGGCCCAGTCGGTCGCGGGCGTCGAGGCCTCGAGGGCGCGCCACAGCGCGGGCTGCACCGCCGTCATCAGGTCGAACGCCCCCTGCTCGAGCAGCGCCGCCGCGACGGTGTGGTCCTTCACGAAGCGGAACTCGATGCGCTTCAGCAGCGCGCCGGCGCCCACGCGCTCGAGCGTGAGCGTCTGCCCCCGCGCCCAGGCCCCGACGCGGAACGGCCCCGAGCCGAGCGGGGCTGTGGCCAGCGCGCGCCAGTCACCCGCGAGCTGCTTCGCCGAGAGGATGGGCAGCTTCGCCACCTGCCGCAGCGCGAAGGGCGAGGGCGCCCGCCACGTCAGCTCGACGGTGCGCGCGTCGAGGGCCCGGAACCCGCCCAGCGCGCCGAAGTCCTGGCGGATGGCGCCGGTCGGCCGCGCCGGGTCCATCACCGCCGCGAGCGTCGCGACGACGTCGGCCGAGGTCAGCGGCGTGCCGTCGTGAAACGACAGCCCGTCACGCAGCACGAACGTCGTAATGCGGTGGTCGCCTGAGTCGTGCCAGCTGCGCGCCAGCTGCGGCTCGAGCGCGAACGTCCCGGGGTGAATGACGAGCAACGACTCGGTGACGAGGTTCCGTGTGATGCGCAGCGTCCACGTGTCTCGCGAGGTGGCGCCCTCGAGCGCGTTGAGCGTCGCCGGCTCGGTCATCGCCCGCACCACGAGCGTCCCTCCGGGCCTCGGCGAGGTCGTCTCGGGCTCCGGCGCGCCGTCGAGCCAGGCCCGCGACGGGCCGGGGCCCGCGTCCGTCGCCGATGGGCCGGGAGCACAGCGGCACGCACCGAGCATGGCGCTCAGCGCGAAGGTGATGCCGAGCCAGGTCCTGGAGGGGCGCATGCCGTCAGCCTCGGTGCGTGGTGGCACGACCCGCGAGCGCCAGGGTGTCGCCCCGCGCCTCCGGTGGTCACCGCCCTCACGGCCTCAACCGACGCCGTTGCGTTTCACGTCGGTGGGCAGGTGAACCGCGACGGCGACCTTCGGGAAGGTGCTCGCAGGCATCGACCGGAGCACACCGTAGGGGTCGCGGAACGTCACCCGCTCCCTCGTCACCGACTCGAGCGTCACCGCGTGATTGAACTTGCCCTGGTCGAGGTCGACGACGATCGGGCGGTTCCGGGCGCCCGTCGCGTCCCAGCCCTGCAGCCGCTCCAGCGCCTTCGCCCCCTCGGCTTCGGAGAAGAGGCGATCGATGGAGTACTTCACGCCGAAGAGCTTCTCGAGGAGCGCCTGCTGGTCGGCGGGCTTGAGCCCCAGGCGCTCCTGGCCGCGGCGCGCGTCGACGGTGACGCCCAGCACGGGGTCGTAGTTCGCGAAGCGCCCGTTCGCGTACTCCATCGCCGCCGATTGGAAGAGCGCCTGGCTCGCCGAGCGCCCGCTGCGGCCCCGCGGGTCGGCGTCGCCCGGCCCCAGCCGAAGGTCGCCGCCGCCGCGCATCTTCACCACGCCGCTCGCGCCGGCCAGGCCGGCCATGAGGCGCGCGTACTCGGCCGGCTCGTCAGCCACGAGCTCGAACTGCATCGACGCGACGGTGCACGTCGCCGCCGTGCCCTGTTCGATGCGGTTGGGGTTCATCACGTCCGTCAGCACGCCCTCGAGCAGCTCCTCGGTGCTGGTGTGCCCGGCGAGTGAGGCGTGCAGCGGCTGAGATGCCAGCGCCGCAAGGTTGGACAGCAGGGTGTGCCCGGCCGAGTCCGTGCTCTTCAGCGCCTCGGGCGTGCGCTCGACCATCGACCCGAGCACCGCGAGGCCCGGGTCGTCGAGCCGCGACAGCACCGTCGCCAGCTGCGCCCGCTCGGCGTGGCTCATCGCGGCGAAGGCCTCTGAGCCCGTGATGCCCGCCACCACCGCTCCGCTCACTCCGCTGGCCTGCGCCGAGAGCGTCTGCAGCAGCGAGGCCCGGGTGTCCTTCGAGACGCCGCGCGTGTTGGCCACGAAGTCTGCCAGGTTCGCCGCCGCCGCCCCCGAGGTCTGGGCCTGCTTCGCCAGCGAGGCGGCCTGCCGCGCGCTCGCGACCTCGCTCAGGGCCTGACCCAGGCGCTTGACGTCGACCGCCTTCGCGGGCCGCGACTCGAGCAGGTAGCTGGGCGTCTCGAGGCGCTGCCAGATGGCGTCCCGGAGCGCCACCCGCGCCGGGCTCGTCTCGGGGCCGACGAGGCGCTCGTTGACGACGTCGTAGCCCTTGCCCTTGAACGCCACGCCCCCGCCCAGGGAGTCGTCGTCGGTGCCGCCGCGCCGAATGCGGTTGCGCGCAGCGTCGAAGGTACTCGCGTTCGGCGTCGTGCCCCGGACGAGCCGGCTGTCGAGGATGACGCCGTTCAGGCGCGGGTCCACGGGCACGTTCGGTGGGACGGCCGGGGTGGTGCTCGTCGGCGCGGGCGGGTTCGTCGGCGCAGGCGGGTTCGTCGGCGCGGGCTGGTTGGGCGTGACGGGCTGGTTCGGCAACGGGCCGAACCCGCGGGGACCACCGGTGAGTCTCACGGGCATGCCCACATTGTCGCATGATTGCGAGCGTTCGTTGCGAAACGAAAACGTCTGGAATCACGACGGTTTTAGATAGCGTGAGGCGCGAGATGGAGCGCTTTGGCCGGTACACGCTCGTGAAGCGGCTCGGCGCCGGCGGCATGGGCGAGGTGTTCCTCGCGCGCGGCGAGAGCGGCGAGGTGGTCACCATCAAGCGCATCCTCCCGCACCTGACCGAGAACCCGCGCTTCCTTCGGCTGTTTCTCGACGAGACGCGCATCGCGTCGCGGCTCGTGCACCCGAACATCGCGCGCATCGTCGAGTTCGGCGAGGTGCGCGGGGCCTGGTTCGTGGCGATGGAGTACGTGCAGGGCCACGACCTCCGCGAGCTGCTCAAGCGCGCGCGCGAAGCGGAGCACCCCGTTCCGCCGCAGGTGGTGGCGCACGTCGCGCACCAGGTCGCCGCCGCGCTCGACTTCGCGCACCGCGCCACCGACGCCCAGGGCCGCCACCTGCAGATCGTCCACCGCGACGTGACGCCGCACAACGTGCTGGTGACCGGCGAGGGCGTGGTGAAGCTGGTGGACTTCGGCGTGGCCAAGGCGGCCAACAAGGCCGTCCACACGGCCGCCGGCATGCTGAAGGGGAAGTTCCCGTACATGGCCCCGGAGCAGGCCGGTGGGAGGCACGTCGACGGGCGCACCGACGTCTTCGCGCTCGGCATCGTCATGTGGGAGGCGCTCACGGGGGCGTACCTCTTCAGGGGCAAGACCGACGCGCAGTCGGTGCGGGCCGTGCGCGCCTGCGAGGTGCCGCTGGTGCGCGAGCGCCGGCCCGACTGCCCGGTGGCGCTCGAGCGCGTGGTGATGAAGGCGCTCCGCAAGGCCCCCGAGGCCCGTCACCAGACGGCGCGCGAGCTGCTCGACGCGCTCGGCGTCTACCTCGCCGACGCCGGCCCCTTCGACTTCGCCCGCTGGTACCGCCAGTACGAGGACGTGCCCGGGCTCGACGACGATGGCGCGCTCAAGTCGCCGTCCGAGGGGCCCGGCGACGAACAGGACGCCGAGACGATTCACGTTGGCGCCGAGGTGTCGGAGAGCGGGGCCGTCGTCGCCGGGAGCCCCCTGGCCCGCGTCGAGCGCTCGGGCGCGGCGCTGTCGGGCGAAGTGCTGGCCGAGGCGCGACGGGTGCTCGGGGCCGTCTCGCAGCGCCCGCCGCCGCTGTCGCCGCAGGCCACCAGCTTCGTCGGCCGCGTCGCCGAGCTCGCCGACCTGCACCAGCTCTTTCGGCAGGGCGCGCGGCTGCTGACGCTGCTCGGGCCAGGCGGCACCGGGAAGACCCGGCTCTCGCTCGAGTTCGCCGGCCAGCTGGGCACCCACTTCGAGGCCATCGACGAGCGCGGGCGGCGCCGGGGCGGGGTGTGGTTCGTCGAACTCGCCGACGCGCGAGACGTCGACGGGGTCTGCGCCGCGCTCTCCCGGGCGCTCACGGTGCCGCTGGCGCCCGGCGACGCGGTGGAGCAGCTCGGGCACGCGCTCGCCGCCCGGGGAGACACGCTGGTGGTGCTCGACAACTTCGAACAGGTGGTCGGCCATGCCCGAGAGACCCTCGAGCCGTGGATGCGCGCGGCGCCCCTGGCCCGCTTCATGGTGTCGTCACGGGAGCTCCTGAGGCTGCCCCACGAGACCGTCTACGAGGTGCCCCCGCTGCGCACCCCGGGGCCCACCGAGGCCGCGCGCGGCGCCGAGGCCGTCGAGCTCTTCATCGAGCGCGCCCGCGTGGTGCGGCCCGGCTGGGTGCCCACCCCGGCCGACGAGGCCGACATCGCCGAGATCGTCCGCCAGCTCGACGGCCTGCCCCTGGCGATCGAGCTCGCCGCCGCGCGCATGTCGCTGTTCACGCCCGGGCAGCTCGTGCAACGGCTCCCTCGCCGCTTCGAGGTGCTCGTCGACAAGCGGGGCGCTCCAGAGCGCCAGGCGACGCTGCGCGGCGCCATCGACTGGTCGTGGACCACGCTGGGCGCGGCGGAGCAGTCGGCGCTGGCGCAGCTCTCGGTCTTCGCTGGCGGCTTCACCGCCGAGGCGGTCGACGCGGTGGTCTCGCTCGCGCACTGCGAGGGAGCGCCCACGGCGAGCGCCGTCTCGTCGACGCTGCGCGAGAAGTCGCTGGTGCGCGCGTACTTCCCGACGGGAGACGAGGCCCGGCCGCGCTTCGGACTGTACGAGACCATTCGCGAGTACGCGCGCGAGAAGCTGATGGGCTCGGCGGTCGAGGCGGGCGCGCTCTCGCGGCACACCCGCTACTTTCTCGAGCTCGGGCGAGGGCTGGCCGACGGCGCCGAGTCGAGCGCCAGCCAGCTCTCGGCCATCGACCTCGAGCGCGAGAACCTGCTCGCCGTCTACCGGCGAGGGCTCGACCCCCGCGCGCCGGCCCGCCAGTCACTCGACGCGGTGCTGGCGCTGGACCCGCTGTTGACGCTCCGGGGCCCCTTCAAGCCCCACCTGCCGATGCTCGACGCAGCGCTCGCCCGGTGCGGCGACGACCCCGCGCGGCGCGTCGAGGGGCTCGAGGCGAGGGGCAAGGCGAGGCTCGCCCGCGGGAGCCCCGCCGAGGCCGTCGACGATTTCGAGGAGGCCCACCGGTTGGCCCGCGCGCTCGGCGACGTCGGCCGCGAAGGGCGCATCGAGTCTTTCCTCGGGGTCGCCCGGAGGCTGCTCGGCGACCGCGGCGAGAGCCGACGCCACTTCACGCGGGCGCTCGCGCTGCTCGAGCACGCGAAGGACCGCCGCATGGAGGGGCGTTGCCTGTCGACCCAGGGCGCGCTGCTGGCCGAGCTCGGCCTCGAGACCGAGGCGCTCGCCTCATACGAGCGGGCCCTCGAGATCCACCGCGAGGTGAAGGACCGGCGCTACGAGGGCATCACCCTGGCGAACCTCGGCGTCGCCGAGCAGGCGATGGGGCTCTTCGACCAGGCGCGCGCCAACTACCGCAAGGCGCTCGAGATCCACCGCGAGCTCGGTAACCGGCGCTCCGAGGGCATCTCGCACAGCAACCTCGGCGACCTTTACCGCGACCAGAAGAAGCCCGGCCCGGCGCTCGTCGAGTACCAGCGGGCGCTCGAGCTGCTTCGCGAGGTGGGGGCCCGCCGCCACGAGGGCATCGTGCTGGTGGCCATGGGTGCGCTCCACCAGGAGAAGCTCGAGCTGCCAGCCGCCGCTGAGCGCTACGGCGCGGCCATCGAGCTGCTCGAGGCGCTCGGCGAGGTGCGCTACCTCGCGCTGGCGCGGGCCGGGCTCGCGGGCGTCGAGGCGATTCGGGGCCGGCTCGGGCAGGCCGAGGCGCTCTTGTCGGAGGCGTCGGCGGCGCTGGTCGAGGTGAACGCGGCCTGGCTGCACGACGCCCTCGAGCTGCACCGCGGCGTCGTCGAGTGGGGCCACGTCATGCACACGCGCTCTCCGGCCCAGGCGCGCACACTCGAGGGCCGCGTGGCGCGGCGCATCGAGCAGGCCGAGCGCGCCCAGCCCCCAGACGCGCAGCACCCGGCCGGCGCATCCAGCCCGGTCGACCGAAACGAGCACGTGCGCGCCGCGCTGCGAATCCTCGAGGCGACGAAGGCGCAGTTCGGCCGGCGACCCTGACGGCGCCTCGGCGGCCCGGTGCGCTACTTCTTCCTGAAGTACTCGCGCTGCCACTTCTCGACCTGGGCCTCGTGGCAGGCGAAGTCCGGGCAGAAGACGTGGGTGCCGTCGTTCTTCGACACGAAGAAGAGGTCGGCGCAGTCGAGCGGGGCGAGGGCCGCCTCGATGGCCGCGGCGCCGGGGCTCGCGATGGGGCCCGGCGGCAGGCCCTTCACCTTGTACGTGTTGTAGGGGTGCGGCGTCAGCAGGTCGTCCCGAGTGATGTTCTTCGAGTAGGCGCCGGTGCGGAGCATCTTGGCGTAGATGACTGTCGGGTCCGTCTCGAGCTTACCGCCCTGGGCGAGGCGGTTGTGGAAGACGCACGAGATGCGCGGGCGCTCTTCGACGGCGCCGGTCTCTTTCTCGACGATGGACGCGAGCGTCACGACCTCGAGCAGGTTGAGCGTGACGCCGGGCTTGCGCGGCGCCCTGCGCACGGCCTCGAGCGTGGCCTCGACCATCTTTCGCAGCACCTGCTCCTCGGAGACGCCCCGGGGAAACGTGTAGGTGTCTGGGAAGAGGAAGCCCTCGATGCGGTCAGCCGGCACGCCGGCGCGCTTGAGGAAGCCCTGGTCGGTGACGAGGGCCTTGAGGGTCTCGAGCTTCAGCCCCAGCTCCGACTGCGCGACGAGCGGGAGGATCTCGTCCCACCGAAGCCCCTCGGGCACGGTGAAGCGGTAGACCTTCACCTCGCCCCGGACGAGCTTGTCGACGGCCTGTGGCGGCGTCAGCGGCCCCGAGAACTCGTACTCGCCGGCCTTCAGCTTCGGCCCGAGCTTCTCGCGGCGGAGCCAGCCGTAGAGCAGGTCTTCGTCGCTGACGACGCCCGCGCGCGCGAGCCGGGCCGCGACCCCGCGCGGGTTGGTCCCCGGGGGGATTTCGACGACGAGAGGGCCGACGGCGCCGAAGGGCGTGGCGGCGAAGGTGGTGAGCCGCTGCTCGAGGAAGTACCAGACGCCGGCGGCGCCGACGGCGCCGAGCAGCAGGACGACGAGCAGGCCGATGGCGACCTTCTTCAAGCGGTTGGGCTCCTGGGCTGCGCGTCGAGCCAGCCTTGCAAGATGATCGTGGCGGCGACCTGATCGACGACCTCGCGGCGTCGCTGACGGGAGACGTCGGCCTCGAGCAGCGCGCGCTCGGCCGCGACGGTGGTGAGGCGCTCGTCCTGGTAGAGGACGGGGAGCCCGGACGCGGAGGCCAGCGCGTCACCGAACTTCCTCGTCGCCAGCGCACGCGGGCCCTCGTCTCCGCTCATGTTGAGCGGAAGTCCGACGACGAAGGTGACGACCTCGCGCTCCCTCGCGAGCGACAGCAGCGCCGCGAGGTCCTTCTTGAGGCTCTGGCGCCTCAGCACCGTGACCGGTTGCGCGGTGAGTCCGAGCGGGTCGGTCACCGCGACGCCGACCGTCTTCGTCCCTACGTCGAGGCCCATCGCACGCACGCGCCGCCACCCTATCGCGAGCAGGGCGGGCGCCGCCGATTTTCGGCCGCGTCGCCGCGCAGCCTGACCACTGCTTCTCCGGGGCACGGGCGGTACGCTGCCGGCGTCGGCGAGTCAGCGCGCAGGCGATGTGCAGCCTTCGTGAGCGCTGCGGCGCGAGCGGTACGACGCCGTCGGAGGCGATTCGCCGTACGCGGTGCACGAGCGAAGCGCGGCCATCTGGAGCGATTCCGCGTATGCGGTGCACCGCCGTGGTGGGCGACTCGGCCCGAGGCCGGTGCGCAGCCGTCCTGCGCGGGTCGGAGCGCCGCTGGTGCGCGAGGGCGCGGCGCCCTGCTCCGTTTCTGGTGCGCGCGCCAGTTCGGGCCTCGAGCGCCCAGCCGTTCTCCCGCAGCGCGTCGGGTCGTGTGCTTCGGCCGCTCAGAAGGCGGTCCACCCGCCAACGCGAACCTGAGCCATCCTGGGTTGGCGCTTCAGTCGAGGTGGCCTTGACGTCCGTGTCGGCGTGGGTCGAGCGAGCGGTGAAGGGGGGCGGGGCGGCGAGCCTCGGGCGCTTCCATGGCGGCTGCAGAACCCCGGGGGGCTGCACGCCACGCGCAACGGGAGACACGCCGTGCCGCCGCGGCCCGGCCGGGGAGCGCCGTCCTCGAGGTCCTCACGACGTCGCGGCGCCGCGAGGGCCGCCTGGGACGGCGACGGCCTCGCCCAGCACGCCGAGCCGAGCCGCTCTCCCCGCGACCGCGCGCGCGAGTCGCTCGCGCCCGGCCTCGAGGTGTGACCAGGCGACGGCGAGCGGGCCCGTGCCAGAGAGCCGCTCGAGCAGGCCGATGGCCTCCCTCAGGTCATGCGCCGAGCCCGTCTCGAGGAGCAGCGCGGCGAGGTTGTTTCGCGGCGCCCGCTCGAAGGGCGCCTGCTCGACGGCTCGCCGGTAGAACGCGATGGCCCGCGCCCGGTGGCCCGCGACCTCCGAGACGAGCCCGAGCTGGTGCAGGGCCTTCCAGCTCGACGGGGCGAGGCGCAAGGCCTTCTCAGCCGCCGCGCGTGCCTCGTCGAGCCGCAGCCGCGCCGTCTCGACCACCGCGAGGCCGACGAGGAAATCGACGCACTCGGGCTGGCGGCGCACCGCCTCTCGCGCGTGCCCGACGGCCCCAGCGAGGTCTCCGCGCGTCAGGGCGAGCGCAGCCCGCTTCGACTCGAAGAGGCCCTCGCTGGGCAGGCGTTGCGAGCCGGCCCCGAGCAGCTCGTCAGCGAGGCGGCCCTCGCTGGCAAGGGCGAGCTGCTCTGCCAGGTCGACGATGAAGAACGGGCTGGCGACGTTCTGCTCGATGCAGCGCAGGTAGACGTTCGCCGCGCGCTTCGCCTGCCCGAGCTTCGCGAGCGCGTGGGCCCAGGCGGCGAGGACGGTGACGTTGTCGGGGTCGAGCGCCGCGGCGCGCTCGAAGGCAGCGGCGGCTTCGACGGTGCGGCCGCGTGAGAGCAGCAGCCGCGCCTGGTTGAACCACGCCGGCAGCAGGGTCAAGTCGAAGCGCGTCGCCTGCTGGAACTCGAGGAGCGCGGCGTCGCTGCGCCCCTGAGTCTCGTGAAGGAGCCCCAGCAGCAGGTGGCCGTAGGCATGCTTCGGGGCCCGGTCGAGCGCGAGGTCGAGCAGGCTCCGCGTCTTCGCGAGCTCGTTCATCGCCAGCGCGAGCCGTGCCTGCAGCAAGGGCCCCTCGGCGCCGGCGCTCGTGCCAGCGCCCTCCACCAGGCACGCAGCGAGGGCGAGCTCACCCCGCGCGAGGAGCCGCTCCAGCTCGGCGATCCGGTCCATGGTCGAGGCCTCACGCGACGAGCGCGCGTAGCAGCCGCCCGGACTCGATGACGTGAGGCGCCGAGGCGACTCCCGTCGCGGCGCGGGCGGCGCTGGCGCGCGCGGCTCGAGTATCGCCACGGCGCGCTTCGCAGAGCGCGCGGTTGTAGTCGACGAGCGAGCGGTGCTCAGCGTCGACGTGCGCGCTCGCCTCTTCGAGCAGCGCCTGCGCCGCCGACAGGTCGCTGCCCTGGGCGAGCTCGGTCAGCAGGATGGCGGCGTTGACGCGGGGCTGCCACGCCGTCGCGTCGAGGCCCGCTGCCCGGCGGTAGCAGGCGATGGCGAACCGGCGCTGCTTGATGAGCTCCTGAACCTGGCCCATCAGGAACCATGGCCGGCTCGAGGTGGGCTCGAGGTCCATCGCCTTTTCGGCGCATGCGGTGGCCTCGCGCACGTCGAGCGAGCCGATGGCGACGACGCCGAGGAGCATCCAGGCCTCGAAGTCATTCGGTGAGAGGCGCAGCTGCGTCCGGAGCTCGGCGCGCGCCGTCTCGGCGTCTCCACGTCGCAGCGCGAGCGACGCGAGCTTCGAGTGAACGGCGGGCGCCGAGGGGAAGCGCTTCGCGGCGTCCTCGAGCAGCGCCACTGAATTGCCGAGGGCGCCGGCCTGGGCGAGCGCGTCGGCGAGGCACAGGACCGGGTCGAGCCGCTGCGGTGCACGGGCGACGGCCTCGGTGAGCGTCACGATGCCGTCGGCGAGCGAGCCTGCGAGCACCTGCGCCGCGCCGATCGCCACGAGGACCGCTCCCTCGCCGGGCTGGAGCGTCAGGGACCTGCGGAACGCGTCGAGCGCGTCGCCGTACCGCCCCTGGCGCGCGAGCGCGCGGCCGAGATTGAAGTGCGCGAGCCATGCGTCTGGGGCCAGGGTGACGGCGCGCTCGAAGGCCGGCAGCGCCTGCTCGATGGGCTTCGTCGCCTCCTCGGTGACGGCCCAGAAGGTCGCGGCAGGGCCCGACGTCGGGTTGCGCGCGAGCACCTCCGAGAGAAGACCCCGTGCCTGCTCGAGCTTGCCACTGAGCAGGGCGATACGCGCGACGCCGACGGCGGGGAGCTCGGAGCGCCCCTGGTCGAGCGCCTGAGCGGCTGCGAACAGGGCCGCGGCGCGGTCAAGGTCGCCGCGCGACAGGTGGGCTTCGGCTTCGAAGAGGATGGGGTCGATGGTGTCCATGGTGGTCCTTGTGCGCGGGAGGGGTCAGGCGGGCGCGAGCCGATTCGCGGGCAACGGGGCGTCTTGCAGCGCGCGTGCCTCGGCGCGGTCATTGGTGACGTCCGGCGTTGGGCGCGAGGGTGCTGGTTTCATTGGGGTCTTCGAGCTGGTGGCGTGACCTGCCGCAGGTTCGTCAGGCATCGTCCTGGCGAGTGAACAGAAGCGGTCCACCACGTCAGACGCGACGAGGCCTTCGCCCGCTTTGCCACCGAAGAGGCCGTTCACCGTCGAGAAGAGCCCACCGAAGACATCGCCGAGGGGGCGAGCGATGGCGCCGGCGGCGTCTCCGAGGGGCTTGGCGATGGCGGCGACCGCATCTCCGACGGGCTTGAGGATGCCGTCGAGGAGCGCACCCGCCGCGCCGACGATGCCCCTGGCGACGCTGAAGAGGTCCTTGGTGTCGATCTCGAACCCGATCGTCGCAGCCACGCCGACGCCGAGCGCCACGCCGACGTTCAGCTCGAACGAGAACTTCCCCTCCTTGATTCCGGCGTCGAGCCCGATCTTGGCCCCCACGCCGGCCCAGGCCTCGGCGCCGACCTTGTAGCCGACGCCGGCGATGGTGCCCTTGGCTTCGGCCGTGGCGCGGGCTCCAGCGAAGGCCCCAGCAGCGCCGCTGAAGGCGGCCTCGAGCGGGGAGTAGGAGACGGTGGCCGTCGCCACCGCATCGGCACCGGTGCCGGCCTTGGCTTCGGCCTTTGCCTTCCCGCGAAGGGCGCCGTCGCCGATGTTCGCCTCGGCGTCGGCGTTGACTCCGGCCATGGCACCAACGCCGGCCGCTGCGGTCGCCTCGGCGCCCTTCAGTCCGAGGCGGGCGGCGGCCCTCCCATGGGCGTAGACCTGCGCCTCGGCGCCGACGCCGCCCTTGACGTTGCCCCAGGCCCCCTCGATCTCGCCCTCGGCGCGCACCCTGACGCCTGCTCCCGCCGCGAAGCCGCCCTGTGCGTAGAGATTGCCCTCGGCGTCGACGCCGGCGCTGCTTTGAGACGTCACTCCGCTAAAGGTCCCGCCCTTGACGGAGCCTTTGGCCCTGGTGCCGCCGCCCAGGTCGGCTGACCCACCGAGGTCGAGCTGCCCGGCGTCCTTGATGCCGCGAACGCCATCGCTCGCTCCGGGGACGATCTTGATGCGCCCGTTGCCAGAGTCGATGGTGCCGGCCGAGTCCGGAGCATTCGCCGCGCGGCCCTTTCGGTCGTCACCTCCTGCTTTTCTGGCTGCCTTCTCGAGGTCCTTACCGAAGAGATTCTCGGCGACGGTGAGGGCGTCGGTCAGGAGCCGGCCGAGGTCGAACGTCGGCTGGCCCCCGGCCTGGGACTGGGGCTTGAAGAGCCCGCCGATCAGGTTGAAGGCGGCGGCGAAGACGTCTTTCGGGGGCGCGGACGGGGGCTGGCTGCCGAGCGCCTTGCCGTACGCCTCGAGGGCGTTCCCCAGCGGCTTCCCGGCGACCTGGATGTGCGCCTTGCTCACGCTCGAGGTGGTGGTCGTGCCGTCGGTCGTGAACGACCGGGTGACGGCTGCGCTGTTTTCGCTGCGGCTGATGGCCATGGGGGCTCCGGGGAACGAGGTGGAGCGCCCCAAAGCGAGCGCGGTGCCAAGACGGGAGGACAAGAAAGTCGGCCGGTTGTGCGTCGCCGCGCCCGCTCGTCCGGAAGCCGGGACGACGTCGGGGCCCTGCCGTCTGCTCGCTCGGACCGTGCGTCATGGAAGCGCTCGAAAGGAGGGCCATCACTCGCTGGCAGGGCGGCTGCACACGGGGCCAGCACCCGGCACTTCCGCCGCCCCCACCAGAGGACATTCACCATGAACGTCAAACTCATCGATCAACGCAGGACGGCTGATCTCGAGACTCCAGGGACCCCCGAGTCCATCCAGATTGCACAGCTCCGGTACGCAAAAGGCGTCGGCGTCGGTACCGTTGCCCAGGCAAACGGGGTCACGGCCTACGTCGCTCCAGCGCTGGTTCAAGAGCGGGCCAAGGCGTCGTTTGGCACCAAGGGCGTGGAGACCGGTCACGGCCCCTCGAAGGACGCAGCCGCCGCCCAGGAGCTGAGCCGTCATCTGACGGCGCTGTTCGACTCTCCCGCAGCGCGTGACGGGTCATTGACCTGGAGCGAAGTCGTCGACATGGCCACGCGCCTGAAGAACCCCTCGGCGCAGTGGCTGATGGACAACTCCGACGTCTTCAAGGCCTTGCCCACGAAGACGGGTAAGCAGGGAGAGCTCGGAATCGACGTCGCCGCGGCAAGCGCTCAGCTGTCGAAGGGGCTCGTCACGCCACCGGCGCAGCGGTCGACGGACGATGCTCGGCTGGGCCAGACGTCTGAGCAGACCGCTACGCCACCGAAGACTGCGCGCCAGCAGGCGCTCGATACCAACGCCCAGATCGAGCGGGAGAACGGGGAACTCGACAAGGAGATCGACAAGAAGACGAAGCTGAAGGACGCGTTGTTGAAGGTGACCACGCACGGCCTTGCTGGTGATGCGTACCTGTCGCGGCAGGAACTGCGGGATCTGCTCCAGTCGTCCGACCTGGCGCAGCGCGAAGCGGCGGAGATGGTCCTCAAGCAGTGGGATCAGCTGCCAGTCAAGAAGTACACCGATTGGGGCGGCGGCATGAACACCAACGAGATGCGCGACGCGGCCATGAAGCTCGCCGGCGAGATCGACGAACTCAAGGCGCGAAAGCGGGAGTTGGTGCCGGTACCTGCCGAGCCTGCCGCGACGTCGGGGTCCTCCGAGACCAATCCTGGCAAGCCCGGGGGCTCGAACCGACCCGAGGCCGGGAGCGGGACCGGCGACGCCAAGCGCCCCGACCAGTCGACGACAGCGTCCACGGGCGCGACGGAGAACTATGACAAGATCGGCGCCTT
>JADCJJ010000305.1 GCA_020247085.1 Myxococcaceae bacterium | reverse complement strand
CTCGGAGCGCGCCCCCACGGCGAGGGTGCTGCCGTCGACACTCAGCGCCACGCTGCTGCCGAATCTGTCGTCGGCGCCGGTGTTGGAGGCCTTCACGTAGGCCTGCTGGGCCCACGTGCTGCCGGTGCGGGTGAAGACGTAGACGGCGCCGGACTCACCAGCGCTGCTGCCCGCCTGGTTGCCGTTGACGCCGGTGGCGCTGCTGTCCTCGCCGGGTGCCCCCACGGCGAGGGTGCTGCCGTCGGCACTCAGCGCCACGCTGCTGCTGAACTCGTCCCCGGCGCCGGTGTTGGAGGCCTTCACGTAGGCCTGCTGAATTGTCGTACTTGCTGCTACCACCACCACCGTGTAGGTGCGGAAGACGCCGGACTCGGCGTCGACTCGCACCGGCACCGACGCGACACCTCCCGTCAGCGCCACCGTGACGGGCGCTCCTGAAGAAGTCACGGTGCCGTTGACGCGCACCGTCGCCCGAGTGGGCTGCGCCACCGCCGCCGTTACCACCACGCTCGACGTGCCCGGAGGGACGGACACCGCGTACATCGTCTGCGACGGAGAGAAACCGAGGCTCCCGGGCGCCACCGTCAAACTCGAGAGGCTCGCGTCATTCCACCTGCACGTCCCCGCCTGACACACCTCCTGGCTCGCACATGAAGTGTCCACCGGCGCGTAGCTGCACGTCCCTCCGCTGCACATCCCCGTGGCCGGAAACGTCCTCCGCGTCATGGCGTCGGCGCAGGTATTCGCTGGCGGCGTCGTGCAGCTGACGCCGAGGCAGGGGTCCGGCGGCCTGCATGCCCCGGCGTTGCATCCAAACGGGCACGTCGTGTCAGCAACCATGAAGCCACAGGCGCCAGCCGTACACGCCGCAACCCCGCTGGTGCGCAACGTCTGCCCGTTGAGGCACACCGGCGCGGGCGGAGACATCGGGCACGCCTGGCACGACGTGCCGCACGACACGACGTCCACATCGGAGACACACCGCTGCCCACACGCATGCTGCCCCGTCGGGCACTGGCACTGGTTCCCGCTGCAGGTGCCTCCCATCGGGCAGTCCGCGGACCTCCGACAGCCCGGCGTGCACTGCCGGCTGACGACGTCGCAGCCGAAGCCCGGCGGACAGCTGGCCACCGTGGTGCAGTCACTGGGGAGCACCTGGCAGGTGCCGCGGTTGCACGCTTGCCCGCTCCCGCACCCTCGCCCGCACTGGCCGCAGTTGTCCACGTCGGACTGCGGGTCGACGCATCGCCCCGCGCATGTCGTCAGTGTCCCCGCGCATCCACCCGCCGCCACCCCACCAGCCGTGCCACCAGCCTTGCCACCAGCCGTGCCTCCAGCCGTGCCTCCAGCCGTGCCTCCAGCCGTGCCACCAGCCGCCCCGCCAGCCGTGCCGCCAGCCGTGCCGCCAGCCGTGCCGCCAGCCGTGCCACCAGCCGTGCCACCAGCCGCCCCGCCAGCCGTGCCACCAGCCGTGCCGCCAGCCGCGCCGCCAGCCGTCCCACCCGCCGCCCCGCCAGCTGTCCCTCCGCCGACACCCACGGGCGCCGACGCGGTGCACACCCCCAGCGTGCATACCTCCGTCAGCCCGCACTGCTTGCACGTCTCGCCCCTCGTCCCGCACTCCGCCGAAGACGTCGTCACGACGCACGCCCCGGTGAGCTCGTTGCAGCACCCACTGCTGCACGTCGACGCCGTGCACGGCGGACGCACCGGGCCACACCCAACCACGCTGACGCCACTCACTCCCGCGGCCAGGGCCAGCGCCCATCTCGCAAGTCGCATGACGTAACGACACCAGACTCGTGCACCGTGTGCACGCCCTTAATGCAGCCGCCCTTCCCGGGCCTCCTCACTCCGCGGTGGCTCTCCTCGCTCGAGGCGTCACCTCAGTGGCCGTGGCCGTCACCGTCTCCGTGAGCGTTCGCCCCCAGCCGCCGGCACGCATCCTCGAGGCCGCCGTAGCACGCCACCTTGTACAGGCGCTTCGCCGCGTCGACGTTGGCCACCACGCCCTTGCTGCCCTGCTCGTAGAGCTGGCCCAACACCAGACAGCTCCGCAGCGACGGGTACGCCACGCCCTTCTTCACCGACTCGGCGCAGGCCGTCTCGAGCAGCTCGAGGCCCCGCTTGACGTCGGCCCCCACGCCGACGCCCTTGATGAGGTTGATGCCGAGGTTCGTGCAGCCCTGGAACACCTGCAGGCCGCACGCCGACTCGTAGGCCTTCGTCGCGCCCGGGAAGTCGTTGGCCGCGTCCTTCACCAGCCCGAGGTGGAAGCAGCCGGGAGCGTTCTTTCCGTCGCAGGCCTTCTTCGCCACCGCCGCCGCCTCGGCGAGGTCCTTCGGCGCGCCACGCGCGTCCCGCAGCATCAGCGCCAGGTTGCTGCACGCCGCCAGCACGCCCTTCTTGCAAGCGCTCCGGTAGACGGCGACCGCCTTCGCCGGCTCCTTCGCCTCGAGCGCGAAGCCGAGCTCGACGCAGGCCGGGCCGTCTCCCTTTCGGCAACCGGCCTCGAGGTCGGCGAGCGACACCGGCGCGTCAGCGGCCGGCTGCGCCCACGCCGGGAGCGACAGGCCCACCATCACCAGCAGCGCGCGCACGAGGCACCTCCGTCGGACATCGGCCGCGCCCGGCCGGGGCGCTCGCTCGAGCGACTGCGTACACGGGTGGCGCTCTCGACGCGGCATGCGCCGGGTTCGTAGCGTCGTGGGTCTTCGCCGTCCACGCCCGTCGGGACGGGCGCAAGCCCACGGCATTCAGCGGCGCCCCCTCGCGCCACGACCCACGGCTGTTGCATCGACCCGCCCATTCACGGGAGAACGACGCCACGTGTCTCGGTTGCTGCTCCTCGCCCTCGTGCCGAACGTCTGCTTCGCCTGGGGCTTCGACGGGCACCGCCGCCTCGCCTCGCTCATGCACGAGCCGCTGCCGGCGGCGCACTGCCTTCGGGGCTTCTACGCCGCGCGGCAGACCCCGGCGCTCCAGGACCGGGCCTGCGACCCGGATCGGCTGCGCGGCTCCGACCCGAACGAGGCCACGCGGCACTACCTCGAAATCGACTGGGTCACGCCGCCCTCGGCCTACCCACGCGACTGGCAGCAGGCCCTCGAGCAGCTGCGCCAGTTCGCCACCCGCAACGGCACCGTGCCCTGGCGCGTCGAGGAGCAGTACGCCGGCCTCGTCTCGGCCTTCCGGGCGCGCGACGTCACCCAGGTGCTCGACCGCTCGTTCTTCATGTCCCACTACGTCACCGATGCCTTCTCGGTGCTGCATGACACGAAGAACTTCGACCCCAACGACGGGCTGCACGGGCGCTGGGAGTCGGACATGCTCGACGTCACCGCCAACCTCGACGCCATCACGGCCCAGGCGCGCGGCCTCTTCGGCACGCCCGGGCGGGTCGACCCGCGCTTTGCCACGTTCGACATCGTGCTCGTCGGCAACGGGCTGGTGCCGCAGCTCATCAGCGCCGACGTGGCCGCCGGAGGCCTCGACGCGGGCAGCGGCTACCAGCGGCAGGTGCTCTTCGCCCAGTCGAGGGAGCTCACCGCCCGCCGCTGGGCCGACGCGCTGACGGTGATGTCGTCGCTGCTGTGGATGGCGTGGGCCGAGGCCGGGGCGCCAGAGCTGCCGGGCTTCACCCCGGGTTGCTCACGGGCGCAGCCGATGGGGCCAGCCGTGCTCCGCGGGTACCCACCACCGGGCGGTTGGACGCCGCTGCCCGGGCCCGACGCCGGACGGCCCGACGCTGGACGGCCCGACGCAGGGGTCGACGCGGGCACCGGGTTTGGCGGCGGCAGCGCTGGAGGCACGGCTGGCGGCACCGGTGGCGGTGGCTCGTTCGGGCCGTTCCCGGACGCGGGCCCACCGGGGCCCAGCGAGCCACCGGAGGCCGTCGGATGCCAGTGTCACGCCGCCGCTGGCTGGTGGCTGCTGGTCGTGCTGCCCGCCCTGCTAAGACGACGCGCGTCGACCGCTCGCGCGGGCCAGCCCTGAGCGAGGCGCGGCCTCCGCGCGGCCACGGGCGTGGTGTGCATCGGAAGAGGGCCCCGGGGTGGAGCGCGCGGCAGGTGACGAGGCGCCGGCGGCGCGACCCGGCCGGTGCCGCCCCCGGCGTCAGGACAAGGTGACTCGCGTGAGAACCAGCGAAGCGTCTCCGAAGGTGAGCGACACCCCGCCGAGCTGGAGCGTGTCGCCGAAGACCAGCGCCGCGCTGTCGCGCACCTCGACCCCGAGCAGGAGCACCCTGCGCCCTCCCTCGGGCTGCACCACCCAGCCCGCCGCTCTCCGGCTCAGGACGAGGTGATAGCAGCCCGTTGAAGTTTTCGCGCGGCGGGGATCGACGGCGGTCGAGCGAGCCGGTAGGTCGGCGACATGACGATGG
>JADCJJ010000304.1 GCA_020247085.1 Myxococcaceae bacterium | reverse complement strand
GGGTGGGCGGCGGTGACGAGCGGCAGCCGCTGCCCGAGGCGGGGCCCGACGTCATCGGCGGCAATGGCGTCATCGAGCCCGCCGACCGGGAGACGAAGGTGGCCGCGCAGGTGACGGCGGTGGTGAAGCAGGTGGTGGTGAAGGAGGGGCAGCGGGTGTCGGCCGGCGCGCTCCTCGTGCAGCTCGACGACGGCGTCGAGCGCGCACAGCTGGCCGCGGCCGAAGCCGACCTCGCCGGCGAGCGGGCCGCCTTCACCCGGACCTCGAAGGGCCTGCGGGTCGAAGACCGTGACGCGGTCGCGGCCGAGACGCAGGCGGCGAAGGCGAGGGCCGAGCTGTCGCAGGGGGTGTTGACGCGCACCGAGCAGCTGGCAAAGACCGGCGCCGCGACGCCCGACGAGCTCGAGCGCGCCCGGCGGACGGCGCAGCAGGACGCCGCGTCGTTCAAGGCCTCCGAGGCTCGCCTGCGCGCCGCCGAGTCGGGCAGCCGGGGTGAGGACATCGCGCTCCAGCGGGCGCGGGTGCTCGCCGCCGAGGCCCGCGTCGCCCAGGCGAAGGCCCAGCTCGAGCGGCTGGGGGTGCGCGCACCCATCGACGGGGAGGTGCTGCAGGTGAAGGTGCGCGAGGGCGAGCTGTATGCCTTCGGCAACGCAGAGCCCCTGGTGGTGATGGGAGACACCCGGACGCTCCGCGTGAGGATGGACGTCGACGAGCGCGACATCGCGCGCGTTCGCATGGGCGCCCGGGCGTTCGTGACGGCCGACGCGTTCGGCGCCGCGCGCTTCTCCGGCAGCGTCGTCGAGGTGGGCCGCCGCTTCGGGCGAAAGAACGTTCGCACCGACGACCCCACGGAGCGGAACGACACCAAGATCCTCGAGGTCGTCCTCCAGCTCGACACCAGGGGCGAGCTGGTGCCGGGGCAGCGCGTCAGCTGCTTCGTGACGGCGGCCGCGACCGGCACGTGAGCGCGGTCGCGTCGACGTCGGCCGTCGCCCGGCCCCACGCCAGGTGAACGCCGCCCAACGCGAAGGCCGCGTCTTTGTCTTTGCGGCGCCCACTGCCGCGGGGCAAGGTCTCGCTCGAAGCATCGGGGTCTTTCGACAGGTTGGTTCGCATGGACGAGTTTGCTCGCATCGAGACGTTCCTCGAGGCGTTTCCCCGCAGGGCGGCGCCGGCAGGGCCCGGTGACGACGCAGCCGTGCTGCCGCCGTGCCCGCGGCAGCAGGTGGTCACCACCGACAGCCTGGTCGAGGGGGTGCACTTCTCGCGGCGCACGTTCCGCTTCTCGGACGTCGGGCACAAGGCGCTGGCGGTGAACCTGTCGGATGTGGCGGCGATGGGCGCGCGCCCGACATGGGCGCTGTGCGCGCTGCAGCTGCCCGAAGACGTCGGCGCCAGCGACCTTCGTCAGCTGGGCACGGGCATGGCGGCGCTGGCGGCGGTGCACGGCGTCGCGCTCGTCGGCGGCAACGTGACGCGGTCGATGCAGCTGGCCATCACCCTGACGGTGGCCGGCGAGGTGCCGGCGGGGCGCCGCCCCATCACCCGCGCGGGCGCGCGGCCCGGCCACCTCGTCTACGTCTCAGGGCCCCTGGGGAGCGCCTCGGCCGGGCTCGAGGCCCTCACCTACGGCGTGCGCGAGGTGACGCACCGCGGGCCGGTGACGGTCGACCGCGCCTGGGACGCGCTGGTGCTCGCGCAGCGGCGCCCGTCTCCGCACGTGCGCTGGGGCCTCGAGGCGTCGCGCTTCGCCTCGGCGGGCATCGACGTCAGCGACGGGCTGCTGGCCGACCTCGGGCACCTCTGCGCGGCCTCGGGCGTCGGCATGGCGCTCGAGACGGGGGCGCTGCCGGTGCTCGAGGCGCTGTTGCTGTTCGCCGAGTCCGAGGCGAAGGTGCACCAGTACGCCCTGGCGGGCGGTGAAGACTACGTGCTGGCGGTGACGGTGCCGCCTTCGAGGGCGGCGGCCTTCGAGCGGCGCCTGGCGAAGGTCGGGGCCGGCGCCTTCTGCATCGGCGTCGTCACCCGGGACACGTCCCTGACGGTCGACGGCGCGACGTGGAAGGGCGCGCGGGGCTTCCAGCACTTCACCTGACTGGCGGTCGGCGCGCGGGCCCGCCGCTGATTGAGCGTGCGCGTGTCGCACCCGCGGGCCGACGCCTGCGTGACGTCGTGGGGACGGGTCGACGGCCGCTCGTCGTCAGCTCCGGAGGCCGGGCCGCGGCGGGCCTCCGTCAGGTCGCGGCGCCAGCACCAGCGCCAGCTGCCGGGCCTGCTGCTCCGTCGTGCAGCGGTACTCCTGCACCTTGCCGCCCGGCTGTTCGACGCGCACCACCCAGACATCACCCTGCAGCTGCTCGACGAGAGGCATCATGCTCCGCTCCACGACCCGTTTCGGCTGAGACGAAGCATCGGTCGTGCCGAGGGACCGGGCCTGTCGGTATGAGGGGTTGGCACCTCTCCGGGCCAGCACCCGTCAGCCGGCCGCACCGGGGTGCACACACCTTTTTTCACAGCGCCCGAGCTGCGCGTGGCGGTGGCGTCTGGCTACGAGGCGTCGGGCCACTCCCAGGCCGAGCGGTAGCCCCCCTGCGCCTGGGCCTCCTCGACGAAGGCCGCGTAGAACTCGTGGCCCGAGAGCGTCGCCGAGTCACCGACGGCGAAGAGGTGCCGGCGGGCGCGGGTGATGGCGACGTTCATGCGCCGCAGGTCCTCGAGGAAGCCGACCTGCTGCTCGCCGTTGGAGCGCACGAGCGACAGCAGCACCGCCTCCTTCTCGCGCCCCTGGAAGGCGTCGATGGTGTCGACCTCGAGCGAGGGCCAGGCGGCGAGCAGCTCGCGCAGGAGCGCGGCCTGGGCGCTGTAGGGGGTGATGACGGCGAGCTGCTCTGGCGCGAGGCCGGCCGCGACGAGCTCGGTGGCGCGCGCGACGACCAGCCTGGCCTCGCCCTCGTTGCGGAGCGACTCGGTGCCGGCCTCTTTCGACTCCTCGAAGCCCTTGCCGGCGGTGTCGAGGAAGAGGAGCGGCGGCGCGTCGAGCGCGGTGGCGGCGGGGAGCAGCTCGCCGAGGGTGCGGGCGGCCACCGCCGGGTGCGCGCGCAGCTCGCCGCCGTAGAAGGTGCGCGAGGGCAGCGCCATCAGCGCAGCGTGCATGCGGTGCTGCTCCTTCAGCATGCGCTTGACCTCGTCGCCGAAGTCCTCGAGCACGCGCTCGAAGAGCGAGGTGCCCAGGCCCTGCTTCTTCGCCTCCATCGAGATGACGGTGGCGGCGAGCTGCTTCGGGTCGCCGGCGAGGATGACGGTGGGGGCCTTCAGGAAGGCGCCGAGCGCCAGCGGCTCGAGCGCCTGGGTCGCCTCGTCGAGGAGCGCGAGGTCGAAGCCGCGGCTCGAGAGCATCGTGCCGTCGAGCATCGACAGCGTCGCGCACACCACGTCGGCCTGCCCCAGCACCGAGTCGACGGCCTTGCGCTCGAGGCCCCGCGCCTCGTCCATCAGCGCGGAGGCGTCGCTCTTCGCCGCGCGGGCGTTCGAGAAGCGCTCCCTGCTGCGGCCCTGGCTGCGCTGCTTGCGCGCGTAGCCGAGCAGCTCGAAGGCCTCGTCAAACAGCGCGCGCGCCGTCTGGCGGTCGTCGTGCGCCTCGACGAGCAGGTCGACGGTGTGGGCCTGCAGGTGCGGCAGCACGCGGGCCGGGTGGCCGACGCGCACCGCCCGCAGCCCCGCGTCGAGGCAGAGCTCGAGCAGGTGGTCGACGGCGGCGTTGCTGGCGGCGGTGCACAGCAGCCGCTGGCCACGCCGCACGGCCTGCACGGCGACCTCGGCCAGCACGGTGGACTTCCCGGTGCCCGGCGGGCCATGCACCAGCGCGACGTCGCGGGCCGAGAGCGCCAGCCCGACGGCGTCGAGCTGCTCCGGGTTGAGCGGGCGCGAGGGCGTGAAGTCGGGCCGGCGCTCGAAGCGGGGGGCGAGGGCGCCGAGCACGAGCTGCTGCCGGTCGCGCGCCTGGCCGTGCGTCATCTCTGACAGCCGCCTCAGCACGCCGCGCGCGCGGTCGAAGGTGACGTCGTTCGCCACCAGGTCGATGCGCAGCCGGCCCTCGCCGACGAAGGGGGGCGGGTGCCGCTCGAAGGCCACCTCGAGCTGCTGCCGTGTCGCCCGGGTGATGACGCCTGATGGCGGGCGCTCGACGGGCGCCTTGCGGGGCGAGACGGTGACGAGGTCGCCCACGTGCAGCTTCGAGCGGAGCGCGCGCTTGTCGTCGCGCTGGAAGGTCACGAGGGTGCGCCCGCCGAGGCCGATGGACTCCTCGACGGACTCGACGTCGAGTACCACGAGGCCGCGGGCCTCGAGCTCGGCCAGGGGCAGGGCGGCCCGCTCGGTGGCCAGGCGCTCCCGCTCGGCGCGCCGCTCGAGCTCGAGCAGGCGGGCGAGCGCGTCGAAGTGGGTGGCGTCACGAGCCATACGGGCGTCGCATCTTGCAGCAAATGGGGGCCGCCGGCGCGACGATGACGCGCGCCGCCGGGGCGGGCTCCAGCCCATCGACCCGGGCTCGCCGCTCGAGCGCGTCGAGGCTCGAGGCGCCGCCGAGCCACGCCCGCGGCGCCTCGCCCCCCCTCGGGACCTCGACGAGGCCGAGGCCCTGGCCGTCTCCGAGGCAAACGTTCGCTCGATGGACCCACCGCGTCCGTCGGGCGAGGAGCGAGCCTTGAATCGTCGCCTGACCGACGGCTCTGGCGCAGGGGTGCCCCAGGTGCAGGGTGAGCGCATCACCAGCCGACGGGTTGACGACCCGGAGGCGTCAGCGCCGCGCGGGGAGCGCCGCCGTGTCGAGCGAGCGGCCCAGACCGGCGACGGCGGGGCTCGACGGGGCCGCGCCCCTCACCCGGCGTGACGCCGCTGGCGCACCACGCTGGCGAAGTCCCGGCGCTCGATCTCGTCGGGCGTCAGGCCCGTCGCCAGCACCTCGGCCCCGGTCAACGCGCCGCAGGCGCGGCCGCGCAGGAAGAAGTTGAGCAGGCCCTGGCCGGTCGCCGCGTCGTCGAAGACGTCTCCCACCGAGGTGGCGCGCCCGAGCTGCTCGACGAAGTGGCGCAGGCGCTTCGTCATGGCGTCACGGGCCTCGAGGAAGAAGGCGTAGGTCGCGACGACGCGCGGCACGAGCTGGCCCGGGTGCAGGTCCCACCCCTGCCAGTAGCCCTGGTCGAGCGCCCGGCGCACGTTGGCGGCGTGGGCCCGCCAGGCCGCGTGCACGACGCCTTCGTTCTCGGCGCGCTGCGCGTCGGTGAGGGCGTCGCCGCGGTGGGGCGGGAGTGGCAGCTGCGTCGTTGCGCCGTCCGAGAGGAAGACGCCGGTGCCCCCGAGCGTCACCTTGAGCAGCTGCCGCAGGAAGTCGAGCGACGGGTGGTCGAGGCGTTGGCGCGGGGCGACGACGTCGAGCGAGGCGGTGAAGTCGTAAGCGCCGACGTGCGCGGCGAAGAGTCGGCCCCGGGCGGCCTCGACGAGCGAGGGCAGGGTGCACCGCCCCGACGCGTCGAAGAGCCCCGGCCCCGACTCCACCATCACCTCGGCGCGGAGCGTGCCCGCCGGCAACCCGTGCCGGTGCTCCGTCGCCTCGAGGGCGAGCACGAGCGCGCGCACCTGCCGCGCGTCGGTCACCTTGGGCACCGTCACCAGGAAGCCCGGCGGCGTCTTTCGGCCGAGGGCGTCGAAGAAGCGCTCGAGGGTGCGTAGCGCGCGGGGCGCGAGCTCCTTCGACAGCGGCTTGAGACGGAGCCCGAGGAAGGGCGGCAGCGCGCCGCGGTCAACCAGCGCGGCGACCTCGCCGCCG
The DNA here is from genome assembly GCA_020247085.1 of Myxococcaceae bacterium. GTDB lineage: Bacteria > Myxococcota > Myxococcia > Myxococcales > Myxococcaceae > Xiheimicrobium > Xiheimicrobium aquaticum. The sequence continues at coordinate 12,675 of JADCJJ010000304.1, read as the reverse complement.
GCCCTCGTCGCATGGGCGTCTTCCTCGTCATCGGGTCGGTGCCCGTAGCCGTCCTCGGCGTCGAGCCGGAAGTCCTCGACGGGCTCGCGTGAGAGCTTCTCGCGGACCCGCGGCAGCACCTCGGCGGCGACGGCGCGTGGCAGCTCGAAGACCCGGGCCAGGCTGGCCTCGTCGGGCGCCCAGGTGGCGAGCTGCGCGCGCGCCAGCTGCCCCAGCCGCGCCGGCGTGTCGGCGGTGAAGAGGTGCAGGCCGCCGTAGACGACGTGAATGGGCTGGCGCTGGCCCGGCGCCAGGGGGAAGCGACGGGTGAAGTCGTCGTGGGCGGCCGAGACGAGCGAGAGGAGCTCGGCATGCTCCGGGGGCGGAGGCGTCATGCCCGCGGCTCATACCCCGCGCCCCGGAAGAAGGGGTCGTCGCCTCCCGGGCGGGCCGGGCGGCGCCGTCACGAGGGTGGCTACGAGAGGTAGGCCCCGGTGCCGAGGAGCCCCGCGCAGAGGGCCAGCAGCCCCCCCAGCGCCAGGAGCACCGGCTCCCGGAGACCCGCCCAGCGGTCCAGCCACGCGGCGACCGGCACGCAGAGGGGGAAGGCGGCGATGGCGTAGCGGCCCATGCCCTGGAAGTCCTTCGACGACACCGCCGGCAGGGCGAGGGCGAGCAGGCAGTACAGGCCGTAGCCCCAGCCGAGGCGCCGCACCACCGCGGGGACGAGCGCCAGGGCGCCCAGCGTCACGAAGGCGTGCGCGCCCAGGCGCAGCGCCACCGTCCAGTGCTGGCTGCGCACCTGCTCGAAGAACTCGCGCTTGAGCCACGTGTGCCAGCCCGGCTGCTGGTCCCACCCCGGGGCGCCGTGAACGTGGGCGAAGGCCATGGGGTCGCCGAAGCGGTGGGCGAGGAAGGCCATGTAGGCGGCGAGCCCCAGCCCGGCGAGGGCGGGAACCAGGTCGGCTGTGCGAATCGGCAGGCCGGCGCGGCGCCGGCGCTCGAGGCTGCGAACCGTCAGGCCCACCACCAGCGCCGGCGCCACGGGCCGGCATGCCGTCGCGAGGGCCCCGAGCAGCGCCGCCGCCACGGGGGCGTCGGACTCGAGGCAGACGAAGGCGCCCACGACGAGCAGCAGGAAGAGCGCGTCGGAGTAGACGACCCCGTAGAGGTAGCAGGCGTAGGGGTAGGAGGCGAGGAGCAGGAACACCGTGGTGGCGTGCGCCGGCACGACCCGGCGCGCCCAGCGGTGCGCCAGCAGCAGCGCGCCCACGGCCGACGTGAACGTCACCAACGAGCCGGCCACCCAGCGGTTGAGCCCCAGGAGCGTCAGCGCCCGCATCACCAGCGGGTACAGCGGGAAGTAGGCGACGGGCGATTGGCGCGCCGGGTCGAGGAAGTACCCGTCGCGCGCGATGGCGCCGTACCAGCCGGCGTCCCACCGCGCGAGCGCGTCGAAGGGCAGGCCGGGCAGGTCGGTCACGCCGTCGAGCGTGACGGGCCGCAGCAGGTGGCCGAGCGAGGCCGCCGCCACGCAGCCCAGGCCGAGGAACACCACCCACCCCAGCCGCCGCGGCGGTGAGTGCAGGACGAAGTCGCGGATCATCGCCCCACGTGCCTCACCGCCACGAGCGGGCCGTCGTCGACGTCGAGCCGCTCGGAGAGGTCGATGAGCCCCTCGACGAACCAGTCGGGCTCGCCCTCGGCGTCGAGCAGCGAGTGCTTCACCACCCACCGGCGCGGGCCGTCGGGGGTCAGCGTGGTGAGCTTCGGCTGGCGGGCGCGGGGCGTGGTGTCGAGCAGCTGGTGCTCGGCCCAGTATGGCGCCATCGCGGCCTCGAGGGCGTCGACGGTCCACCCCGGCTGCAGCTCGACGAGCTCGTCGTATTCCTTCTTCGCGAGCAGCTTCACCACCTGGTGCAGCTCGGCCCGCGCGCGCGCGGCGAGCGCCTTGACGTCCCTGGCGAGGTCCTTCGTCGGCCTGGGCAGCGGCTCACCCGGGGCGACGACGAGGCCCTGCGCGCGGCCCTCCTTCATCGCCTCCCACTCCTCGAGGAGCGAGGCGTCGGTGTGCTTGATGGTGGTGAGCAGATAGGCCGCGATGTCTTCGAGCGGCTCGGTGCGGATGGCCTCGGGCACGTTCTGCACCAGCGTCTTGTACGCGTCCGACAGGTAGCGCAGCAGCACCCCCTCGCTGCGCTGTAGCCCGTACTCCTTCACGTACTCGGAGAACGTCATGCACCGCTCGAAGACGTCACGGGCCACCGACTTGGGGCGCACGTGGTCGTGCTGCACCCACGGGTGCTTCGCTGCGAAGGCGTCGAAGGTGCCGTAGATGAACTCGGCGTTGGGGCGTGGCCAGGTGAGCTTCTCGAGCTCCTCCATGCGCTGGTCGTACTCGACGCCCTGGGCCTTGAGCTCGGCGACCTTCTCGCCCTTGAGCGCGTCGAGCTGGGCGTACAGCACCACGTCGGGGTTCTCGAGAATGGACTCGACCAGCGACAGCACGTCGAGCGGCCAGGACTCAGCGGCGCCGTCGAGGGCGGCGAGCGTCTCGACGAGGAACAGCGAGAGCGTGTGGTTGAGCGAGAAGTTCGCCTGCAGCCCCGCCGCCACGCGCAGGTGCGGTGGCGCGGTGGCGGTGCGCCGCTCGTGCACCACGATGCCCGCGCCGAGCAGCGAGCGCAGCAGCACGCGCGCGTGCTTGAGCAGCCGCGCCTGCGTACCCGGGGTGGTGTGCGACAGGCCGACGAGCTCGACGAGGCGCCGGTAGCCCGAGGTCGAGGCGCCCTCGTAGGCCTGCAGCAGGTTGACGATGAGCCCGTGGCCGATGGTGAAGCGCGACTCGAGCCGCTCGGGAAGCGACGTCTTGAGGCGCTCGAAGGTCGTGGCGTCCCAGTGGGCGTAGCCCTTCGTGGGGGGCTTCTGCAGGGTGACGTTCTTCTTCCCTTCGGCCTTCTTCTGCTGGAGCTTGAGGTTCTCGATGGCGTGCGCGGGCGCCTGCGCCACCACGTAGCCGACGTCGTCGAAGCCCTTGCGCCCGGCGCGCCCGGCGATCTGCTGGAAGTCGCGCACCGACAGCACCGCCGTCTTCTCGCCGTCGAACTTGCAAAGCTGGGTGAACAGCACGGTGCGAATGGGCACGTTCACCCCGACGCCAAGGGTGTCGGTGCCCGAGATGACCTTGAGCAGGCCCTGCTGGGCGAGCCGCTCCACCAGGCGCCGGTAGCGGGGGAGCAGCCCGGCGTGGTGCAGCCCGATGCCGTGCAGCAACAGCCGCTTCAGGTCCTTTCCGAAGGGCGTGTCGAACTTCGCACCGAGGAGCGCCGCCTTGAGCGCCTCCTTCTCGGGCTTGGTGCACACGTCGATGGACAAGAGGTTCTGCGCCTGCTCGGCGGCGGAGCGCTGGGTGAAGTTGACGAGGTAGACGGGCGCGCGGTTCGCCCGCAGCAGCTCCTGGATCATCTCGTGGAGCGGCTTCTCGGAGTAGGTGAACTCGAGGGGCACCGGCCGCGTGGCGCTGCGCACCTCGGCCACCTCGCGCTTCGTCAGGTCGGTGAGCGACGTGGCGATGGCGCTGACGTCGCCCAGGGTAGCGCTCATGAGCAGGAACTGCGTCTCGGGCATCGACAGCAGCGGCACCTGCCAGGCGACGCCGCGGTCCTTGTCGCCGTAGTAGTGGAACTCGTCCATCACCACCGCCTCGGCGACGACGCGCTGCTGCCGCAGCACGAGGTTGGCGAGCACCTCGGCGGTGCAGCAGAGGATGGGCGCGTCGCGGTTGATGGCCGCGTCGCCCGTCATCATCCCCACGTTCTCGGCGCCGAAGGCCTCGCAGAGCTGAAAGAACTTCTCGTTCACCAGCGCCTTGATGGGGCAGGTGTAGACGCTCGTCTTCCCCTGGGCGAAGGCGAGGAAGTGGAAGGCGAGCGCCACCATCGACTTGCCCGAGCCGGTGGGCGTGGCGAGCACCACGTGCTTGCCGCCGAGCAGCTCGAGAATGGCCTCTTCCTGGTGGCCGTACAGCGTCAGGCCCGACGCCGAGGCCCAGGCGACGAAGCGGTCGAGCACGGCGTCGGTCGCCAGCGCGGGGTCGCCCTTCTTCGGGAGCATCGTGGCGAGGGTGGTCATGGGCAGGCAGGGTCTACCCGCGAATGAAGGAGAGGGGCAGCCGTTGTGGGGCCGACGGGGCCCGCGCGGCCTTCCGTCGGCTGCTCCGTGAGGCCCGGCGTGGCAAGGGCCAACGTTTTCTTCACCTGAACCGGGGGCGCCGGGTCGTCCTGGGGCCATGAAGACGCTCCTGCCGGTTGCCCTCTCGTTCTCGCTCCTCGCCTGTGGGGGGGGCTCGGCCCTGATGGCCCCCTCGGAGGGCACGTCGCCGGCCATCGTGGGCCTGGTTCGCGAGCGCGGCACGGGTGACTTCGTCGAGTTCTCCACCGAGAGCTTCGAGGCGCTCTACGACGCCGAGTCGGTGCGCGCGCCCGAGTGGCAGGTCAGCGGAGGGACGCTGATGGGGAACGGCGACTCGGCGAAGTGGCAGCTGCCCCGCGCGGGTGAGCACGTCATCGGGCTCACCGTGTACCTGCAGGACGGTCGTGAGCTGAAGGCCTCGTGGCGGGTGAAGGTGATCACGAGGGCGGAGCGCTGAGTGGGCGCGGCCCGTGTGGGCCGTCACGGGCGGAGGCGTTCAGGCCTGCGAGCGGGGCCCGTGGGGCCTCGTCAGAGCGCCGCGGCGGTCTCGTCGGGGTGCGTCCACATGGCGTCGTGGCCGGCGTCGAGCTCGCGCACCTCCCACCGGTTCGCCCGCGCCTCGGCCGCGAAGCGCGCGAAGCCGGGGTACCTCGCGCACCTCACGTAGCGCCGCGCCACGCCCGCGAGCGCCGCCTCGTCATACTCCGCCGGGTCCTCGAGCGTGGCCAGCGGGTGAGGGGTGAGCCGGCCGTCGACGAGGGCCGCGTCGGCCGGGTCGGTGACGCCCATGGCGCGCGCGTCGAGCAGCGGCGGCACGAAGAGGCCCTGGGACGCCGCCTGCGCCTTCGTCCGCCAGCTGTCCGAGAAGGCCGGCTTCATGAGCGACAGCATCGAGCGGCCCGGCTTGGGGATGAAGGCGTCGAGGTAGACGAGGCGGGCGAGGCGCGCTGGCAGCGCGGCGGCCACCGGCGTCACCACCAGGCCCGCGTACGAGTGCCCGACGAGCACCACCGGCGCCGTCGCGCGCTCGACGCGGGCGCGCACGTCGGCCACGTGCGTCGCCAGGCGCACCGTCGCGTCGAGCTCGGCGCGGCGCTCCGCGAGCCCCGGCAGCGTCACCGCCTCGGCGGCGTGGCCGGCCGCGCGCAGTCGAATGGCCACCTTCTCGAAGGCCCAGCCCCCGTGCCACGCGCCCGGCACCAACACGTAGCTGAGCGAGCGCGAGCCCGCGCGAGCCGTTACGCACGCCGCCATGAGGCCCCCGATGACGGTTCGCCGCGAGTGCGCGGCTGGCGCCGGAGCGCCGCTGATGAGAGGCACTTCACCTGTTTACAGATGCTCCGAAGCCGCCGCAAAACCTTCGTTAATCTGTGAACCAAGCGATTTACCTCGCAGTGCATTATTGACTTTTCTGGTTTACAGGAAAGCCCTTCATTTTCTTCTGACGCGAGTTGTCATTTCTTGAAATGTTGTCTATTTTCAGGATGTTTCGGGGTTTGTGTGGTGTGGGTTCGACCGGTTCACCAGTTCACAGGAGCCTCGCATGACGGCTGTGAAGGGACTCGAGGTGAAGGGCGCGAAGACGTCGGCGCTCGTGTCCAGCGAGGCGCTGGGGTTCGTCGCCGAGCTCGAGCGGCGCTTCGGTGAGCGGCGGCGGGAACTGCTGGAGCGGCGGCGGTCGCGGGTGAGCTTCGACTTCCTGCCCGAGACGGCGTCGGTGCGCTCGGGGGACTGGCGGGTGGCGCCGGTGCCCGACTGCCTGAGTGACCGCCGGGTCGAGATCACCGGGCCGGTCGAGCCGAAGATGGTCATCAACGCGCTGAACTCGGGTGCCAACGTCTTCATGGCGGACTTCGAAGACTCGATGGCGCCGTCGTGGGACAACGTGGTGACGGGCCAGGAGGCGCTGTACGCGGCGGTTCGTCGCGCGCTCGCGTGGACCTCGCCCGAGGGCAAGAAGTACCAGCTCGGCGAGAAGCTGGCGCAGCTCTTCGTACGGCCCCGTGGCTGGCACCTGGTCGAGGCGCACGTGCTGGTGGACGGCCGCGCGATGTCGGGGAGCCTGTTCGACTTCGGGCTGTTCTTCTTCCACAACGCGAAGGAGCAGCTCGCCCGCGGGGCGGGGCCCTTCTTCTACCTGCCGAAGATGGAGAGCCACCTCGAGGCGAGGCTGTGGAACGACGTCTTCGTCTGGGCGCAGGACGCGCTGGGCGTGAGGCGCGGCAGCATCAAGGCGACGTGCCTCGTCGAAACGCTGCCGGCGGCCTTCGAGATGGACGAGATCCTCTCTGAGCTGCGCGAGCACTCGGCGGGGCTCAACTGCGGCCGGTGGGACTACATGTTCAGCTTCATCAAGAAGCAGCCCGACCTGCTCTTGCCCGACCGCGGCCAGCTCACGATGGACAAGGGCTTTCTGCGCGCCTACTCGCAGAAGCTCATCCAGACGTGCCACCGCCGCGGCGCTCACGCGATGGGCGGCATGGCGGCGCAGATCCCCATCAAGGACGACGCGGCGGCGAACGAGGCGGCGCTGGCGAAGGTGCGCGCCGACAAGCTCCGCGAGGTGAAGGACGGGCACGACGGCACCTGGGTCGCGCACCCGGCGCTGGTGCCCATCGCCAGGGCCCTGTTCGACGAGCACATGCCGACGCCGAACCAGCTGCACGTGACGCGGGACGACGTCGTGGTGACCCGCGAGGACCTGCTCCGCGTGCCCGAGGGCACCCGCACCGAGGCCGGGCTGCGGCAAAACGTACGCGTCGGCGTGCGCTACCTCGAGGCGTGGCTGCGCGGGCAGGGGTGCGTGCCGCTCTACAACCTCATGGAGGACGCGGCCACGGCCGAAATCTCCCGCGCGCAGGTCTGGCAGCAGGTGCGCCACGGGCTGCTGTCGTCCGAGCGGCTCGACCAGGTGATGAACGAGGAGCTGTCGGGCTTCGCCGGCGGCCAGTTCAGCGAGGCCCGCACCCTGTTCCGCGCCCTCTGCACGTCCGAGACGTTCGAGGAGTTCCTCACCGTGCCGGCGTACCAGCGCCTGCTCACGACCGAAGCCTGAAGCCGTCGTTCCGCCGCAGCACCCACCCGCAGCGCCTCTGCCGCCCCGCCGCCCCCCCCCAGCCCCACTCACCGCCCATGACCGCACCTGCCAGGACCGCCATGACCCCCTCAGACCTGCACGCCCGCCGCTTCGAAGGCATCACCCGCCCGTACTCGAAGGCCGACGTCGAGAAGCTCAGGGGGTCGATCAAGATCGAGTACACGCTGGCCCGCCTCGGCGCGACGCGGCTCTGGGAGCTGCTCAACACGCGCGAGTTCGTCCCGGCGCTGGGCGCGCTCACGGGCGGCCAGGCCGTGCAGATGGTGCGCGCGGGCCTCGAGGCGCTCTACATCTCGGGCTGGCAGGTGGCCGCCGACGCGAACACCGCCGGGCAGATGTACCCCGACCAGTCGCTGTACCCGGTGGACTCGGTGCCGAACCTCGTGCGCCGCATCAACGCGTCGCTGCGCCGGGCCGACCAGGTGGAGCACGCCGAGGGCAAGCACGAGCGCAACTGGTTCGCGCCGATGATCGCCGACGCCGAGGCCGGCTTCGGCGGCCCGCTCAACTCGTTCGAGCTGATGAAGGCGATGATCGAGGCGGGCGCCGCCGGCGTGCACTTCGAGGACCAGCTCGCCAGCGAGAAGAAGTGCGGCCACATGGGCGGCAAGGTGCTGGTGCCGACGAGCCAGTTCATTCGCTCGCTCATCGCGGCGCGCCTGGCGGCCGACGTGCTCGACGTGCCGACGCTCATCGTCGCCCGCACCGACGCGCAGTCGGCGAAGCTCATCACCTCTGACGTCGACGAGCGCGACGTGCCCTTCATCGCCTCGAAGGAGCGCACCGCCGAGGGCTTCTACCGCCTCAAGGGCAACGGCGACGACTTCGCCATCGCCCGCGGCCTCGCCTACGCCGAGTACGCCGACCTCGTGTGGTGCGAGACGAGCACGCCCGACCTCAACCAGGCGCGCCGCTTCGCCGAGGCCATTCGCGCGAAGTACCCGGGCAAGATGCTGGCGTACAACTGCTCGCCGTCGTTCAACTGGAAGAAGAACCTCGATGACGCCACCATCGCGAAGTTCCAGCGCGAGCTGGGCGCCATGGGCTACCGCTTCCAGTTCGTCACCCTGGCGGGCTTCCACGCGCTCAACTTCTCGATGTTCGAGCTCGCGTCGCAGTACCGCGACTCGGGCATGGCCGCGTACTCCACGCTGCAGCAGGCCGAGTTCGCCGCCGAGAAGCACGGGTACACGGCGACGCGGCACCAGCGCGAGGTGGGCACCGGCTACTTCGACCAGGTGGCCGAGGTCATCTCGGGCGGCTCGTCGTCGACGAAGGCGCTCGTTGACTCGACCGAGGCCCACCAGTTCTGAGCCGGCCGGCCCTGGCGTCGCGAGGCACCGCCGCGCGTCATCGGGCTTGACCCGCCCGGGGGAACGCGCGACGTATCCGCTTCAACGGAGAGCAGGAGCCTCTCCAGGAGGGCGACGAGATGGCCGCACGACGGAGCCGAACCCCCGAGACGTCTCCCGGCGAGACGAACGCCGACCTCGCACCGGTGGTGGGGAAGAACCTGCGGCGGCTGCGCACCGAGCGCGGCCTGTCGCTCGAGCGGCTCGCGCAGGCCTCGGGGGTGTCGCGGGCGATGCTGGGGCAGGTCGAGCTCGGCCAGTCGGCGCCGACCATCAACGTGCTGTGGAAGATCGCCCGTGCCCTCGACGTGCCGTTCTCGGCGCTCATCTCGTCGACGCAGCAGTCGCCGGTGAAGGTCCTGCGCGAGAAGGACGCCAAGCGGCTCCTCTCGCACGACGGCACCTTCTCGTCGCGCGCCCTGTTCCCCTTCGACGAGCCGCGGCGGGTCGAGTTCTACGAGCTCGTCATCGCCCCCCGGGGCGTCGAGGCGGCTGACTCGCACGCCGCCGGCACCATGGAGAACCTGGTGGTGTCGAAGGGCCAGCTCGAGCTCGAGACCGCCGGTGAGACGTACACGCTGGCGGCGGGTGACGCGATCCTCTTCGAGGCCGACAAGCCGCACGCCTACAAGAACCCGGGCTCGACCGAGACGCGCGTCTACCTGGTGATGACGTACGCCGAACAGGTCGGCTGACGCGGGCGCGCGGGTCGCCGGTGCCCGCGGCGCGTGCGTCTGAAGCACCGTCGCGCCCGGGGCGAGGCGCACCCAAAGGAGCGCCTGGTCGATCGACGTTTCGCCGCGTGGACCGGGAGGGGCGCGTCGAGGTCTGCGCGGCCGGGGCGTGCTTCGCCGCGAGGCCGACAGGGGCTGCGTGGAGAGGTCGAAGCCGTCGAGACGTGCTTCGCCGCGTGGGCCGCCAGGCGGTGCATCGCGGTGTGCGCGGTCCCGGCAGACGCCGCCCCGCGCACCACCGAGGGGGCCGTCGCAGCTGACCTGGTCGCGGCTCACCGCCCCGACGCCGGGCCATGGCGGCCGTCGTGTCGAGGGCGCGCTACCGGGGCGCGAGCCAGGTGGGCGGGGTGACGATCTTCTCTCCGCCGCGCACCGCGGCCGGCACCGAACCCCGGGCGGCGTGCTTCTTCGCGCGCGGGTCGGGCCGCTCGACGACCTTCGCCACGAGATCGTAGTCGTGGGCCTGGGTCACCTCGACGACGACCAGCTCGCCCGGGTAGGCGAGCCCCTCGTTGATGAAGACCTGACCGTCGATGTCCGGCGCCTGGCCCTCGTGGCGGCCGACGAGCAGGTGCTCGGACTCGGGGCTGACGCCCTCGACCAGCACCTCGAGGCGCTTGCCGACCAGCCGCTTGTTCTGCTCGCGGCTGATGCGCTTCTGAATGGCCATCACCTCGCGCCACCTGCGCTCGATGGTCTTCTGGGGCACCTTGCCCTCCATCTCGTACGCGGCGGTGCCCGGCTCATCCGAGTATTGGAAGACGCCCAGCCGCTCGAAGCGCAACGTCTTGACGAAGTCCTTCAGCAGCTCGAAGTCCTCCTCGGTCTCGCCCGGCAGCCCGACGATGAGCGAGGTGCGGAAGGTGAGGTTCGGCACCCGCGTGCGGAGCTTCTCGAGCAGCTTCTTGAGGAAGGTCGAGTCGCGGCCGCGCTTCATCGACTTGAGCAGCTTGTCGCTCGCGTGCTGCAGCGGCATGTCGAGGTAGCGGGCGATCTTCGGCTCGGTGGCCATGACCTCGATGAGCTCGTCGGTGAAGACGCGCGGGTAGGCGTAGTGCAGGCGAATCCACTTCACGTCCACCGTCGCCAGCTCGCGCAACAGCTCGTGGAGCTTCGGCTTGCCCGGCAGGTCGTGCCCGTAGGCGGTCAGGTCCTGGGCGACCAGGTTGAGCTCCCGCACGCCGGCGTCGGCGAGTTGCCGCGCCTCGGCCACGATGTCGGCGATGGGCCGGGAGCGCTGCAGGCCCCGCAGCTTCGGGATGATGCAGAAGGCACACTTGTTGTCGCAGCCCTCGGAGATCTTCAGGTACGCGGTGTACCCGGGCATCGAGTTGACCTTCGGCACCGCCGCGGTGTGGATGTAGTCCGGGTCGGGGATCACCTGGCGCGGGCTCGCCTCGGCGGCCAGCAGATCGCCGATCTGCACGTACGCCGAGGTGCCGAGGAAGTGATCGACCTCGGGCAGCTCCTTCGACAGGCCCTCGCCGTGCCGCTGCACCAGGCAGCCCGTCACCACCAGCGTGTTGCAGCGCCCCGTCTTCTTGTACTCGGCCAGCTCGAGGATGTTGTCGACCGACTCCTGCTCGGCCGCCTTGAGGAAGGCACAGGTGTTGACGACGATGACCTCGGCGTCCTCCGGCTTGTCCACCAGCGCGTAGCCTCGCTGGTTCAACGTGCCGAGCATCACCTCGGAGTCGACCCGGTTCTTCGGGCACCCGAGGGTCATCATGTAGAGAGGTTTGGGGGAGTGGGGCACGGGAGGCTCTGGGGGGCTTTGGGGAACGTGAGGCGGTCAGCGCTGGCCGAGCTCGCTCCGCTCGAAGTGCTCGTTGGTGAAGACGAAGCGCGCCGTCTGGCCGTTGGTGTACCCGATGACGAGCTGCCCGGAGTCGGCCTCGAGCTCGAAGCGCATCGCGCGCCCCAGGTTGCACGTCGCCGCTGGCCACTCGAGTACCCGCGTCGCGACGCTGCCCTTCACCACGTACATCGCCATGCGCAGCTCGCTCGAGGGGTTGCAGGCGTCCTTCGAATAGGGGTTCTGGCCCGTCAGCAGGGTGAAGACCGGCCGGTTGTCGCCTAGCACCAGCTTGCGCGGAATCGGCAGCGCGACGCTCGCCGGGTCGATGGAGTTGTCCAGGGCGATCAGCTCCGCGAGGGACTCGGGCGTGAGCTCGGCGTCGCCCACCACCCACGTCGGGTAGTGCAGCTTCGAGAACCCCACCCAGCCCGTCGGTCGCGGCTCGATGCCCTCGACGTCCGCCGCCGGCTGCAGCTTGAGCGCTCGCCGGAACTCGTCGGGCAGGCGCACCGGGCCACCCACCATCTCTCCCGAAGGGCAGGTGAACGCCTTCACCGGCTCCCGCCCCGCCACGTCGACGTCCTGGTACTCGAGGCAGATGGACAGCGCGAGCGGCGCGAACGCCTGGAACCGCGGCAGCGCCCGCGCCGGGAACGCCAGCTCGAACGTCGCCGTCCCCGCCTTCTCGTCGTCCTTCACCGCCGCGCTCAGCCGCGGCACCACGTGCGCTGGAGTCCCGGACTCGACCGGCGGCGGCCGCACCCCGTCCCGCCCGTAGCGGAACACCGAGCCCCGCGACGTCGTGCCAGAGCCCGGGAAGAAGAGCGTCACCTCGAGCTGGTCGTGCTCGTTGAAGGCGTCGTCCTTCACCTGCACCGCCACGTAGAGCGTGTCCTTGAAGCTGGCCGCCCTCGCCGTCAACGCCGCCGTCGCGTCCTTGTCAGCCCTGGGCAGCTTCAGCTCCTGCGCCGGGCTCAGGTCCTTCAAGACCCCGTCGAGCACGGGCGCCCGGGCGAGCGACGGCATCGAAGCGATCGGACGCTCAGCCGGCGGCGCCGCGAGCGCCGTGAACATCAACAGGTGAAAGACCATGGGCACCACCGGCCCTACCAACAAAGCCCGTCGGCGGGCAACCCGAGCCACGCCCCCTCACCCACCGGGTGACCGGCGCCACGCGCCCCCCCGAGCCCGGAGCGCTCTCAGCGCGCTTCACCCACCGACCGCCAGAGGGCCGCCAGCAGCCGGTCGGACGTGTTGTCGCCGCCGCTGGCGGAGAGCCGGTCGACGAAGATCGCGGCTGCCAGACACAGGGCCCGGTCGAGCTCGTCGAGCGGTGCCTCGAAGAAGACGTCGAAGGCGTCGACCGCCGTGCCCTTCGACGGCCTCCGCTCGCCCGCTTCACGACCGAGGTCCGACCTCGTCAGCACGGCCACCCGGCCCTTCGGCCCCAGCACTTCGAAGGCGCGGTGTTCTTCCTCGGGCTGTTACACACCGAGGCGAGGGGGGCCCGCGGCGTCGAGCACG
>JADCJJ010000303.1 GCA_020247085.1 Myxococcaceae bacterium | reverse complement strand
GGGCTCCTGGGCCTTCGCGTCGGCAGGGAAGGCGTGGCGGAGCGACGCCAGGGTGTCGAGGCGCTGGGCGATGTCTGGCGCCTGCAGCGGGTCGCGCAGGCGCTCCGGGTGGGCGATGACGGGCTCGAGCCCCATCAGCGCCTCGAGCGCGTCGCGCATCACCGCCTTCGTCGGCGGCGGCGTTCCAGCGTCGGGGGTAGCGGCGAGCAGACCGGCGAGCACCAGCGGCGTCATGCCTGTGCGTCTACTTCACCGGCCGCCGCGCCGCGCCCGAATCTGCCCCCGACCGGGGCGCCGAGAGCGGGGCGCGCGCCCCGACGTGGAGCGTGGGCGCGTCCCGAGGTGAAGGCGTCGCGCCCTCGGCCACCGCCCGAGGCTCGCGGGCCGTGGCGCTGGTCACCGCTTCGGCGGCGTCGAGATGGCGCGCACCAACACGTCACGCGGCGCCGGCTTGTCGATGCACTCGTCGAGCTCTCCGGCGCGCAGGGCCTTGACGGCCTCGCCCGGCATCGAGCCCGAGTGGAGCACCCGCTTCACGTCATGCCACCGGGCCCCGACCTCTCGCAGCAGCGACAGCCCGTCGCGGCCCGGCATGTGAAAGTCAGACACCACCGTGTCGAAGGGGCGCGAGGCCAGCAGCGCGAGGGCCTGGTCCGTGTCGGAGGCCGAGGTGACGTCGGCGACGGGCGCCAACAACCGGGTCAGCCCGCGGGCGACCAGGGGCTCGTCATCGACGACGAGCACCCGGGGCCGCGCGAGGAACGGCCTCGGGCTGGGCAGCCTCGTCGTCCACCGCACCGTCACCGATGAGCGCGGCGCGCCCGACTCCCAGCCCTTCTGGTCGAGCCGCGCCAGCGCCTCGCGGCCGCCGGCCATCGAGACGAACTCCTCGAGGAAGCCAGCCGTCAGCCAGAGCGCGGCCTCTTCGGCGCGCGGCCCCAGTCCGAAGCCGAGCGAGAGCGTGCAGTGCTCGTCATCGAGCGACGCCAGCTCCACCACCGGGAAGTCGTAGAGGCTCGCCAGAAACGCGCGATACGTCGACAGCGCACCGCGCACCCCGTCTGACGGGGCCAGCCCGGGCACCACCGACACGGCCGCTCCCACCTGCTGCCGCCCCCACAGGCGAACGGCGTCGGTCTCTCCGCGCACCACCTGGTCGAGGACGATGTGAATCAAGCGCTCGAAGGCCTCCATCGGGTACCAGGCCATCAGGTCGACCCGCGGAGCCACGAGCGCCACGTCGCCCGGCGACAGCGTCGTCACCCACGCTGGGAGGTTGCGGCGGATGTGCCGCACCTGGTCCACATACAGGGCACCGCGCACCTGGCGACCGCTCACGCTCCCACCTCGAAGCGACAGCGCCTAGCATGCGACCAGACCAGAATTCACCGGGGGGCCCTCATTTCGACATGTGTCAGCAGCAACCCCTGAAATCGACGGCGCTCCGCCTCGTACCGCCCATCATGCTCGTCACACACCTGCTCACCGGGTTCGGGCTCGCCGGCTCGGCCGGCCTCAACGCCTACGTGCCGCTGCTGGTGGTGTCGGTGCTGGGCCGGCTTGGCGTGCTGCGGCTCGAGGAGCCCTTCCTGGTGCTGACGCACCCCGCGGTCATCGCGGTGACGGCGGTGCTGCTCGTCATCGAGCTGACCGTCGACAAGCTCCCCGCCATCGACCACCTCAACGACGCGCTGCAGACGTTCATTCGGCCGGTAGCGGGCGCGCTCGTCTTCGCGGCGGGGAGCGGGGCACTGCGTGACGTGTCACCGGTGCTGCTGGTGGTGTGCGGGCTGGTGACGGCGTTGAGCGTGCACGCGACGAAGGCGGTGGCGCGCCCCGTGGTGCACGCGGCGACGCTGGGCACAGGCGGACCGGTGGTGTCGGCCGCCGAGAACGTCGTCGCCGTGGCCGGTAGCCTGCTCGCGGTCTTCGCGCCGATGTTCGTCCTGGGCTTCTTCGTGGTGCTGGGGCTGCTCGCCTACCGACTCGTGGTGCGGCTGGGCGCGCGCCGGACCGAGGCCTGACCGCGCGCCTTCCAGCGAGCGCTCGAGCACGCAAGCCGGGCCGAGGTGGCCGACGACCGACGTACGGAGGCTGCGGCGAGCGCTGCGCCGGGCCGAAGCCCGCCACCTCGCGCCGCCAGCGGACACACACGACAGGTCGAGCCGGCGACGACGCGCTCGCTGCGCCGGGCCGAAGCGCGCCACCCCCGCGTCACGCCTCGGGTCGAGCATGGGAGCTGCGCCAGGGCGACGAGGTGACTACCGTCAGAGGGTGGCCGCGTGAGGAACGGCGCGCGACGAACCGAGGACGAGGTGAGGACCGACGTCGCGCCAACCATGGAGCATGTGCTGGACGCGACGCGCGTTCGGCCCCCTGGCCCGACGCCACGGCCATCGCGATGGCCCGTTTCGCCGGGCCTCGGGCCGCCTGCGCTGACGCGAGAGGTGGTCTTCAGGCGAGCGCGCGGCGTCCCCGGGTGCAGCAGCGCCGCCGACACGCCCCGGGCAAGGCGCTGGTGACCTCCGTGCACGACGTGCCCTGGCTCGAGCTCGTCGTGCTGGCCGTCGTCGCCCTCGCCGCCGGGAGCGTCATCGGCTCGACGCTGCGCCTCGGCATCTCGCCCATGCCGTCGTCGGGGCCAGCCCGCCGGGCAGTGCTGTCGCTCGTGCCGCCCACCGTGCACGGCGAGGTGCACGAGCTCGGGTGCGGCTGGGGCGGCCTGGCGGTGGCGCTCGCCCGCCACTGCCCAAAGGCGCGCGTCATCGCCTGGGAGGCGTCGCTCCTTCCCTGGCTCGTCTCGAGGCTCCGCGCGCGCGGCCTGCCCAACCTGCAGGTCCGCCGGGCCGACTTCCTGCGCGCCGACCTCTCGCGCGCCGAGGTGCTCGTCTGTTACCTCTTCACCGGCGGCATGCGCGCGCTGGCTGCCAAGCTGCTCTCGGAGCGCCCCGGCGCGCCCGTCGTCATCGTCACGAGCACCTTCGCGCTCCACGGGTGGGCGCCGGCGGCGGTGGCCCGGGTGGATGACGTCTGGCGAACGCGCGTCCTCCGCTACGACGGGGTGCCCCACCGCCCTCCTCCATCGGCGAGCTGATGGCCGCCGCCGGCGCTCCTCCCGGCGCTGACGCCATGGGGCACCTGCGCTACACACGCCTTCGCGACATGAGCCTGAGGTGGAGGAAGTTCGGCAACATGCTGGCTGGCGCGGCACCGCTGGCTGGCGCCGTCGTCTCGATGGCCTGGCTGGGCTGGTCGAGCGAGGCCGGCGCCACCTCGATGCTGCTGGCCATGGCCACGCACCCCATCGGCGCCATCGCCCTCATCCAGACGCTCTACACGGCCCTGCTGGGCGTGCTGTGGCTGCGCTACCAGCCCTTCACCGTCGCGCCCGACGTCGAGTGGCCGAAGGTGTCAGTCATCATCCCCGCGTACAACGAGGGGCCGATGGTGGGGCGCAGCATTCGCAGCGTGGCCGCGTGCGCGTACCCGAAGGACAAGCTCGAGGTCATCGTCGTCGACGACGGCTCGCGCGACGACACCTTCTTCCACATGCAGCACCTGCGCCGTGAGTTCCCCGGGCTGGTGAAGCTGGTGCGCTTCTCGGGCAACCGCGGCAAGCGCTCGGCGCTGGTGGCCGGCATCCGCGCGGCGAGCGGAGACTTCGTCGTCACCATCGACTCGGACTCGGAGATCGACCCGCGCACCGTGCACGAGATGGTGACGCCCTTCCTCGCGGACCCGGCGGTGGGCGGCGTGGCGGGCCGGGTGGCGGTGCTCAACCGCGACAACGCCATCAGCCGCATGCTCGAGGTGCAGTACACGCTGGCGTTCGACTACGGGCGCGCGGCGCAGTCGGTGTACCGCACGGTGGCCTGCTGCCCGGGGGCGCTGTCGGCGTTCCGCAAGTCCATCATCCTCCCGTACATGGACGAGTGGGAGAACCAGCGCTTCCTCGGCCGGCCGGTGAACCACGGCGAAGACCAGGCGCTCACCAACATCGTGCTGCGGCAGGGCTACGACACCGTCTACCAGCGCAGCGCGGTGGTGAACACGCTGGTGCCGACGACGTACTCGCAGCTGTCGCGCATGTTCCTGCGCTGGGACCGCAGCTACATCGTCGAGGGCTTCTCGTTCGCGCGCTTCATGTTCACGCGCTACCGCGCCCGGCACCGGCTGCTACCCATCGTCACCTTCTTCGTGTCGAACCTGCGCTTCGTGCTGGTGGCCGTCGCCCTGATGGAGCTGCCGCGCCTCTTCGATACCAACGTCACCACCGTCGGGCGCAGCGTGGTGGCGCTCGCCCTCGGGGCCATCTTCTCGGCGGCCTACTACCTGCGCTTCGAGCGCAGCATGCGGTGGGTCTACGGCGTGCTGTACGCCGTCTTCTCGGTGGTGGCGCTGCAGTGGATTCTGCCCTGGGCGCTGGTGACGGTGCGCGACGAGCGCTGGGGCACGCGCTGACGCCCGGCGACCGCAGGTTCGCCCCTCACCCGCTCGAGCGGCTTCCGCGCGGGGCCGGCGAGCACCACCGCCCCGGCAGCTCGCGGCACGGGGCCCGTGCGCGCGGTGGGCCGGGCGGGGCCCCTCACCCGCGGAGGAGCGCCACCGCCGCGAGCGCGAGCGCCAGGGCGACGAGGGCCAGCACCACCATCGGCGCGCGCGAGGGCCGCACCGCCGAGGTGTCGATGACCGAGGTGGCCTTCGGGCGGTCGCTGGCCGACGGCGCCGGCGACACCGGCGGGAGCGGCTTCACCGGCGTGCCCGTCGCGAACGGCTCGAGCGCCCGCGCCAGCTCCTCGGCCGACTGGAAGCGCTGCGCCGGCGCCTTCTCGAGGCACCGCATCACGATGTCCTTCAGCACCGGGTGCACCGGCTCGCCGAGGGCGGTGACGTCGGGCAGCGGGGGCGGCGGGCTCGAGGTAATCTCGACCAGCAGCTTGCCGAAGGTGTCACCGCGGAAGGGCTGCACGCCCGTGATGAGCTCGTACAGCACCAGCCCCACCGCGTAGACGTCGGCGCGGCGGTCGGTCGCCTCGCCCATGGCCTGCTCGGGGGCCATGTACTCGGGCGTGCCGATGACGACGCCGGCGGCGGTGGCCGACTCGGGGAGATCGCCGATGGGCTTGAGCAGCTTGGCGATGCCGAAGTCGAGCACCTTGAGGAACTCGGGGTCGTCGCCCCGGCGGTGCAGGAACATGTTCTCGGGCTTCACGTCGCGGTGCACCACGCCAATCTGGTGCGCCGCGTGGAGCGCGCCAGCGAGCTGCGCGGTGAGCTTCGCGGTGCGCGCGAGGGTGAAGTGCTGCGCCAGCACGTCCGACAGCGGCTGGCCCTCGAGCAACTCCATGGCGCAGTAGGCGCACGAGGCGCCGTCACGCGTCTTCTCCTGGCCGAAGTCGTAGACCTCGACGATGTGTTCGTTCCTGATGGCGTTGACCGCCTTCGCCTCGGCGATGAAGCGCCGGACGAGGTCCGGGTTCCTGGCGTGCTCGGCCTTGAGCACCTTCACCGCCGCCGCCTGCCCGGTGCGCCGGTGGTGCGCGCGGTAGACGGTGCCCATGGCACCCTCGCCAAGCTTGTCCTCGAGCCGCCAGGCGCCCAGCTCGGCACCCGACAGCGCGTAGTCCACGGCCTCGACGGTGGGGGTGGGCGTCATGGAGCGCTCCGGGCGCCGGCGGCTGAACGGGGGCGCGCGTCAATCGACATGACGAGCAGCCAGGCCCACGGCGCAGGCATGAGCGGTGGCGGAGGCCGGCGTCACGGCGCGGGCTCCAGGGTCGTACCGGCAGTCCGCAGGATGACGGCGAGCACGAGCCCGCCGATGGCCCCGGCGAGGATGACGCCCTTCCGGCGGTGTTCGAACTGCGTGAAGGCGTACACGACGTTGTAGATGGGAATGAACATCACCATCACGCCGGTGCCGAGGCTGCGCTGGAACGCGTGCACGAAGATGACGACCCAGCAGGCGACGGCGAGGAGCTGGAGCAGCAGGCCGCAGACGATGAGAAACACGCCGACTCCCTAGCAGGTCGTGCGGCGGCGGACACGGGCCAGCCCCGCCGGAGCGCCGGTGAGGGCCAGCTTCTCGGCGCGCGTCAACCGCTTGAGGCGGTGCTCGGCACGCAGGGCCGCCGACTTGTCGCGGGCGCGGCGGCTGTAGACGAGGGTCACCGGCCGGCGCGAGCGCGTGTACCGGGCGCCCCGCCCCGCCGAGTGCGCCGCCACCCGCGCGTCGAGGTCCTTGGTGATGCCGGTGTAGAGCGAGCCGTCGCGGCAGCGCACCATGTAGACGAACCACGGCATCGCCCTGCTCTTTAGCAGCCCGTCGAAGAAAGCCGACCGAGCCCGAACGTCGGGCTTCGAGCCGTGCGAGGAAGAGGCGCCCAGGAAGACGGGGCTGCAGGTCGAGGGCCGCTGACCTCGAGCGGCGAAGGCGCTCGCCGTTCTGTCGACCAGAGCGCTTTCTTGGACGGGCTGCGACCGCACCTCGGGCCGCGGCTGCCGTCCGCGAGGCGGGGTGGCAGACGGCGCGCAGACGCGGGAAGCGGGCCCCGTCACGCCTCATCGCCGTCCCACCCGAAGGACTGCTGGTGCCCCCAGGGAAGGGCCTGTCAGGGGTGAGGAGGAGACGCCTGTGGGGTGGAGACGGCGGGGGCGCGGCAGCCAGAGACGTCGGTGCTGCTGGAGGCCTTCCGGCGCGGGTGGCCT
>JADCJJ010000302.1 GCA_020247085.1 Myxococcaceae bacterium | reverse complement strand
CGGCGGGCGGCTCGGCGGGCGGCTCGGCGGGCGGCTCGGCGGGCGGCTCGGCGGGCGGCTCGGCGGGCGGCTCAGCGGGCGGCTCAGCGGGTGGGTCCGCGGGCGGGTCCGCAGGTGGCTCGGCGGGCGCGGACGGCGGCACCGATGCCGGTTCGACTGACGCTGGCTGTGTGCCCTCGCCTGGACCGGACCTGCCCGACGAGAACGGCCTCGACTCGAACTGCGACGGCGTCGATGGAGACCTGACACTCGCCGTCTTCGTCGACGTGGTCACCGGCAACGACTCGAACGCCGGCACCCGGACCTCGCCCCTTCAGACCATCGCCCAGGCGCTCGACGCAGGCCGGCCGCAGGTCCTCGTCTCGAGCGGCACCTACCCCGAGGCGCTGGGCTTCGGGACGTGGAACTTCGGCATCTATGGCGGCTACGACTCCACCAACGGTTGGAGGCGCACCGCGGCGCGGCCCACGTTGACCGAGCCCCTCACCGTCTCGGGCGACGGCGGAACCTTCACGCTCGACTTCTTCCGCGTCTCGACTCCCAACGGCGCCTCGTCCCGCAGCGCGGTGTACGCGCTCGTCGTCGAAGACGTCGCCGGCGGGGTGACCTTCTCGCGCTCCGAGTTCGTCGCCGGCCGCGGCGGCGACGGCCTCGCCGGGACCAGCGGGCCGGCCGGAGCCAATGGCGGCGCTGGGGGGCCAGGCCTGGAGGGTGGCGACCCGGGCGCGGGCGGCGCGTCGACGTGTGGCGCCGATGGGTTGAGAGGCGGCCGCGGCGGCACGGCGGCATCGCTCGACGGCGAGACCATCGATGGCGGCGCGAGCGGGGGCGCAGGCCTCGTCTGCACCGCCGCTCCCTGCGCGGCGTGGTCCGGGCTCGATGGCGCGCGCGGGCTCGACGGCGGCGCCGGGGCCACTGCGGCCGACGGAACCAGCCCCGGACTCATCGTCAATCGCCGGTGGAGCCCCATCGACGGCAGCGATGGTGGCACCGGCGCTCCGGGTCAGCCCGGCCAGCGCGCGGGTGGCGGAGGAGCAGCTCAAGACCCCGACGCGGGCCTCATCGCGCTCGGCGGCGGCGCCGGTGGAACGGGCGCCGGAGGCTGCGGTGGCCTCGGCGGTACCGGCGGCCAATCGGGCGGCGCCTCCATCGCGGTGCTGCTCGTCAACGCCTCTCCCGCCTTCGACCGGTGCACCTTCTCGACGCAAGGTGGCGGCACCGGCGGCGCACCTGGCGCCGGCGGACCTGGAGGCCTCGGCGGCGCTGGCGGCCGCGGAGGCCTGGGCGAGCAGCTCGCCCTGCTGGCAGGCGGAGACGGTGGCACTGGCGGCGCGGGCGGCCATGGCGGGCCGGGCGGCGCCGGCGGCCGGGGTGCGGGCGGGCCCTCCATCGGCGTCTGGTGCGTGGGCCCGTCGAGCCCCGTGCTCACGGCGCCACAGTTCAACGTGCAGGCGGGTGGCGCCGGCGCCGTGCAGGGCCTGTCGGCGCAGCGTCACGGCACGTGCCCGTGACGGCCGCGCGCCAGGGCCGTCGCCCGCGGTGACGCCCAGTCGGCCGTCGCCTCGATGGGCGACCGGACGGTGGCGTCAGCGCAGCACCACCGCGGCGCCGATGGGCACCACCGCGTAGAAGTCCGCCACGTCCTGTGGGTGCAGCACCACGCACCCCCACGACAGCCCGAAGCCCTCGACGTCACCCCGCCACGGGCCGACCCACCCGTGAAAGCCGATGCCGCCGCCGAGCCGCGTGCCCTGCGCGGTGAGCTCCCGCCGCCACCACGCCCGCTCGACCTCGGCCGCCGCCGCCACCGACAGCCAGCCCTGCTCGAGCCCGCGCCTCGCGTCGGCGGCGTTGGGGTAGTTCAGCTTCACCCAGTGCCCGCCGTAGTACCCGGCGAAGGCCCCCGTGAACGGACCCGTCGACTTGTGCGTGACGAAGTAGAGCCCGCGCGGCGTCTTGAGGTCACCCCGCCGCGCCTTGACCCCTTCACCCTGCCCTCGCCCGACCTCCCACGCGCCCGTCGGCACGCCCCGCTCGAAGCGTCGCGCCTGGTGGGCCTCGACGTCGACCACCACCAGCACCGGCTCACCGTGTGGGTCGAACAGGTGCGGGTGCCGCGCGAAGAAGCGCGACGGGGAGACCCCGTCGAGCGTGACGGCGGCCCGCCCGAGCGCACGCCCGCGCTCGAGCACCGCGCCGACCCGCAGCCCCCGGGGCGCCGGCCTCACCTCGAGGCGCACCTCGATGACCTCGTGGTTCTCGTAAGCGCACAGCGTCGCCCCCAGCACGCCGCCCTCGACCGAGGTCACCACGCCGCGCCCGGGCAGCCGCGCCACCCGCCCCGCGGCGCGCACAGGCGACAGCACCGGCTCCGGGCAGCGCGCGAGGTAGTCGTCTGGCGCCAGGGTCAACGCCACGAGGGAGACGGCCGCCAGCGTCAGCATGCGCGACCGGTGGAACGCCGTGGCGAGGGCCCCGGTTCCCGACGCCCCGATGGTGACGCGCGCACCCGACCCACCCGCCCCCCTCCAGGACTGCGGTCAACAGGCCGCTCACGGCGTGGAGCGCGGCGCGTCCACGGCCGGCGCACCGCCGGAGCGCTTCGACAGCGCGTAGCGCACCATCTCGCTCGCAATGTCCTGCTTCGTCGCCCTCTCGAGGCCCTCGAAGCCCGGCGACGAGTTGAGCTCCATGACGCGCGGACCGTCGCGACCCTCGAGCATGTCGACGCCGCACACCTCGAGGCCCACCAGCCGCGCCGCCTCGAGCGCCGTCCTGGTGAAGGTGTCGTCGAGCGTGATGGGGCTGCCCTCGCCGCCCCGGTGAATGTTCGACCGGAACTCGCCGGCCCGGGCCTGCCGCCGCATCGCCCCCACCACCCGACCGCCGACGACCAGGGCCCGCACGTCGCGCCCGCTCGACTCGGCGATGAACTCCTGCAGGCAGATCTCCTGGCCGAGCGAGGTGAAGGTGTCGACGATGGAGCGCGCCTCGCTCATGGTGGTGGCGATCATCACCCCCACGCCCTGCGTGCCCCGCAGCAGCTTGATGATGCACGGCAGCCCGCCGATGGCCTCGACGAGCCGTACGATGTGCGAGGTGTCGTTGGCCATCACCGTTCGCGGTACGGACACCTTGGCGGCGGCGAGCAACTGCAGGCAGCGCACCTTGTCGCGGCTGCGCGCGATGGCCGAGGCTCGGTTGACGACGGGCACGCCCATCGCGTCGAGGTGGTTGACGACCTGCATGCCGTAGCTGGTGATGGACGCGCCGATGCGCGGGATGACGGCCGACAGCCCCTCGACGGCGGCGCCCCGGTACAACAACCTGGAGCCGTCGGGCCCCATCACCATCGTGCAGCGCACCGTGTCGATGACGATGGGGCGCGCGCCGAGCGCCTCGGCGGCCTCGACGAGGCGGGCCGTCGAGTACAGCGTGCGCTGGCGCGAGAGAATGCACAGGCGTTCGAGGCGCACGCGCGACATCGCGAGGCACCGTAGCACCGGCCGGCGCGGCCCCGTCACGACGAAGGCGCCGGGCCGCGCCGACCATCGGAGTTGCGACGGAGCCCCCACGCGAGTACCCCACCGGCTCCCGTGTCGTACGTCCTCGCGTGCACTGCCTTCCTGCTCCTCGTGGCCAGCGCGACGGCTGTCGGCGCCGGGCTGTCCTGGTGGCTCCACCGGCGGGCAGAGCACGCCGCCGAGCGGGCCATCGACGAGCGGCTCGAGGCGCTGCCGCGGGCCGCGCTGCCGGGAGCCCTCTCGGGCCCTCCGCCCCGCGAGGTGGTGGCGCGCGGTGGCTACCTCGACGCCGGGCTCGAGGCGGAGCGCGCCCGCTACCGGCACCTGCTGGCCCAGGGCGTGGCGACCCCCGGCCTGGTCCTCGAGCTCACGGAGTCGCGACACCAGCGCCTCGTCGGGTACCGGTGGAAGTGGGCATACCGGCGCCCCTCGGGCGAGGTGCAGGTGGTGTCCGAGAGCGACGAGTACGACCTCGAGCTCATCGCCTTCGAGAACCGCCGCGGCAAGCTCAAGCCGGCGTGGGACCTTCGGCTCAAGGCCGGGTCCACCTTCACGGTGCTCGTCGACCCTCGCACCGGCGACGCCGTCATCTACGACGCGCTCATGCTCGACTGACGGGCGGCGGTGGCTCCGGGGCCCGCGCCGGCCCTCAGCGGCGGCGCAGCCCCGCGATGCCCTATGCTGACGTCGAGATGCCGTCACTCCGCTGCGTCGCCATGGCCGACACCCACGGGCGTCACCACCGCCTCGAGGTGCCCGACGGAGACGTCCTCATCCACGCCGGAGACCTGACGCCCCGGGGAACGCGGCCACAGCTCGACGAGGTGGCGCGGTGGCTGCGGTCACTGCCCCACCGGCACAAGGTCGTCGTCGCCGGCAACCACGACTTCTTGCTG
>JADCJJ010000301.1 GCA_020247085.1 Myxococcaceae bacterium | reverse complement strand
CGACTCCTGCACGCGCCGAGACCGCCTCCCCACACAGCCTCTCCCCCACGTCCGCCGCCACCTCGCCTCTTGCCCCTCACCCCGGTTTCGTGGGTTGTTCCTCCTGTCCGTCAAGACGAGCGCCGACGACGTGCAGCTGTTCACCGGCCGCGCCGAAGGCCTCATCGTCCCCGCTCCCCGCGGCACCGGCGGCTACGGGTGGGACCGGCTCTGGCAACCCGACGGCTACACCCGCACGCTCGCCGAGTTCGGCACCTCGAGCTTCCTCGTCAACATGCGGCAGCGCCCGTACCTCGAGCTCGCGGCGCACGTTCGAGGCGATGGCACGCCCGGCTACTTCGAGGCGCACCTCACCGTGAAGCCATGCGACATGACCGCGTTCGCAGCGACGTGCGCGCGGCTCGAGGTGAAGTGCCTGCACATCGTGATGCCCGAGACGACCGCGCAGCACGAGCAGCCGATGACGGGCAGCTATCACCTCGGCACCTTGAGCCAGGCCCGTGAGCAGGTGTTGGAGCTCGCGCGTGCGCTCGTGCGTGACGGCTTCGAGGTGACGCGCATGAAGCTCGAGGCGACGGGTCGTGCCTTCGGAGCGCCCGACACCGACGCCGACGGCGCCTCACTGCCCAACGACGTGTACTTCGAGCACCACGCGACCGTGGTGTTGCCCGATGGCCTCGACGACGCGACGCTGCTCGCGGCCGTGCGGGCCCACGGAGGCTACGTCTCGCGAAACCTCCGCAAGTCAGGCAACGAGCGCTTCGTCACCGTTCGTTCGTACCAGGTGGGCCGCAGCACCGCCGACGGGCGCTTCGAGCTCGTCATCGAGGCGCTGCGAACCTTGAACGTTCCCATCAAGAACCGCGCGAGAGAGTTCGCCGTCTTCGACTCTGCGCCCGCCATCGACGCAGGGTGGATGGGCTGAGCCGTCTCACCCGTTGATGCGCCAGTCGCCACCGCCGCCGCAGTCATTCTCCGACGCCACACGCTCGGCACCGAAGGTGAGCGTCAGTGGTGCCTCGTCCTGACGGCTCACGACACAGCGCACCACAGGCACCTCGACCCGTGGGCCGCCCGAGAGAATGAGCTGGCGTGAACCGCCGCAGCCGTCGCTCCGCGGGTTGGGGACGAGCGCTGTCGCGTTGCGCACGGCGCTGATGGTTCGCGCGGTGCACGTCACCGAGACCGGCTTTCCCTTCGCGTCGACCCAGCCAGAGGCGGTGCGCTCGAACGAGGTGACTTCGCGCAGGTGCCAGGCTGCGGACGGCGCGGGCAGGCCGAAGGGACAGCCGACGGGAGGTTTGCCGCTGGACTTCGGCGGCTGCGCGCCGGTGTCGAGCGCTCCCGTACGCTGGTGCACCCGCACGCGGCCATCGACGACCTCCCAGGTGAAGACGCTCAGCTGCACCGCCGACGAGGAGCCGCACATCAGCAGGCGCGCCTCGGCGCCGACTGGTGGCTCCTCTGCGCGCGCAAGCACGGCGAACATCATCACGCAGAGGAAGCTCACGCGGCTGAACATGACCTCGTCATAGCGAGTCGCGAGACGTCACGCAGCGACGCGCGGAGCCACCACGTCCTCTGGCCACGGCAGCACCACCTCGAACGTCGACCTCTGGCTTCGGGTCGACGACGCGACGCGAACAGGGACAGCACAGCGCGAGCCCGTGCGTCATCGCCCACGTCGGAACCCGCCCGGTCTCGCCTCGGGCAGGGGCAGCGAACGTTCGCGGAGCAGCATGAGCATCTCGAACCGTCAACCACGTCTTCAGAACAGCTCGACGGAGCCCGCCTCTTTCTGTTGGGCCCTGCCGTCCTGCTGTTTGCCGAGCCACCCCACCTGTTCGACGAGCGTCTGCTCCACCTTGCCTTCGTCGACGCCGAGCAGTCGCAAGAGCGAGTCGGCCTGCTGCCTGGCCTCTTCGAGCATCTGGTGCGTGCGGTCCTGGAACTGCAGCTTCTCGATGACCTGGTTCGCGCGGCCCTTGAGCTGCGAGGCGTTGTCGGTCGAGTTGACGAGGGAGTCGTGCGCTTCGCGGCGCGTGACCTCGAGCTGCTGACGAACCCGCTCGAGGCTCTGGGTGAGCGCTCCAAGCTGTTCTCTGGCGTCGCCGGCCATGGCCTGCGCCTCTGACCCGAGCAGTGGCAGCGCGCGCGCGAGGTTCCCGGCGAGCGCGCCGACGGCGTCGTTCGTCTCGCGAATCTGCGAAGCGAGGTCCTGAATCGACTGCGCGATGACCGAGAAGCCGCGGCCCGCGTCGCCGATGCGCGCCGACTCGATGCGCGCGTTGAAGGTGAGCATGCGCGCCGACGCCGCGATGGTGCCGATGGACTCGCCGAGCCGAACGATGTCGTTGGTCCACTGGTGCGCCTGCTCGAGCGACTTCGCCTGCTGGCCGACGCGCTCGACGAGCGACTGCGTCAGCGTGCCGACGGTGTCGCCGAGCGAGTCGATGGTGCTCGCGATGGTGTCCTGGCCGGTGGCCGCCGAGTACTGCGAGACGAGGCCCTCGAGGCTGCCAGTCTGCGTCCGCGCGAGCTCGAAGATGCCGCGCACCTCGACGCCGATGTCGAGCACGGATGACTCGGCGAGTGACTGCGCGGCCGCGATGGAGCGCGCGATGTGCAACCGGCGAACGAGGCTGCCGTCACCTTCGCTCGCCTCGGCACAGCACGAGACTCCACGCGTGACTGGTGAGAGCGAGACCCCGAGCGGAGCCCCGGAGGAGCGCGTCGTCGAGACGACCCGCATCGGCCGCCCATCGGCGAAGCAGACCTCGGCGAAGTGCTGCGAGAAGCGCACGGCCGCCTCGGCGCTGAGGCCACCGTCGACGAGCGCATGCACGGCGCCAGACGAGCCATCGATGGCCACGAAGGCCACCGAGACGAGCTCTGCTGCCTTTCCTGCGCCCTGTGTCAGCGACGCTGCCGCTCGCCGCGCGAGGTCTCCCCAGCTCGAGGCCATGACGTCACCCGACCAGCTTCTTCACCACGGACAAGAGGTGCTCGGGCTTGAAGGGCTTCACCATCCATCCCTTGGCGCCCGCCTTCTTCGCGCGCTCGATGAGTTCGGGCCGGCCTTCGGTCGTGAGCATCACGATGGGAATCGCGCCACCGCCCATCTTCTCGACGAACTCGACGCCGTTCATGCGCGGCATGTTGACGTCGCAGATGCACATCGAGACGCCGGCCGTCCGGGTGAGGGCCTCGACCCCGTCCTGCGCTTCGACGACGTCGTACCCACCGCTCGTCAGGCACATCGACACCTGCTGGCGAATCGTGGGTGAATCGTCGACCACGAGGACTTTCTTGTTTGCCATGAACGACCTCCACCCAGACCCAGCTGCAAAGTCTTCGCCGATCACGAAGTCGCCACGCATCGCGAGGTTGCTGGAGAACAACCATGG
>JADCJJ010000300.1 GCA_020247085.1 Myxococcaceae bacterium | reverse complement strand
GAGTCCCGGCATGTTCATGCGTTGGCTCTCTGTGTTGCTCGTCGTCGGCATCGTCGGGTGTGTCGGCCCAACCCCGCAGCCCTGCGTCGAGTGCGCAGGGCGCTGCGTCGACCTCAAGGTCGACTCGCAAAACTGCGGCAGTTGCGGGCAGGCGCTGTGAGGCGGGCGAGTGCGTGACGACGGGCGCGATGACGGCCAGTTGTCCGCTCGACTGCGGCGCCGCGGGCCGTTGCGAACTCACCGACGCGCCCCCCCGCTGCGTGTGCGCCCCAGGTCGAACCGGCGACCGATGCGGCCAGTGCGCGCAGGGCCTTCAGGACCTCGATGGCGACGGGGTCTGCCTGCCCGACTGCTCCACGCTGTCGTGCGGCTACGCGGGCACCTGCCAGAGCGGCGGAGGCACGGCGCGGTGCGTGTGCGCCGGGTCGCGTGCTGGCGCTCGCTGCGAGGTATGCGCTGACGGCTATCAGGACAACGACCGCGACGGCGTGTGTCTACCGACCTGCCGGCTCGCCGCGCTCACCTGCGGGCGCGGCACCTGCTCCGACGTCACGGGTGTCGCGCGCTGCGCCTGCTTCCCGGGCTTCGGTGACGCCGGGTGCTCCGACTGCGCCGCGGGACAGCAGGACAACAACGCAGACGGGGTGTGCGAGCCCCGCTGCTCCCCTTCGACGTGCGGACCGAACGGCACCTGCAACGACTCGGGCGGCCGCGCCAGTTGCGCCTGCGCAGCGGGCTACGCACAGCCAGACTGCCGGGCGTGCGCTGACGGCTACCAGGACAACGACCGCGACGGCGTGTGCCTGCCGACCTGCCGACTCGCCGCGCTCGGCTGTGGGAGCGGCACCTGCTCCGACGTCACCGGAGTCGCGCGGTGCGCCTGCTTCCGCGGCTTCGGTGACGCCGGGTGCTCCGACTGCGCCGCGGGCCAGCAGGACAACAATGGAGACGGGGTCTGCGAACCCCGGTGTTCTCCTTCGACCTGCGGACCGAGTGGAACCTGCAACGACTCGAGCGGCCGCGCCAGCTGCGCCTGCGCGGTGGGGTACGCGCAGCCCGACTGCCGGGCGTGCGCGCCGGGCTTTCAGGACAACGACTCGAACGGCTCGTGCCTCGCGACCTGCGCCACCGCGACCCTCTCGTGCGGCGTCAACGGTGCCTGTTCAGACGTGACGGGTACGGCCCGGTGTCAATGCGGCACAGGCTATTCCGGCGCCGACTGCGCGGCTTGTGCGAGCGGATTCCAGGACGACGACGGAAACGGCTCGTGCGCCGCGACGTGCGCCTCGGCCCCGTTCTCACCCGACGCCGGGAGCGCGCGGCTGACGCTGCGGCTCGATAACTTCGCTGGAGGTGCGCTGGGGGCCGGGAGCCTCGTCGTGGCCGACCTCTCCTCGACGCTGGCGCGGGGTTGGGGCCAGCCCGACGGCGGGGGCCTGGCCGTCTTCCGCCAGCTGGGCGACGGAGGCCTTCTGCCCGTTGCCCGCCAGCTCACCAGTTCGCCCGACGGCGGCGTCAGCCGGGTGGCGTTCACGCTCGCCGGACCCGTCCCGCCCGGCATGAGCGACCGCTCGTATGGCGTCCATCGCACGCCCTCGGCGCTCAACCTGCCGAGCCTGCCCGCGGGCTCGCTGGCGACCCGCACCGATGACGTGACGAAGACCCTGTTCTGCGACCTCCGCGGCGACTTCTTCTTCAGCATCCAACTCCGGCAGATCGGCACGAGCCAGTACGAGATCAACGTCGCCGACGGGACGTTCGACTCTGCCGCCTACGCACGCATCGTCATCACCGACGCGCTCACGAACACCGTGCTCCGCGACTCGACCTACGGGAACGGCGCCGGAATGTGCTGCACGAACGTGACCTTCATCGCGCGTGAGACGCTCACCATCACGAGTCCGCTCTTTCGGGTTCGCCTCGAGACGCGAGAGTTCAGCGGAACCCGCCGGTACTTCGGCTGCGACACCTTCCTCACGGGCAACCCGCCCACGAGCCAGGTCGGGGCCACCGAGTTCACCTTCACCACGACGGCGGTTCCCGTGACGGCGGTGGCCTGCGGCGAGTGACCCGTGTCGAGGGGGCTGGCGCGAGGCTCGACGAGCCGTGGTGCCGGGTGGCCTGTGCGCGGGTCAGGCGCGCGGCTGGCCGACGACGCGGTACTCCGACGAGAACTCCGGCCGCACGGCGCCGGCCTCGTCGGTGAGCCAGCGGGGCGCCAGGCGCGCGTGGAGTGACACGAGCGCGGCCACCTCGCGCGTGCTGAACACCACGTCCCACAGCGGTGAGGTGACGCCGTGGTTGGTGGCGGCCCGCACGTGGTGGTGCAGGTGGTGCCGCCGCAGCCACGCGAAGTATGCGGCGGCTGGAGGGTGCGTATGAATGCGGCGGTGGACCACCTCGTAGCCGAGGTACGTCACCGCGAACCCAACCCCGAAGCACAGGCCCGGCGCGAACCCCACCACCAGCGCGGCGAGCGAGCCGATGAGGGGCAGGAGCACCGCCGTCGCCAGCGCCTTCTTCCACGTCGGCGCGAAGTACAGGGGGTCGCGGTGGTGCGCGAGGTGCTCCTCCTGGAACAGCACGAGCGGGAGCGTCGGCGCGAGGAACCACAGGGCCCGGCGCTTGCGCAGCGGCCCATGCCCGACGAAGCGGTGAAGGCCGTACTCGGTGAGCGACCAGCCGAGCGCGCCGGCGATGACGGCGATGACACAGGAGAGCATGACGGAGACCTCGGGCATGGCAGTGACAGCGAAGCTTTCACCCAAAACCTCTTGGCGTACACCACCAACCCAGGCTCCAGAGACACCGGAAGGTTCTCTTTGCCGCTCGCCCCCGCGGCCACGAGGCGACGTCGCACGGCGGAGCGCTTGCCTCCGCCTGGGTTGGCGGAGAAAACGGCGGCATGACGCCACAGCCCCAGCCGCCCGCCCCTGCCGCGCCGGGGTGGCTCTCGCAGCACTGGAAGTGGGTGGTGGGCCTCGGCTGCGCGCTCGCGTTGCTGTGCTGTGGGGGGCTGGGGGTACTCGGCCTCATCGGGGCCGTCGCGCTGCCAACCGTCGACGAGGCCTCGTCCCGCGGCGGAGACCTCGAGAAGGCGCGCGTCGACTGCGGTACGCCGGGGCCGGGCGGCGTCGATTGCGAGGTCAGGCGCACCGCTGGCAGCCGCGCCATCTCGGTGTGCTGGGACCTCGAGATTGCCTGCGAGAACGGCGGGGTGATGACGGCCCAGGGGTGCGGGGCGCTGGCCGACGGCGTCTCGCAGGCCACGGTGAACCTGCCGGCCGAGGGCTTCTCGAACCAGGAGGCCTGCGATGCGCCGAAGCGGGGGGCGGTGAAGAACCTCACCGTGACGCTCGACTGACGGCCCGCCTCGAGGCGAGCGCGGCTCGTCGAGGGCGAGGGGCTTCGACGCGTGCCGTGGGAGGGTGCCGGGCCACGGCCTGACGAGGGGCACGCCCTCGCGGGGTTTCAGCAACGGCGCGTCGAGCGGCGGGCGTCAGTACGTCGCCTGGAGCCGCAGCCGGCCGAGCCACACGTTGCCCATGGGCCGCCCGCTCGCCTGCGACAACGCCGCGCCGGGAAGCAGCACGCCGCCCTCGGCGATGGCTGAGAGGGTGAGCCCGAAGTCGAAGCGGTGCTTGATGGCGGCGCCGACGTCGAGCTCGGTGCCCAGCATGCCCGAGCCGTTGCCATTGAGCGCGTTCACCGGCACCCCGCCGGCCAGCACGCGGGTGTTGAAGGGGTCGGTCAGCGGGGCCGTGGCGAACGCGAACAGCGGGCCACCGTAGACGTCGACGAGGCCGCCCACTCGCACGCGCGCGCGCGGAAAGAGGTACCAGGCGCCCGTCACCGCACCGCCGGTGGGCAGCAGCGAGATGCCCTCGGGCGGGTAGCCGACGAGCGCCGGGTCTGACGCCCGCCACGCGCTCCGGGCCGACTGCCAGCCGAGCACCTGGTCGAACAGCACCAGGCCCACCTTGTAGTCGCGGTCGAAGCGGAAGTTGGTGAGCTGCCCGTCGTACGGGTCGGCGTCTCCCGAGGCGAGGCCCCAGTCGAGGAGGAACCCGAAGCGCCCCACCCTGTACGAGGCCTTCGCCACCGCGCCGAGCTGCCGCACCTGAATGAGCGGGTGCTCGGGGGTGCGGGTCTGCGTGGTGGTGCCGGTGATGCCGGCCACCTCGGCGCCGAGGTCGAGCCGGTCGAAGAAGGTCCACTGGGCCGAGGCGTCGATGACGAGCACGTCGGTCGAGCGCTCGCCGGTGTCCGAGTTCAGCGGCCGCGAGCTGCGATAGATGGCGAACAGCCCCAGCTGGTTCTTCTCGTCGACGTTGAGGCGCACCCCCAGGATGCCCTGGAGCGCGCGGTCTCCGTCGAGCAGGTCGACGGTCGAGTCGCGCACCACCAGGTCGAAGGCGGCCACCGGCTCCACCGCGACCCAGCCGCCGCCGAGGGGCATGAAGGGCCGGCTCAGCAGCAGCGCGCGCAGCGCGAGCGAGCCGAAGTGCTGGTGGCCGAAGTCGCCGGGCTCGGCGTCTCGCGCGCCCGCGTTGGCGAGCATGCCGAGGCCGAAGTGGTTGGTCTGCAAGCCCAGCCGCGCGCCGCCCCAGGCCCAGCGGTACTCGAGGAAGAGCTGCCGCAGCTCGGCCGGCCGGAGCGAGGGGAAGGGCACGCGCGCGGCGACCAGCGACGGGCCCGGCGTGCCGAGGACGGCGCCGGTCGCCAGGTCGAACTCGCTCATCAGCCTGAACTTCCGCCACGCCAGCTCAGGCGCGAGGCGCACGCGGGTCTCGATGGGCGTGGGCGACAGCGGGGTGCCGTCGGCGTCGAGGGGGAAGGCGCTGACGCCGGTGCCGACAAGGCGCAGCGAGCCGTGGACCGCGACGGAGATGGCCGGCGCCTTCTCGGGCGCGACTGCCTCGGCCTGACGCGTCGCCGGCGCCGCTCCAGCCTCAGGCGCGCCCGCGTCGGGTGGGTCCTGCGCCAACGCGAGGTGGGCGGACAGACAGGCGACGACGACCAGCAGGCGCATGGCGACTCCCCGAAGGCGGAAGGAGGCGCGCTCCACCACGCTCGCCGCGGGCCCGCAAGCGCCCGTCGTCAGGTCGTGACACACACCGTCAGCGGCGCCGGGCAATCACCCAGCGAAGCCCACGTCAGGAAGCGCCGATGACGCCACTCGAAGCCGCCCAGGTCGTGTTCGCGTGCTTCGCCACGGCCAGCATTCTCGCCAACACGATCCACCGGCTCGAGCGCGAGCGGTACGGGCGCACCTGGCGCGTGAGCGAGGTGCTGGCGAAGAGGCCGCACCACCCGAAGGCGGTGATGGCACATCGGCTGGCCTGGCTCTGCCTCGGGCTGGCCCTCCTCACCGCCCTCGCCGCCGCCTCGAGCGAGCTCGCCCGCGGCTGACGAAGGCGTCGGACCTACAAGAGGTAGTCCGTGGAGAGGAACGACGAGTGCCGGTGGGTGAGGATGTCGCGCACCACCCTCTTGTTCGGCTCGGTCGTCTTCGCCGCCACCAGGGTGCGAATCGAGAACACGCGCAGCGCGTCGTTCACCGACAGCGTGCCCTCGGCCGAGTCCTTCCGGCCGGTGAAGGGGAACACGTCGGGCCCGCGCTGGCACTGGCAGTTGAGGTTGATGCGGCCCACCTGGTGCGCGCAGGCGTCGATGAGGCGGCCCACCTGCGCGGCGTCGCGGCCGAAGAGGGACACCTGCTGGCCGAAGGGCGAGTCGACGACCGCGTCGATGACCTGCTGCTCCTCGTCCCACACGCCGATGGGCACGATGGGGCCGAACTGCTCCTCGTGCCACAGGCGCATCGAGGGCGTCACCGGGTACATGACGGCTGGCGCGAAGTACGAGCCCGTCACCTCGGCGCCGCCTGGGTTGATGACCTTCGCGCCCTGCTTCGTCGCGTCGGCCACCAGCGTGGCGAGGAAGTCGGTCTTGTTCGGCTCGGGCAGCGGGGTGAGCGTCACGCCGGGCTCCCACGGCATGCCGGCCTTGAGCCCGTTGACAGCCTTGACGAACTTCTCGAGGAAGGCCTCGACGACGCGCCGGTGCACGAGGATGAGCTTGATGGCGGTGCAGCGCTGGCCGTTGAACGAGAGCGAGCCGGCGAGGCACTCGGCGACGGCCTCGTCGAGGTCGACGTCGGGCGTGACGATGCCGATGTTCTTCGCGTCGAGGCCCAGCACGGCCTTGAGGCGATGCGGCCGGGGGTGCAGCTTCTTCAGGTCGGACGCGCCCTTGTTGGTGCCGATGAAGGCCAGCACGTCGACCTTCCCGCTGGCCATGAGGGTGCCCACCGTCTCGCGTCCACGCCCGTAGATGACGTTCACCACGCCCGGCGGGAAGCAGTCGCGGAAGGCCTGTAGCAGCGGCTGCACCAACAGCACGCCGAACTTCGCCGGCTTCAAGATGACGGGGTTCCCCATCAGGAGCGCGGGGAACATGGTGCTGAACGTCTCGTTGAGCGGGTAGTTGTACGGGCCCATGCACAGCGAGACGCCCAGCGGCACCCGGCGCACCTGGCCCATGATGCCCTGCTCCTGCAGGAACTTCGTCGCGTGCCGGTCGGCCTCCTTGAGGGCCGAGATGGTGTCGACGATGTAGTCGACGGTGCGGTCGAACTCCTTCTCGGAGTCCTTCAGCGTCTTGCCAATCTCCCACATCAGCAGCTTCACCACCTCGGCCCGCTTCGCGCGCATGGCGACGAGGAAGCGCTCGACGTGGGCGATGCGCTCCGAGACGTGCATCGTCGGCCAGGCCCCGCGCCCGTTGTCCCAGGCCTTCACGGCGGCCTCCAGCGCCTCCTCCGACTCCTTCGCGGTGAGCAGCGGCGTGAAGCCCAGCACCACCGGTTCGAGCCCCCTGTCGGTCTTCACCCGCACCGGCGAGACGACCTCGTTGAGCGGCCCCTCGAAGCGCCGCAACTCGCCAGCGACGAGCCACTCGCGCTGCTCGAGGGGGCCGGAGAGGCGCTGCGCGTGGGGGAGATCGTCTGCTTTGGGGAAGGAGAACATGCGCCGGCAGATAACCCCGCCCCCGGCGCGGCGCCGCACAACCACGGCGCCCCGGCATGGCCCTCGCGGGCCCGGGTGTGAAAAGGTGTTCGCCCGATGAAGCGTCTCCTCGTCCTCTGCCTCCCGGCCCTCGCCTGCACCCCACCGCCGCAGGGCCTCCGCGCCACCGTCGAGGGGCCCGGCCCCGTCGTCACCTTCGACGTCTTCCACCTGCCCCTGCCCGAGGTGCCGCTGCCGAACGACTTCGCCACGCGCTTCGACGCGCTGTCGCCGACGAAGCGCCGCATCAACGCGGCCATCGAGGTGGCGCCGACGAAGTGGGAGCGCGCCATTCGCCGCACGCTCGACGGCGTCTCGGGCTGGGGCACGCTGGCGCCCATCACCGTGTCGTTCTCGACGCCGCTCGACGTCGCCGACGTGAAGGCCCGGCACCAGGCGCCGGCCGACCTCGCCGACGACGCGCTGTACGTGTTCGACGTGACGAGGGGCTCTCCCGGCTACTGCCAGCCGGTGCTGCTCGACGTCGGCCAGGGCCACTTCCCGCTCGTCGCCGACGACCGCACCTACTTCCCCGAGGAGCCGCACGGCGCGCTCGAGCAGCTCATGTTCGAGCAGCAGGAGGAGGACCTCGACGGCGACGGCGTGATGGACCCCGGCGAGGACACCGACATGGACGGGGTGCTCGACCACCCCAACACGCTCGACGGCAAGACCGGCGGGCCGTTCGACGTCATCGGCTTCTACGAGCACGAGACGAACACCCTCATCGCCCGGCCGCTCGAGCCGATGCGCGAGGCGACGACGTACGCGGTGGTGCTGACGACGCGGCTGAAGGGAAGAGACGGCGCGCCGATTCGCTCGCCGTTCCCCGCCGTCAATCACCTCTCGCAGACGCAGGCCCTCTCGGCGGTGCCCGAGTGCCTCACCACGCAGGGCCTGGGCCTCGACGACGTGGCCTTCACCTGGAGCTTCACCACGCAGTCCGTCACCGCCGACTACGTCGCGGTGCGCAACGGCATGAAGGGCCTGGGGCCGCTGGCCTGGCTGAAGGACAGGTACCCGGCCGAGATGGCCACCGTCGAAGAGGCCCGGCGCTCGATGGGGCGCGGCACCAACACGAAGATCGTCCCCGGCGCGCAGTTCCTCCAGCTCGGCGAGCAGCTGCTCGGGTTCGTCGGCGGCGACAGCGTGTCGGAGCAGGGCAAGGACCAGTTCCGCAGCTGGCTGCGCTCCATCGACTTCCTCGCGGCTCCGACGATGGTGTCGCCGCAGTTCTTCCCCCGCAAGGACAGCGAGGGCAACGAGCTGCCGCTGTACCTGCAGACGATGGACCTGGACCCGCTGCGCGGCGTCGCCACGGTGCGCGACGAGACGGTGCCGCTGTTCCTCGCGGTGCCGAAGAACCGCGCCGGCCCGGCGCCGGTCGTCATCTTCGTGCACGGCCACACCGGGTCGAAGCTCGACAGCCTCATCTTCCAGGGGCCCATGGCGCGCTTCGGGCTGGCGACGGTGGGCATCGACGCGGTCAGCCATGGCGTCGGGGTGGCGGACGAGGACCTGAAGCTGCTGTCGGGCATC
Organism: Myxococcaceae bacterium; assembly: GCA_020247085.1. Classification (GTDB taxonomy): domain Bacteria; phylum Myxococcota; class Myxococcia; order Myxococcales; family Myxococcaceae; genus Xiheimicrobium; species Xiheimicrobium aquaticum. Next base: position 4,388 of record JADCJJ010000300.1, on the reverse strand, counting down.
GTCGAGTCCTTCGGGGTGACGCCGCTGGCCAACGCGATTCTGCGGGGCCGGGCGTACGACCAGAACGGCGACGGGGTGCCCGACCCGGGCGCCGACTTCTTCACCGCCTCGGTGCCCCACAGCCGTGACACCGTGAAGCAGACCGCCTTCGACGTGATGCGGCTGGTGCAGGTGCTGCGCGGCTTCGACGGCAAGCGCACGTGGAGAATCGACATCAACCGCAACGGCGTCGAAGACGACCTCGCCGGCGACTTCGACGGCGACGGCGTGGTCGACCTCGGCGGCCCGGGCGTGCCCATCTACATGGCCGGGGCGTCGCTCGGCGGCATCATGTCGTCGCTGCTGGGTGGGCTCGAGCCCGAGTTCGACGCGATGCTGCCGGTGCTCCCGGGCGGCTACCTGTCCGAGATTGGCTCCCGCACGGCGCTCGGCCAGGTGAAGAACCCGCTGGTGCTGCGCATGTTCGCGCCCTTGTTCCTGGTGCGCGACGGGCCGGCGAACCCGACGCTCTCGGTGATGTACCCGTCGGGCGTGAAGAACGTCGAGGTGAAGCTGGCGAAGCTGCCGACGCTCCGGCCGGGGCAGCTCGCCGTCGCCCGGAACCTCGCCAACGGAGAGTGGCGGTGCGCGCGGGTGCAGCCAAACGGGCGCCTGCGGCTGTCGGTGCCGAGCGACCGGGGCGACGCGCTGCGCATCGAGCTGTACGACGCCGAGCTGCCGTCGAAGCCGAAGGCCGGCTGCGACCCGACGGGCGTGACTCCGAGCTTCGTCGTCGACGCCCTCGACCGCGAGGTGACGTTCGAGGGCAAGACGCTGCCGGCGGGCACGAAGCTGACCGCGTTCCAGGACGGCTACGGGCTTCGGCGCGGCTCGCCCGAGCTGCGGCGGCTGTTGGCGCTGGGGCAGATCGCCCTCGAGTCGGCCGACCCGGCGAACATGGCGCCCTTCTACGACGGCACCCGTACGCTGACGTACGGCGACGGCCAGACGGTCTCGACGCTGGGCCTGTTGGTGCCGATGACGGGCGACCCCGGCGTGCCCATCTCGACGGCCGCGGCGCTGATGCGGGCGGCGGGCTTCCTCGACGTGCGTCAGGTCGACCCGCGCTACGGCAAGTCGACGCAGCAGGTGCTCATCGACACGGGCTTCGTCGAGGGCGTGGAGCGCACCCGCCGCTACCTCGACCCGATGGGCCGGCCGGTGCTGATGGACGTCGACGTCTTCCAGAGCGTGCGGCCCGGGGGCGATGACGGCTTCGGCGCGCCCCGCCTGTCACCTCCCCTCCGCGCCTTCGGCCCCAGCAAGAAGCTCGAGGGCACCGTCGGCGCCATCCTGCCCTTCATGGACCCGAGGGGCGCGCACAGCTTCCCCATTCCAGACCCGGCGATGCGGTTCGACCTCGGCTCGCTGCTGATGAACGTCTTCGGCGTGTACCTGTCTTCGGGCGGCAAGACGGTGGCGCTCGAGCCGTGCATGGAGCGCTCGAACTGCTCGTTCTTCCCGCCACTGCCGCCGCCGTGACGCCGGCGGGCCGCAAAGGCATCGAGGCGAGGCCGGGCCCGCGCGGGCGACGCTCATCGAGCGCGTTCGAGGGCCGCCTCGCGAGCTGACGGCAGTCAGGGCTTCTTGCAGCCGAAACCATCGTACGGCGCGAGCCCCACGGGCAGCGCCTCGTCGAGCTGGATGCGCGGCAAGAAGACGTTGGCGTCGAGGGTCACGTCACCGGCCTGCACCGGCAGGCCCAGCATCGAGCGTATGGCGTTCGCCCCCGAGGTGCTCACCTTCGCCTTCGCGTCCACCTCGGCGCGGCTGATCTCCGGGCGGTCGGCGTAGAGCTTCGCGAAGCGCTCCCCCACGGGGAACTTCATCGCCTTCGACACGTTGGCGCCGCTGTCCTTGAGCTGGTCCGCCTCGTCCTCGAATTCGGCGACCTTCACCGAGGTGTTGAACTCCCGGTAGTCGTACAGCTTGTGGCCGACGAAGAGGTTGTTCTTCAGCGTGATGCCCTTCGCCTGCTTGATGTTGTCGACGCCGCCGTAGTCGCCGAACGCGAAGACGTTGTTGCTCGCGACCAACTGGACCTCCTGATCCATCTTCAGCGAGTTGCCGCCGTAGGTCGCGATGGGGTCGTGCTTCCATGAGAACAGAATGGTGTTGTTCTCGACCGTGAACGCCGGCAGGCCCTTTCCGTCGCGCGGCTTCCAGCTGCTCTGCACGAAGATGCCTTCGCCCGTGTTGTTCACCACCAGGTTGTTGCGAATCGACGCGCGTCCCTCGCGGCCCAGCTTCACCTGAATGGCTCCACCCGTGGGCGCGGTGTTCAGCACGACCGTGTTCTGCACCACCGCCGAGCACTGCACCCCGAGGTCCAGCTTGATGGCCCCTGACTCGGGCGTGGCGTTGAGGCCCTTCTGCGCATCGGCCCGGCGGAGGATGAGCAGGTTCTTCTCATCCGCGTAGTGATTGCGCGGGCCATTGTCGAAGATGATGCCGTCGACCTTCACCTCGGCTGGGCAGTTCTTCGCCTCGACGATGAGCCGGTACTGCGTCGAGCCGCTGATGGCGCTGGTCCCCGCGAAGATGGTGCGGTGCGCGCCCCACGGGTCCCTCGTGCTGAAGTCATCCGAGTACCCACCGATGAGCTGAACGCCAGGCACCGAGTCTGAGCCCGCCTCGTCCCGGCTCAGGTAGGTGCCTTCGGCGATGTGCACGACGTCGCCGTCCTTCAGCCTGGCGACCAGGTTGCCGAGGTCCTTCGCTGGCTTCTCCTTCGTCGCATCCTTGCCCTTCCCGCGCGCAGCCGACACGTAATAGTCCTCGGCGCTCGCGGTGGCCGAGGCGAGCGCCAACGCCAGCGGAATGATGGCAAAACGTCCATGGAAGAGGGCGGTCATGCTCGGCTTCTCCTGTTGGGGTGGGGGCCACGCATCAAGCGTCGAGCCTACCGGCGCGATGGGTGTACGCCCAGAACTGGCAGCCCGCGCTCGACGCGGGAGGTGCGGCACGGTCGCACACCTCGGCAGACGCCGACGCGGTGGAGCTCCAGCGAAGCCGTGCCTCCTGCGCCTCCGTCCGCTGGTGACCCTCTCGCGATGGCCGCCCGGGAACGCCACCGCTCGCTGGCCCCCTTTTGCGCTCCCAGAGGCCCTTCTCCGCCTCTTCGCTCTCGCCGCCGTCTCCCCCCTTCACTGCCTTCCCCGCAGCGCACCTTCTCCTTTCTTCTCCCGGTCGCCCAGCGCCCTCGTCTGGCGCACGAACACGACGAGCATGGTGACGAGCAACCCGGCGCACCCCAACGCGGCAAACTCGTAGCGCCAGCCCGGCCAGCGGAGCGCGAGGAACAACGTCAGCAGGAAGCACACCGGCGCGGGCCAGATCTCGCGCACCACTGCCGAGGCGACGACACCCGTCAAGAGGAACCAATAGAAGTGGAGGATGAGCATCGTCCGTTCTCCCAGTCCCCCCAGGAAGACCGAGAAGACGATCAGCGCGCTCAGCTGAAGCCCCATGCCGAAGCGGATCACGTTGGCGATCTGCACGTTCAGCTGCGTGCGGCGCTCGGGCGGTGTTCGAATCGCCACGATGATCATCAGGACGAGGCTGGCGAGACAAACCGGCAGTGAGAGCAGGGTCTCGTCCTGATTGGGAAAGGCCGCATGGTAGCGGCCCATCAGCAGCGGAGAGATGGCCCACAGCGAGCCGAGCACGACGGCGAGCAGCATGCGAACGCGGCTGCCGGTGAGCGGGTCGACCGACAGCGCGACCTGATGCAACCGCTCGAGCTCTCTCGCCTTCTCGGCCTCGGCGGCCTGTGCCCGGGCCAGGGCGGCAACCATGTCTGCTGGGGGGTCACTCAGCTCCGAAAGCAGCGCCTGAGCCGAACGAACCGAGCCCTGCTTCAGCTCGAAGAGAACCATCTCACCGGTGATGCGCGCGAGGGCGGCCTTCGCGGGCGCGTTCTCTGGCCAGACGCGCAGGGCCTGCTGAAAGCCGAAGCGGCACTCCGCGAACAGACGTGACACACGCACCGGATCCGCCGGTCCCTTGAGGAGCGTCAGCAGCTCGCTCGCCCGGCTCTCTGACTGCTGCTCGAGTTCACGCGAGCCCTGGCGCTCGAGGAACGCCTCGATCGCGCCCCGCACTTCGAGCGCGCTGACGTACCTGCTCGAGGGAACCCTGCCCATGCAACGTCGAATCAGCAGCTCGAGCTCGGCCGGCAGGTCGCTGGGAAGCTCGGGCTCCGAGCGCAGCACGCTCTGGAACATCGCCTGGGTCGTCCCTCGCAGGTGTGGCGGTCGGCCGGTCACCACCTCACAGAGGATCGAGCCGAGCAGATAGACGTCGGTCGCCGCCGAGAGCTCGGCACCGCCTCCACCGAACATCTCGGG
>JADCJJ010000030.1 GCA_020247085.1 Myxococcaceae bacterium | reverse complement strand
CGTCTCACGCCTCATCGGCTCGCCGGCCGGGTACGTGGGCTTCGGCGAGGGTGGGCAGCTCACCGAGCCCATTCGCCGGCGCCCGTCGTCGGTGGTGGTGCTGGACGAGATCGACAAGGCGTGTCGCGAGGTGCTGCTGCTGCTGCTCCAGGTGCTCGAAGAGGGCCGGCTCACCGACGGCAAGGGCCGCCACGTCGACTTCTCGAACACCGTCGTCATCCTCACCACGAACCTCGGCGCCGAGGCCTTCAGCGTGAAGGGCCGCGCGGTGGGCTTCGGAGCCGCCGAGAAGGCCCCCTCTGACGAGACACAGGCCGCCGACCTGGCCCGCAAGGCGCTGCCGCCCGAGCTGTGGAACCGCATCGACGAGCGCTGCGCGTTCCGCCCGCTGAAGGAGGTCGAGGTGGCGCAGATCGCCCACCTGCTCATCGCCGAGTCGAGCAAGCGGCTGTCGACCGAGAAGGGCATCACGTACCAGGCCGGCGACGAGGTGGTGCAGCACCTGCTCAAGCAGGGCGGGTTCGACCCGACGCTCGGTGCGCGCCCGATGCGGCAGACGGTGCAGCGGCTCGTCGAGGGGCCGCTGGCGGAGCGCATCCTCGCGGGGGACTTCGCCGAGGGCGACCTCGTTCGCATCGAGCTCGCCGGAGACCAGCTGCACTTCGTGCGGGGCGACGGCGCGGCGTGAGGCGCGGCGCGGTGGTGGCGGCGTGGAGTTGGTGGCAACACGAACGAGGTGACCACGCGCGGCGTGGGTGGGGGCGGAGATGGCGCGGCGAAAGAGGCCGGTGACGCAGCGCAGGCCGCCGGCGGTGGTCATCGTCGGCTTCGGGCGGGTCGGCGGGGCCGTCGCGCGGGCGCTCACGCGGGCCCGCTGGCCGCTCTCGGTGCTCCCCCGGTCCCAGGACTCGGTGCGACGGGCCGCGCTGACGGGCCTGCGCCTGGCCGACCACGACGACCTGCGGGCCGCGCAGGTCTGCCTGCTCGCCGTCCCCGACGCGCAGATTCAGAACGCAGGGGAGCTCGTGCTCGAAGACCTCGGCCCGACGACGGCGCTGGTGCACCTGTCAGGCGCGCTCACGCTCTCGGCCTTCGGGCCGGCCGTGATCGGCGCCAGGCGCGCGGTGGGTTCGTTCCACCCCCTCGCGGCCGTCTCGGACCCGACGGACCCGCTCGAGGGGCACACGGCGGCGCTCGCCGCGACGAGCCCCGAGTTGCTCGGGCTGCTGAGGCGCCTCGCCGACGCGCTCGAGATGAACGCGCTCGAGGTCCCCGAGAGCGGGCGCGCGGCGTACCACGCGGGAGCGGTGCTGAGCGCCGGGCTGCTCGTCTCTCTCGCCGACGCCGCCGTGGGCGCGCTGCAGCACGCGGGGCTCGAGCGGGAGCAGGCATTCAACGCCCTGGTGCCGCTCATGCACTCGGCGCTCCGGGGGCTCTCGACGCGGGGCTTCTCGCGCGGGCTCACCGGGCCGGTCGTGCGCGGCGACGTCGGCGTGGTGCAGGCGCACCTCGACGCGCTGCCCGCCGAGCTCGGCAGCCTCTACCGGCTCCTGTCGCGGCGCACGCTGGCGCTGGTCGGAGAGTCGCTGCCCGCCGAGACGAAGCTCGCGCTGCAGCGCATCCTGGCGTGAGCCCGGGCACCCGCGCGGGGCGCCGACCGTCTCGATGGCGCCGTGAAGCCCGGGCCCGCCCGCCGCCCCGTCGCTCCGCGGACTGGCCTCAGCGCTTGGGTCCGCCGCTGAAGAGGACCTTCCCCGACGGGCGGGCGCCACCACCGCCGCCTCCCCCGCCCCCGCGTCGGCCCGCGCGCGCCCCGCGGCTCTGCCGGCGCTGCGAGTCGCCTCCGCCACCTCCACCCTGGCTCCTCGGCGCGACGGCGTGGCCGGGCTGGCTGCGGAACGCCTTCTCAGCCGACATCGCCTTCTGGAAGGCCTCGGACTCCCGGGGAATCGAGCGGCGCGGCACCGGCGTGCGGATGAGCTTCTCGATGTCCTTCAGCAGCGGAGCCTCTTCCGGCGCGCAGAAGGCCGACGCGTGGCCCGAGGCCGAGGCCCGGGCGGTGCGCCCCACCCGGTGCACGTAGTCCGCCGGCACGTGCGGCAGATCGAAGTTCACCACGTGGCCGATCTCGGCGACGTCGATGCCGCGCGCCGCGATGTCCGTCGCCACCAACACGCGGTACCGGCCCGACTTGAAGCCCTCGAGCGCCTGCACCCGCTGGTTCTGCGAGCGGTTGGCGTGAATGCGCTCGACCGAGTAACCACCCCGCGCGATGGCCTTCGCCAGCACGTCGGCCCGCCGCTTCGTGCGGGTGAAAACGAGCGTGCTGAGCTCGTCCTCGGAGAGCAGCGCCAGCATCAGCGCCGCCTTCTCGTTCTGCCCCACCTCGTACACGCACTGCGTCGCGTTCTTCGCCGTCGTGCCGCTCTTCGAGACCTCGACCCGCACGGGGTCCGTCGAGTGCGACTTCGCGAACTGCGCCACCTCGCCAGCCATGGTCGCCGAGAAGAGCAGCGTCTGGCGCTTGCGCGGCAGCCTCCCGAGGATCTTGTCGAGCTGAGGCTTGAAGCCCATGTCCAGCATCCGGTCGGCCTCGTCGAGCACGAGGATCTCGACGTGCGCGAGGGTGGCGTGACCCTCTTGCAGGTGGTCGATGAGGCGCCCCGGCGTGGCGATGACGAGCGTCGCGGTCTTCAGCGCCTCGGTCTGCGCGCCCATGCCGACGCCGCCGATCAGCGTCGCCACCTTGAGCCCGTGCGGGCGGCCGAAGTCGTCGGCGTGCTCGGCGATCTGCAGGGCCAGCTCCCGCGTCGGGGCGAGCACCAGGCCGACCAGGCCCCGCTTCCCGGCGAGCCGCTCGGCGATGGGCAGCATGAAGGCGGCCGTCTTGCCCGTGCCGGTGGCGGCGCAGCCGATGACGTCACGGCCTGACAGGCCAGGTGGAATCGTCTGCGCCTGGATGGGGGTGGGCTGCGTGTAGCCCTTGCGCCGCAGGGCCTCGAGGGAGCGGACGGAGAGACCGAGCGTCGAGAAGTCTGGAGAGATGGGAGTCACCCGCTGCCCTTATCAGAGGAACGGCCCGCGGACGGAATCTCTGCGCCGCGCGCTTGAAACTGGCCCGCGAACGGGTTCATCACCGTTCACCATGCGTCCGATCCTTCTCCTGGCCGGCTGCGTGGCGTGCGCGGGGCCGTCGCTCCACGAGCGCCCCGCCGAAGGGAGTGCGCTCGACCCGCGCGCCGCGCCCACCGCCCGGCCCCGCCCTGCCACCTCACTCGACGCCAGCGACCCGCTGTCGGCCGCGGACTGTGAGCTGCCCACCAGCCCCTTCGTCGCCTGCCCAAAGCCCGAGGCGGCCCCCGGGCGGGTCAGCGCCGCCGAGGCGAGCCCGACTCCTGCTGCCGCCCCCGAGCGAGCCGGCCCGCGGGACGCCCCCCCGACGCCTTCGACGTCGAGAGAGCCTGTGCCCGCCCGCCTCCCGCCAGCGCCACGCGCGCAGGGCCCCGCGAAGGTGAAGGACCCGGTCTGCGGGATGTCGATCGACCCCGCGAAGGCCGCCGGGGGCTCGGTGACGCGCGGTGGCGTCACCACCTTCTTCTGCTCGGCCACCTGCAAGCGGGCCTTCCTCGCGCGCCTCGCCGATGGAGGTACGCCATGACGCGGCACCTGCTGCTGCCCCTCGTCGTCGTCGGCTGTGCCACGCCGGGGCCCGCGCCCGAGGTTCGCCGCGTGGAGCTGTCGCTCGAGGAGCGCGCCAGGCTCGACGCGCTGCGCCTGCCCCGCCTCGAGGCGCCCGAGGCGATTCCCCCCGAGGTCGACGAGCTGCTCGCGCGCCCCCTCAGCGCCGAGGCCGCCGTGCGCGTCGCCCTGCTAGCGAACCCCGACACCCGCGCCGCCCTCGCCGAGGTGGGCGTGGCTCGAGGCCAGCTCGTGCAGGCGGGGCTGCTCCCCAACCCGGAGCTCGACCTCGAGCTCCGCGGGCCGGGCGGCCCCCAGCCGGCGCAGCTCGACATCGGGCTCGAGCTGTCGGTGTCGCAGACCCTGCTCGCGCCGCTCCGCGCCTCCGTCGCGGAGGCGAACCTCGACGCTGAGCGCCTCCGGGCGACCGGCCTGCTCCTCGACCTCGCCTGGCAGACGCGCGTCGCCTTCTTCGAGCTGCAGGCGCTCCAGCAGAAGCTCGAGCTGCGCCTCGGGGTGCTGAAGAGCCAGCAGGCCTCGTACGCGACCGCCGTCGAGCTCGCGAAGGCTGGCAACCTGCCCGCCGTCGAGCTCGCCAGCGAGCTGGCTGCCGTCGAGCTGGCCCGGGTGCAGGTCGCCGAGGCCGAGAACGCGATGCTGGACGCGCGCGAGGCCCTCACCCGGCGGCTCGGGCTGTCGGGCGCGAGGGCCGGCTTCACCCTCGCTGGGCCCCTCCCGCTGCCGGCCGAAGACCAGGACCTGGCCGACGCCGAGGTCCGCGCCGTCACCGCGAGCCTCGAGCTGCTGGAGTTCCAGCGCCGCGCCGAAGGGGCCAGCCGCAAGCTCCGCCTCGCCCAGACCGAGGGCGCCCTGCCCCACCTCACCGCCGGCTTTCACGGTGAGCGAGACGGAGACCTCTGGGAGCTCGGCGCCCACGTCGGTGTCGGGCTGCCGGTGTTCGACCGCCAACAGGGGCGGCAGCTGTCGGCGCAGAGCGAGTACGAGGCCCTCCGCGCCCGCGCCGAGGCGGCGGCCGTGAACCTGCGCTCCACGGTGCGCCAGACGTCAAACCGCGTCGAGTCCGCCGGCCGGCGCGCGCGCCACTACGCCCAGCGCCTCGTGCCCGCCCGGAAGCGCCAACTCGACGAGACGCTGCTCCAGTACAACGCCATGACGGTCGGCGTCTTCCAGCTGCTCCAGGTGCAGCGCGGCGTCACCGAGGCCCTCGTCGCGCAGGTCGACGCCACCCTCGACTACTGGCGGGCGCGGGCGTCGTTCGACCTGCTGATGGCCGGCCGCTCGACGCCGCTGCGCGCCCTGGCGGCGCTGCCGGCCAGCAGCGCCGCTCCCTCGATGGACCCCGCGGGGCACTGACATGAACCGACGAGCGCTGATGCAGCTGACGGTGGCGGCTGGCGCCCTGGGCGCAGCCCGAGAGGCCCTCGCGAAGGCCGTGGCGTCGAGCCAGCCGGTGGTGGCCCCCGGCGGCCAGCGCGCGGTGGTGACACCCAACGGCTCGACGCTGCCGCTGAAGGACGTCCGCGGCGTGAAGGTGGGCCACCTCGTCGCCGGCGAGTTCGAGCACGAGCTCGCCCCGGGCCTGCGCATCAAGGCCTGGGGCTACAACGGCTCGACGCCCGGGCCCACCCTCGAGGTGACACAGGGCGACCGGGTGCGGCTCTACGTCACCAACCGGCTGCGCGAGGTGACGTCGGTGCACTGGCACGGCGTCATCCTACCCAACGGCATGGACGGCGTCGCCGGCCTCACCCAGCCACCGATTCCGCCGGGCGAGACCTACGCCTACGAGTTCACCTTCAAGGACGCCGGCACCTTCATGTACCACCCGCACGCCGACGAGATGACGCAGATGGCGCTCGGCATGAACGGGATGATCGTCGTCCACCCGCGGGTGCCCACGGGGCTGCGCGTCGACCGCGACTTCGTGCTGATGGCCCACGAGTGGACGGTGGCCACCGGCGCGGCGCGCCCCAACCCGCTGGCGATGAACGACTTCAACGTGCTCACCTTCAACTCGAAGGCCTACCCCGCCACCGCGCCGCTGGTGATGGGCGTCGGCGAGCGCGTGCGCGTGCGCATCGGCAACCTGTCTCCGATGGACCACCACCCGATTCACCTGCACGGCGTTCGGGCGCAGCTGACCTGGACCGACGGTGGCGAGGTGCCAGCCTCGGCCCGGCTGTGGGAGACGACGTTCCTCGTGCCGGTCGGCGCGGTGCGCGTCTTCGAGTTCGTCCCCACCGAGCCCGGCGACTGGCCCATGCACTGTCACATGACGCACCACGTGATGAACCAGATGGGTCACGGCTTCCCCGTCATGGTTGGAGCCGACGCCAGCGCCATCGACGCGCGCGTGCGCGCCCTCATCCCCGGCTACATGACGATGGGCCACGACGGCATGGCGGGCATGGACGAGATGGGCATGCCAGTGCCGACGAACTCGATCCCGATGAAGGCCGGCCAGGGCCCCTTCGGTCTCATCGACATGGGCGGCATGTTCACCATCCTCAAGGTGCGCGATCGGCCCGAAGCCGAGGACGGCACTGGCTGGTACCAGCACCCGCCCGGCACGGTGGCGGCCCAGGCCACGCCGGCGCAGCTCGCGGCCGACGGCATCGACCCGTCGCGCCAGCGTTGACGGAAGCCAACCGTTGCCTCGGCCCGCTCGGCCGCCGGCGTCGACCCGGCACGCCAGCGTCGAAGGCGCAACGACACCGACGGGCGGCGCGCCGGGCTCGCGCACCGCCCAGGGCGGCTCACTTCACCCGGCGCCGCCGGACCGACAGCGCGAGCGCCAGGGCCAGCACGACGCTCGCGCCGGCGCCCTCGATGCCCGTCGCGCAGCTGCACCCCGGCCCCATCATCGTCGACCCGACGACGAATGACTGCACCTCGCCGTTGCCTTCGCCGGCGTCGCTCGACGCGTACATGCAGAAGAAGTACTCGCCAGCCGGCAGGTTGCGGACGACCTCCTGCTGCTCCACCTCGGTGAAGCCCGCGGGCACCACGTTGCCGAGCGGCGGCTGACGGGTGGGGTTGGGCAGCGTCGCGCACGAGTCCGACCTCGTGCGGCTGTAGCGGAAGGTCGCGGTCGTCGGGAGCCCCTGCGGGTTGACGGTGCCCGACAGCTGCACGTTGCCGTCGGCCTGGATGATCGCCGACACCGTGCGTGCCGTCGGGGGCGCGGGCCTCGTCGCGAACTCCACCACCTCGCCGAAGGCGGCCCCGCCCATGTTCGCCGCGATGGCGCAGGCGAAGTACCGGGTGCTCGGGCGGAGCCCCGCCGCGGCGAGCGACAGCGGCGCCTCGGCGCTCGACCCAAGCGCCACCCCGTCCATCGCGGGCACGCGGGTGCCGAACATGTCGTCACAGGCCGCGGGGCGCATGTCAGAGACCCGGAACCAGCCCGTCGTCGCCGTGCCGTTGGGCGTGACGGTGCCCTTCAGCGTCGCGCCCGAGCTGGTGATGTCGGTCGCCGGCGTCGTCCGGACGAGGGGCGGCGGGGCGAAGGAGTTGAACTGCAGCACCTGCCCGAAGCGCTTGCCGAGCGGGTTCTCGGCGACGGCGCAGAACCAGTGGGTGCGCCCTGGCTCGAGCCCGGCGGCGACCTCGCTGAAGCTGACGTCGGTGGTGCCAGCCGGAACGGCGGTGCCTCCCATCGCCGGCACGCGCCGCCCGAAGGTGTCGTTGCATGAGCCCGGGTCGGCCGTAGCGATGCGGAACCAGGCGACCGAGGGCGCGCCAGTGGGGTTCACGACGCCGTTGAGCCGCGGCATCAGGCTATTGGTGAGCGACGCAGACGACGTCGTCACCACCGGCGCGCCGGGCGTGCTGAAGGACTGAACGCTGCCGAACGAGGTCCCCGCGACGTTGCTCGCCGCCGCGCAGAAGTAGTACCGGGTTCCAGGGGTGAGACCCGTCACGGCCTGGCTGAAGGCCTGGTTCACCGCCGTCGACGTGAAGGCGGCGCCTCCACTCGCGGGGAAGCGGGTGCCGTAGGTGTCGGTGCACGCGGCGGTCGCCATCGTGCCGTAGCGCACGTAGGCGATGCCGTCAGCGCCGCCGCTCGACGACACGGTGCCAGCCAGCGTCGCAGCAGTGTCGGTCGTCGCCAGGCCCGTGCCCGTCACCACGGTCGGCGATCGCGGCGTGGTGAAGGCGACGACCGCGCCGAAGACCGTACCCGCCGACGACGCGGCGCCGGCGCAGGCGAAGTACGTCGTGCCGGGCATGAGTCCCAGGACGGCCTCGGAGAAGTCCGTCGGCTGCGCGCCTGTCGGCACGGGGGTGCCACCGGTTGCGGGCGCGCGAGTACCGAAGGTGTCCGAGCACGTCCCCGGGTTGCTCGTGCCGTAGCGGAAGAAGCCCGTCGCCGCCGCGCCGTTGGCCAACCCCGTGCCGTTGAGCGTCGCTCCGACGCCCGTCACCATCGTGGTGGGCCGCGTCGTCGCCGTCGGCGGCGCCGCGCTGGTGGTGAGCTGCCGCACCGCGCCGAAGGACGTGCCCACGCTGTTCTGTGCGACGGCACAGAAGAAGTACGTCACGCCCGGCGTCAGCCCCGTCACCGCCTGCGAGAAGGGCTGCGCCGTCGACCCGCTGCCCACGGCCGCTCCGCCCGTCGAGGGAGCGCGGGTGCCGAAGGTGTCGTTGCAGGTGCCGGGGTCGTTCGTCGAGTACCGGAACCACCCCGTCGTCGTCGCGCCGAACGCGACGGCAGTGCCGTTGAGCGTCGCGCCGCTCGAGGTGACGTTGGTGGCCGCGCTCGTCGTCACCGTGGGCGCCGCCAGCGTGGTGAACGACAGCACCGTCCCGAACGTCCTGCCGACGGCGTTCTCGGCGATGACGCAGAAGAAGTACGTCGTCCCGCCGGTGAGCCCCGAGAGCGTCGTGCTGTACGTCTGGGCGGTGGTGCCGCTGCCGAGCGAGGTGCCGCCCGACGACGGGAAGCGCGTGCCGAAGGCGTCGTCACAGGTGCCGGGGCTCGTGGTGGCGTAGCGGACCCACGCGGTCGTCGCGCCAGCGGCCGGGTTGACAGTCGCGCCGACGAGCGCCGTGCTCGCGCTGATGCCCGACGCCGCGGTGGTGGTGACGACCGGCGGACCCGGCGTGAAGAACGACGCCACCGCGCCGAAGCCGAGGCCGTTGGCGTTCTGCGCGACGACGCAGAAGAAGTACGTCGTGCTCGGCGTCAGGCCGCTCAACGTCGTCGAGACCGGCTGCGCCGTCGTGCCGCTCCCGACCGAGATCGCCGTCAACGGTGCACGAACACCGAAGGTGTCGTTGCAGGCGCCCGGGTTCGTCGCGCTGAAGCGGAACCAGGCCGAGGTCGCGCTCCCGAGCGGGTTCGCCGTGCCTTCGACGGTGGCGCCGGTGCTCGAGAGGGCTGACGCCGTCCCCGTCGTCACCGTGGGCCCCGTCGGCGTGGTGAAGGTCTCGACGGCGCCGAGGGTGGTGCCAGAGGTGTTCTGCGCGATGGCGCAGAAATAGTACGTGGTGCTTGGGCTCAGCCCGGAGAGCGTCGCGCTGAAGGCCGTCGCCGACGCCCCGGCTGGCACCAGCGTCCCTCCGCTGACGGGCGCGCGCGAGCCGAAGGTGATGTTGCAGGTCCCTGGGTTCACGGTCCCGAAGCGGAAGAAGGCCGTCGTGTCGGCGCCGCGCGGCGTAGCGCTGCCATTGAGCGTGGCGCCACCGCTCGACAAGCCCGTAGCCGCCTGCGTCGTCACCCCCGGCGCACCCGGCGTGTCGAAGGACACGGGGGCGCCCGCTCCGATGCCGATGGCCGACGACGCGAACGCGCAGACCCAGTACGTGGTGCCGCTCACGAGGCTCGCGGCGGCCTGCGTGAAGGGGACGGATGACGTGCCTGAACCGAGCGCGCTCCCCGATGAGGCCGGAACGCGGACGCCGCCGCTGTCGGCGCAGGTGCCCGGGTTCGACGCGTACAGGCGGAAGTACCCGGTCGCCGAGGCTCCGTTCGGGTTGCCCGCGCCGTTGAGGATGGCCGACGTCGCAGCCACGCTCGTCGCGGCGCTCGTCGTCACCACCGGCGCGGCGAGCGTCGTGAACGTCTGCAGCGCGCCGAAGCGCGTGCCCTCGGCGTTCTGCGCGATGGCGCAGTACCAGTACTGCGTCGACGACGCGAGGCCCGCCACCGCCTGGGTGAAGGCCGCCGGCGCCGAGCCCGAGCCCAGCGCCGTGCCCCCGGTTGCCGGCGCGCGCGTGCCGAAGGAGTCGTTACACGTGCCGGGGTTCGTCGTCGCGAAGCGGAACCACCCGGTCGACGCCGAGAGGTTGGGCGTCGCCGAGCCGTTGAGCGTCGCCGTCGACCCAGCCACCGACGAGGCCGCGTTGGTGACGACCGACGGAGGGCCCTGCGTGGTGAAGGACAGCACGCTGCCAACGGTGGTGCCCACGGCGTTCTGCGCGATGGCGCAGAAGAAGTAGGTGGTGCCCGCCGTCAGGCCCGTGACGGACTCCGTCAGCGTGACCGAGCTGGTGCCGCTCCCCAGCGTCTGCCCGGCGGCCGGCACGCGGGTGCCGAAGGTGTCGTTGCAGGTGCCCGGGGTGGTCGTCGAGTAGCGGAACCAGCCCGTCGTCGCGAACCCGCGCGGGTTGACCGACGCGTTCAGGGTCGCCGTCGTCCCCGTCAGGGTGGTGGCCGCCGACGTCGTCACCAACGGCGGCGAGGTGGTGGTGAACGTCTGCACGACGCCGAAGCGCGTGCCCGCCGAGTTCTGCGCGATGGCGCACACGTAGTACGTCGTGTCGGCCGTCAGCCCCGTCACCGCCTCGGAGATGGGCTGGTCGGTCGAACCGCTGCCCACCGAGACGCCCGCCGCCGGCACCCGCGTGCCGAAGGTGTCATTGCAGGTCGAGATGAAGCTCGGCGAGTACCGGAAAAAGGCCGTCGTCGCGCCCAGGCTCGGGTTGACGGTGCCCGTGAAGGTCGCGGTGGTGCTGCCGAACGTCGTCACCGGGGCCGTCACCACCACCGGGGGGCCCGGCGTCACGAAGGTGACCGGCGCGCCGACCGAGGTCCCGGCGGTGTTCGAGGCGTAGGCGCAGACCCAATACGTCGTGCCCGGCGTCAAGAACGACACGTTCACCAGGTACGGAACGGCGGTGTTTCCCGAGCCCAGCGCGCTGCCGCCAGAGGACGGAGCTCGGGTGCCGCCCGAGTCGACACAGGTGACCGGGTTGGCCGTGAAGAAGCGGAACCAGCCGGTCGTGGCTGCGTTGTTGGGGTTGGCCGCGGCGTTGAGCGTCGCGCTCGTCGCGACGACCGCGGTGGCGGCCCCCGTGGTGACGGTCGGCGCGTTCAAGGTGGTGAACTGCTGCACCGCGCCGAACGAGGTGCCGACGACGTTCTGCACGATGGCACAGTAGAAATACGTCGTGCCGTTCGAGAGCCCCGACACCGCCTCGGAGTACGACACGGCGCTGGTGCCGTTGCCGAGCGCGCTGCCACCCGTCGTCGGCGCCCGCGTGCCGAACGTGTCGTTGCAGCTGCCCGGGTTCGTCGTCGAGTAGCGGAACCAGCCGGTCGCGTCCGCCCGGTTCGGCGTCCCCGTGCCGTTGAGCAGGGCCCCGGTGCTGGTGATCGACGAGGCGATCACCGACGTCGCCACCGGCACGCTCGGCGTCGTGACGGTGATGACGCTGCCGAAGGCGACGCCGACCGAGTTCTGCGAGATGGCGCAGATGTAGTAGGTGGTGCCCGCCGTCAGCCCGGTGACGTTCTCGCTGAAGGTGACCGGCGCGTTCCCGAAGGGAATCGCCGTTCCGCCGGTCGCGGGCACGCGCGTCCCGAAGGCGTCGTTGCAGACCCCGGGGCTCGACGTCGAGTATCGGAACCAGGCCGTCGCCGCGGCGCCGTTGGGGTTCGCCGAGCCGGTGAGCGTGCCCGTCGTCGCCGTGAGCGCCGAGGGCGTGGTGGTGGTTACCGTCGGCACCTGGGGCGGCGTGGTGAAGGACAGCACCGAGCCAAGGCGGGTGCCGATGGTGTTCTGCGCGATGGCGCAGAACCAGTACTGGTTGCCCGGCAGCAGGCCCGAGAGCGACCGCGCGTCGGTGACCGGCACCAGCCCGGCCCCGAGGTTGGTGCCACCAGCGGCGGGCGCGCGCGTCCCGAAGGTGTCGTTGCACGTGCCCGGGTCGACGTTGGCGAACCGGAACCAGGCGGTGGTCGAGGTGCCGTTGGGGGTGATCGACGAGTTCAGCTGCGCGGTCGTCGAAGTGACCGGAGACGCGGCCTGCGTCAGCACGGTCGGGAGCGCGACGGTGGTGAAGCTGACGATCGCGCCCAGCGTGGTGCCCTGCCCGTTCTGCGCGATGGCGCACCAGAAGTACGTCGTGCTCGGCGTCAGCCCCGACAGCACCTGCGTGAAGGTCTGGGCAGCGTTGCCAGCGCCGATGTTCGTCCCACCGGTGCTGGGCGTTCGCGTGCCGAAGGTGTCGTTGCACGTGCCCGGGTTCACCGTCGAGAAGCGGAACCAGGCCGTGGTGGCGTCACCGCGCGCCGTGGCCGAACCGTTGAGCGTCGCCCCGGTGTCGGTGATGAAGCTCGTCGACGCCGACGTCACCAACGGCGCCAGCGCCGGGGTGGTGAAGGACGCGACGGTGCCGAAGCTCGTCCCCACGGCGTTCGAGGCGATCGCGCAGTAGAAGTACGTCGTCCCCGGGAGCAGCCCCGACGGCGTCACCGAGAACGGCGCCGACGCCAGGCCCGAGCCCAGCGAGGTGCCTCCCGATGACGGCGCCCGGGTGCCGAACACGTCGTCGCAGGTACCGGGGTTCGTCGTCGAGTAGCGGAACCACCCCGTCGCCGAGCTGTTGTTGGGAATCGCCGTGCCGTTCAACGTACCCGACGTCGCCGTCACCGACGTCGCAGGCTGGGTGGTGACCGCCGGCGACGCCGCCGTGGTGAAGGTGAGGGGCGCGCCCACGCCCACGCCGACGACGTTCGAGGCGAGCGCGCAGACGTAATACGTGGTGCCTGGCGCCAGCCCCGTCAGCGACGTGGCGTAGAAGACCGCCCCGAACCCACCGCCCAGAGACGTGCCGCCCGACGTCGGCGCACGCGGGCCGTAGGTGTCGGTGCACGTGCCGGGGTCCGTCACCCCGAAGCGGAAGTAGCCGATGGTCGAGCCGCCCCTCGGGTCCGCCTGCCCGTTCAGGACCGCCGTCGTGCCTCCGACGCTCGAGGCCGCCAGGGTCGTGACGACCGGCACGTTGGGTGTGGTGAAGGTGAAGACGCTGCCCTGGCCCGTCCCCGCCGGGTTCGTCGCGAGCGCACAGTAGTAGTACGTGGTACCGGGCGTCAGGCCCGTCAGCGCCTCTGAGTAGGACACGGCCACGTTGCCCGCGGCCAGCGCGGTGCCGCCGGTCGCCGGGGCCCTGGTGCCGAACGTGTCATTGCAGGAGCCGGGGTTGGTCGTCGAGAAGCGAAAGTAGGCCGTGGTGGCGCCGCCGCCGGGGTTCACCGTGCCGCTCAGCGTCGCCGCCGTCCCCGACGAGACCGCCGCGAAGTTGGTCGTCACCTGCGGCAGCGCCGGTGGCGTCGTGAACGAGCGCACCGACCCGAACGAGGTGCCGATGGCGTTCGCGCCGATGGCGCACACGAAGTACGTGGTGCCCGGCGTCAACCCGGTGGCGTTGGCGGTGAAGGGCACCGCCATGTTCGACGTGCCGAGCGCGAAGTTCGAGAAGCTGGGCAGCCGGGTGCCGAAGGAGTCGTTGCAGCTCCCGGGGTTGACCGTCGAGTAGCGGAACCAGGCCGCGGTGCTCGAGAGGTTCGGGTTGCCGCTGCCAGCCAGCGTCGCCCCCGTCGGCACCACCGTCGTGGGCAGCTCGGTCACCATCGTTGGCAGATCGGGCGTGGTGAAGGACTGCACCGTGCCGAAGCCGGTGCCCTCGGCGTTCGAGGCGATGGCGCAGTAGAAGTACGTCGTCAGCGGGGTCAGGCCCGAGAGGCTCTGCGTGTACGACTGCGGAAAGGTGATCGACCACCCGCCGCTCGTGGGCGCGCGCGTTCCGAAGGTGTCGTTACAGGCGCCCGGGTTCGTCGTCGAGAACCGGAACCAGGCCGTCGCGTTCGCCCCGTTCGGGGTGACGGAGCCGTTGAGCACGACGCTCGTGTTCGACAGGCTCGAGACCGTCGACGTCGTGACCGTCGGTGCGTTCGGCGTCGTCACCGACAGCAACGAGCCGAACGTCGTTCCCACCGAGTTGGTCGCCCCGGCGCAGTAGAAATACGTCGTTCCCCGGGTGAGCCCCGTGACGTCCTCGGAGAACGACACCGCGGAGTTCCCCGCGCCGAGGGCCGTCCCGCCGCTCGCTGGCACCCGAGTTCCGAACGAGTCGTTGCAGGTGCCGGGGTTGACGGCCGAGTAGCGCAAGAACCCGATCGCCGCCGCACCGCGCGGTGTCGCCGACCCGCCGAAGGTCAGGGTCGTTCCGGTCAACGCCGTCACGCTGCCCGTAGACACCGTGGGCGCGGCCGGCGGCGTGTTGAAGGTGCGCACCGCCCCGAACGTCACGCCGTTGTCGTTCTGCGCGATGGCGCAGAAATAGTAGGTCGTGCCCGGGAGCAGCAGGTTCGTGTCGAGGGCGTAGGTGAGCGGGGTCGCACCAGAGCCCATCGAGGTCCCGCCGAAGCTCGACGGCAACCGCACCCCGAACGAGTCGTTGCAGGTACCGGGGTTCGTCGGCGAGTAGCGGAACCAGGCGGTCGTGAAGCTCAGGTTCGGGTTCACGGTGCCGTTGAGCCGCGCCGAAGACGGGGTCACCAGCGTCTCGGCGTCGGTGGTGACGGTCGGCGGCGCCGAGGTGGTGAAGGTCAGCACGTTGCCGACCGTCGTCCCCTCGGAGTTCTGCGCGATGGCACAGAACCAGTACTGCGTGCCCGGCGACAGCCCCGTGGCCGACTGCGTGAACCCCACCGACGAGACGCCCGAGCCCAGGTTCGAGCCAGCGGTGGCGGGCACGCGCGTGCCGAAGGCGTCGCTGCAGGTGCCGGGGTTGTTCGCGGCGACGCGGAACCAGCCGGTCGTCTGCGCGCCGTTGGGCGTGCCGAAGCCCCCAAGCGTCGCGCTCGTCGAGGTGATCGACGTGACGCTGCTCGTCGAGACCTGCGGCGCGGTGACCAGCGTGGTGAACGACAGCACCACGCCCGTGCTGCTCCCCTGCACGTTGTCGGCGAAGGCGCAGTACCAGTACTGCGTGCCAGGCGTCAGCCCGGTGATCGTCTGGAAGTAGTTCTGCGCCGAGTTCCCGCCCCCCAGCGCCGAGCCCCCGGTGGCCGGGACCCGAACGCCCGACCCCGAGAAGCACGAGCCCGGGTTGAAGCCCCAGTAGCGAAAGTACCCAGTCGACGTCGCGCCGTTCGGTGTGGCCGTTCCGTTCAACGTCGCGCCCGCGCTCGTCACCCCCGTCGCGGCCTGCGTGAAGACCGTCGGCGCCAGCGCCGACGTGGTGAAGGACAGCATCGACCCGAACGCGGTGCCCGACGCGTTCTGGACGATGGCGCAGAAGAAATACGTCGTCCCCGGGAGCAACCCCGTGGTGGTGATCTGATAGGTGACGTTCGTCGCTCCGCTGCCGAGCGAAGTGCCGCTCGTCGCAGGAACGCGCGTGCCGAAGGTGTCGTTGCACGCCCCCGGGTTCACCGTGTCGTGCCGGAACCAGCCGATCGTCGCTTCACCGCCGGGGTTCGCCGTCGCGTTCAAGACGGCCTGCGTCGCCTGAACCGACGACGCGGAGTTCGTCGTCACCGTCGGCGCAGCGGCCAGCGCTGGCAGCGCACACAAGACCGCAATCGTTCCCCATCGGATCATCGCTCTGCTCCTTTTCGGGACTGGAGACCCCCGACCCGGGTCACACGTGCACCGTTTCTTTGCGCGATGCAATTCGTAACCTGTTGATGTTTCGAAAGAGCACCCTGAGCGCAGCGATTTTTTGATCGATTCATCGGGGCGGCCGACACAGGGACTGGGTTCGATGGCTCTCCTGGCTGCCACGCCGACCGCGCAGACGCTCGCCGAGCAGGCCTCGAGCGGTGACACCCGGGCGGCGGCCCAACTGCTGCGCCTGCTCGCGCCCGGCATGCTGCGCACGGCGCACGCGCTGCTCGGGCGGGCCCACCCCGACGTCGATGACGTCGCCCAGCAATCGATGATCGCCCTCGTCCAGGCGCTCCCGTCGTTCCGGGGTGAGTGCACGCCCGCCCACTTCGCCAACTCCATCACCACGCGCTTCGCCCTCGCCGCGAGGCGGCGCCAGGCCACCCGGAGCGCCCGCACCGACGACGCCGTCGAGGTCGATGGGCTGTTCAGCGAGGTGCGCTCGGCCGTCGACCACGTGCTGGCCGAGCGGCGGCGCGCGGTCATCCAGGAGCTGCTCGGCACCCTGCCCGAGGTCCAGGCCGAGACGCTTGCGCTCCGCGTCGTCCTCGGGCTGTCGCTCGGTGAGGTCGCCGCGGCCACGCAGGTCCCCCTCAACACCGTGCGCAGTCGCATCCGGCTCGCCAAAGAGGCCCTCATGGCGCGCATCGAGGCCGACCCGGCCCTCCTCGAGCTGCTGGAGCCCACCCCATGACGGCGCCCGATCTTCACCCCGAGGAGCTGCTCGACCGCGCGGCGTCCGGCGCGCTGTCCGTGGACGAGCGGGCTCGCCTCGACGCGCACCTCGCCGTGTGCCCGGCCTGCCGCTTCGAGCTGCAGGCTCGCGCCGACTTCGCCGCGCTCCCCGACGTCGCGCCACAGGTCGATGATCTCGTTACCCGGGCGCTCGCCGGGCTCCCCCAGCGCGCGCCGCCCGTGCGCCGGCGCCCCCCCGTCGCCATGGTGGCGGCGACCCTGGTGCTGGTGGGATTCAGCAGCCTCGCGGCGCTCCGCCTGGCGCCGGCGCTGGCCGCGATGCTCGGGCTCTCACGGCCTGTGTCCGTCGCACCGTCGCCTCCCCCGGCCGTGGCGCCGGTGGCGCGACGCCCGGCTCGGCCACCACCCGAGGCCGGGCTCCCCCCGCCCGAAGCGCCGGCGAGCGACGACGCCCCGCAGCGCGTCGTCGGCGTGGAGCCTCCTCTGAACGAGCACGCGGCCGGACCGCAACGCAAGAGCCCGCCCCCCCTGAGCCCGTCGCCAACGCCCACCACCCAGCCGCCGCTCCCTTTGATCAGCGTCCCGGTGACGGTCGACGAACAGCCCACCGCCGACGCGCTCTTCCGCGCCGCCACGCGCGCCCGCACGGGCGGGAATCGAGAGGAGGCCGAGCGGCTGTACCGGGAGCTCGCGGCGCGGTTCCCCGCGTCCGAACAGGCCGTCGTCGCCCACGCGGTGCTGGGGCGGCTGCTGCTCGACCTCGGCCGGCCCGCTGAGGGGCTGCGCGAGCTCGAGGCGACGCTCGACGGCGGGCCCTCGGCGCTCCGCGAAGACGCCCTCGCCCACCGGGCCCTCGCCCTCGACGCGATGAACGACCCGCGGGCCGGAGCCGCCTGGGGGCAGCTGCTGGCAGAATTCCCTGAGTCGATTCACGCACGGCGTGCCAGAGAGCGGCTGGAGGCACTGTCACCCCCCTGAGCGCCGCGAGGCTACCGACGCAGCATGGATCACAGACGACATGAGGCGGCGACGTCGAGACGACGCTGCACGCCCCCGGCGACGTGGTGCTGGGCGCTCGCGTGGTGGCTGTGGGCCGTGCCCTGTCTGGCGGCGTCTCCCACGGTGGTGCTCCGAAGTCTGGCGCCGGCGACCAGCCCCGCCTTCGAGGCGAGCCTCGGCGAGATGCTCGGGCGCCTGGAGGTCACCCTGACGCGCGGCGCCGCCGACGTTCCCCTCGCCTTCGTCGACGCCGATCTCTCCTCGGGGCAGCTCGTCGTCGACAGCCCCTCGCGCGCCGTCACCATCCGGCGCGCGGTGTCGAGCGACGTGACGGGTGACGTACGCGTCGAGACGGCCGCGGCGCTGGTGGCGGCGGCCATCGAGGTGCTCCTCCACACGGATCCGCCCCGACCGCCGATGCGCGCCGCGGCCCCGGTGGCGCCCGACCCGCCGCGCCCTCCGCCGCCGGCGTCGCCCATCGGCCTCGAACTCGGCGTCGGCATCGGCCCGCGGCTCATGGGCGGCTCGGACCCGGTCGACTTCGGCGCGAGCCTCCAGGCCCTGGCGACGTTGCCGCTCGGCCTGCAGCGCCCCGGCGTGCTCTTCGTTGCCGGCTACCAGCCGGGCTTCGAGCTGACCGGAGAGTCCACCGCGGTGCGGGGCCAGCTGCTCTCGGCCCGCCTCTTCGTCCAGCTCGAGCTCGCCCGCGGCCGGCTGGGCCGGCTCGAGGCCGGGGCCGGCGGCGGCGTCGACGTGTTCTCGCTGGCGCGCTTCTCGAGGGAGGGCGAGCTGCTCCGGCCTGCCCCGTCGCGCCTTACCGCCGCGCCGCTCGTCAGCGCCCTGGTCACGTGGCGGTTCCCGCTGGGCGAACGGGTCGACCTCTTCGTCACGGCGTCGGTCGACGGTGACCTGCGCGCGCCGCGGGCGCCGCCCGACCGGCCCGCCACGGAGTCGGCCGACCCGCTGCCCTGGACGGTGCGGCCGATGCTGCAGCTGGGGCTGACGTTCGCGCCCCTGCGCACGGCGCGGTGATCGCTTTCGCCGGGTGGCGGACACCACATGTTCGAGAGGGCCGCGCCTCTCGCTGGTCCCCAACGAAAGGTGAACCACCCATGTCCCGCCTGTCCGCTGCCGTTTTCTTCGTGGTCCTCCCCGCCTGTGGCCTCGACACGTCCGTCGACGTGGCCACCGAGTCGTCGTCCCTGCTCGCCGCCCAGTGCGACGCCCAGGCCTCTGGCGGCGCCGTCGGTGGCTGCTTCGACGCGTTCAGGGCGTGTCGGAGCCAGGCCGGCGCCGTCGAGGCCGACTGCCGCGCGGCCCTCGCCGCCTGCCTGCCAGAGGGGCTCCCGCGGAGCGACCGCGGCCACTCGGACGGCGGGTGCCGCGGAGCCCCCGGCAGCGACGGCCGGCCTGAAGGCGGCCCTGCCGGTGATGGCATGGGCCCGCTGACAGGTGAGCGGCCGGAGCGCGGCGGACGCGGGCGCCGAGGCCATGGCGGCGGGCGCGGGCCCCGCGGCCCGGTGGGGCTCGACGACGCGGCTGTCCAGCAGTGCCAGGCCGCGGCCCGCTCGTGCCTCGACGCCGGCACCGACGAGGCGAGCTGCCGTGACGCCGCGCATGCCTGCATTCGCGACGCCCTGGGCGCCGCCTTCACCGCCCGGTGCCAGGAGCTCGAAGCGGCCTGCGCCGCCAACGAAGGCCAGGATTGCTCGGCCATCACCTCGCGCTGCAGCGCGGGCCTGCGTGAGCCGCCGCCGCCCGGCGCCTGCGCGGTGCCTGACGCCGGCGCGCCCTGACGGCCCGGCACCACGGGCTGGGTCCCTCGCGTGGGGTCAGCCTTGACGTCCACCGCATGGGGCCATACACACGGCCCCTCGCCGTTCTCCGAGGAGTCACCATGGCCCGCGTCACCGTCGAAGATGCGCTTCCCCACGTCGACAACCGCTTCGCGCTCGTCCTGCTCGCGTCCAAGCGCGCTCGTCAGCTGATGGCCGGCGCCCGGCCGATGGTAGAGACGTCCAAGAACAAATCGTGCGTGCTGTCGCTCCGAGAGGTCGCGACCGGCCGTGTCCGTTTCGATCGCGACGTCCGGCAGGCCCTCATGGGCCGCTACGACGCGCCCGCCGCTCGCGGCTGAACTCCTCATCCTGACGGTGGTGCTCGCTCCAACGCCTCTCCTGGTTGCCCGGGAGGGGCGTTTGTCGTGGTGCCGTGCCACTCACGGACACCAGTCGCGCTGGCGCCACCAGCCAGCGGGCCGTTAGCGGCGCTGCTCACGGCAGCGCGAACGTCAGTCCGCCCGCTTCCCTCCCTGCCTCGGCGCTGGCTGACGCCGGGCGCAGGTCGAGCAGCCCTTTGTTGTAGCCCGCGACGGCGCTGACGAAGGAGGCGTTCGCGGTGTTCGAGAACGGCACCGACACCAACGCCACGACGAGGCCCACGAGCGAGGCGACCAGCCCGACCACCAACAGCGGGAGCCAGGCCGAAAAACCGACGAGGATGGGGCCGAGCCCGACCACCAGCACAGCGGCGCCCGATAGCGACAGCCCGACGATCTGCAGCGTCGAAGCGACGCGGAACGCCTCCTGGGCCCGCTGGGCCATCAACATCGCCTCGGGCACCAGGTGGAACGCCTCGGAGAAGTCGTCATCACGCAGGGAGAAGACGCGCTCGCGCTGGCGCACCTTGAGCGCTCCCCAGTTGGCCGCCTGGTCGAAGTCGATGGTGATGAGCCGTTGTTCGACGAAGCGGGCGAAGGCTGCCACTTCGACGGGCTCCATCGGTGACGCTCGAACAGCCTCGAGGCTCGGCCCGGGCCTGGGGACCGGCTCGACCGGGAGGACGGGGGGCGGCGTCTGCGACAGGAGCAGCGTCAGGATGAAGGACGTGAGCATGGCCGGCCCTGCGGCTAGCCGGTTCGAGCCGGGCGCACAACGGAAGAGCGCTCGCCACGGCGGTCCTCGGGCGGAGCGCGCAAGGGTCGGCACACGGGGTGTGGAGCGCTCGCACCTCGTGGGCCAGCGGACGCCCCCCCTCACCGGGGCGCTGCGAGCAGCGCGCGCGCCCGCCCCGCCATCTCCCGCTCGCCAGGGTACGTCAGCTTCTGGGGCGCGTCGTCCAGTGGCAGCCAGAAGGCGTGGTCAACCTCCTTGCGCATCGCCTCGGTCACCGCGTCAATGACCCCCGACTGGTAGCGGAAGAAGAAGAACGTGACCTCTTTGAAGATGGTCGTCCCCCTCCACCGGTAGACGTACTTCACGTCGCCCAGCTTCTGCTCGAGCCGGGCCTCGAGGCCGGTCTCCTCGCGCACCTCGCGGGCCGCAGCCTGCTCCGCGCTCTCCCCCGGGTCGATGTGGCCCTTTGGCAGCGCCGTCACCGTCTTGCCCGCGGGGCGAATGACGGCCACCTCGTAGCGCCCGTCGACCTCGCGCACCACCACGCCGCCCGCTGAGAACTCCCGTGTCGCCGCCACCGCCGCGGTTGTAGCGACGCCCCGCGCAGCCGTCACCTCAACACGTACACCGCGGACGCCCGTCGAGCACTCGCGGCGCCCCACGGGCCCGGGCGCCACCCTCAGCGGGCAAAGTACGCGAGCTTCGCCTCGGCGCCGAGCCGGTAGGCGTGCCGCAACTCGGCCAGCAACGCCTCGAGCCGGCGAGCGCGAATGGCCGGGAGCAGCCGCGCGCAGTAGCGCTTGGCGAGCCGGTTCGCCTCGCCGTAGCGCCAACGCTCCTCGCGTGAGAGCGAGTCGTGGTAGCGCACGCGCTCGAACAGGGTACCCATCAACCCCTGCGCCCAGGCGGCCGCGTGAGTGCCCCAGCGGAGGAGCGTGCAGAGCGCGAACTTGTCGACCTCGGCCTGCGCTTCGAGCTCGAGCATCGACACCCGCCGAGACAGCCCGGCCGTCTGGGCCACGTATACGAAGTGCGAGACCCCTTCTGCGATCTCGCAGAACCCCGGCAGCTCATCGTCGAGCAGCGCGTCGGCGTCGGCCTCGAGCCGTGACACCCGATCCAGCAGCGCCGGCTCGAGGTAGAGCGCCAGGTCGAGGCACTCACCGTCCTCGGCGACGAGCAGCTCCTCGCGCGAGCGGCCGGTGCCCCCGAGCGCCCGGGCCGTCTCGGCGTCGACCAGGAAGTCCTTCGCCCGGACCTCGCAGCGAATGCCGTAGAGCGCCTCGAGCTGGGCTTGCAGCGAGTCCAACATGCGGGCCGCTCTCCTCTCTCAGTTCGCGAGCAGCTTTTTCTTCGGCAACATGCCGGCGTCGATGAGCACCGACTCGAGGTGCGTGTCGCCGGTGCGCGACCAGGCCTCGAAGACCTGCATCTGCCCCTTCGGCCCGGAGGCCACCTGCCCCCGCGCGGCGATCTCGGTCAGCACGTCGACGATCGACCCGAACTTCTGGTCGAGCTCGAGATACACGGAGGTGAAGACGCTCGACGGCGAGAGGTCGGCGATGGCCGCATACGCCTTGCGCCCCATCTGCACGTAGTACCCGGGCCCCACCACCCGGTCCTCGAGCGACTGGCGGAAGAACCCCGCCGTGTAGAGCGATTGGTCGCCCAGCTGCTTGAGCGTTCGAATGCGCTGCTCCCGCTCCTGCTGCAGCGCCCGGGTGTACAGCAGCGCGAGCGGCTCCGACTCCTTGCGCCCCTCGAACTCGGCGGTGAACAGCTTCTCGGCCGTCGCGTACTCCGACAGCAGGTTGACCACGTAGAACTCGGTGATCTCCGCCAGACTCACCCGCTGGCGCTGCACCACCTCGCCCAGCAGCAACCGGAAGAACTCCCTCAATGAACCCGCCGTGACCAGCTGTGACATTCGACGTCCTCCTGCATGACGCGATGGGTCGACCTCGGCCCTTCGGAGAGGCACGCACCGGCCTCTCGTCACAGAAGCGTATCGACACACCGCCTGATTCACAAAAAGACCACCGTAAGTCCGGGTGGTTGCGCTGGCGATCGACCATCGCGAGTGCCAGCCACGCACGCCAGGTCCGTTGGCACTCGAGACGCTCGACCGCCAGGTGACGCCTTGACCGGAGGGGGAAGCTGGTTATATCCCGCGCGCCTCAACGCTGGCACTCTGGTTCACCGAGTGCCAACTCTCACCCGCAGTCGCACACTCAAGGAGAAACCATGAACATCCGTCCCCTGCACGACCGGCTCATCGTCAAGCGCCTCACCGAGGAGAACAAGACCAAGGGGGGCATCATCATCCCCGACTCGGCGAAGGAGAAGCCGCTCGAGGCGAAGGTCGTCGCCGTCGGCAACGGCAAGATCCTCGAGGACGGCAAGGTTCGCCCGATGGACATCAAGGCCGGCGACACCATTCTCTTCAGCAAGTACGCGGGCACCGAAGTGAAGATCGAGGGTGAGGAGCACCTGATCCTCCGCGAAGAGGACGTGCTCGGCGTCATCGTCAAGTAACCCACTCACAATCGTCACCAAAGGACACACCACATGGCAGCCAAAGACATCATCTTCGACACCCGCGCCCGCGACGCGATCCTCCGCGGCGTCAACACCCTCGCCGACGCGGTGAAGGTCACCCTCGGGCCCAAGGGCCGCAACGTCGTCATCGAGAAGTCGTTCGGGTCTCCGACGATCACCAAGGACGGCGTCACCGTCGCCAAGGAGATCGAGCTCGAGAACAAGTTCGAGAACATGGGCGCGCAGATGGTGAAGGAGGTCGCCTCGAAGACCTCTGACATCGCCGGCGACGGCACCACCACCGCCACCGTTCTGGCCCAGGCCATCTTCCGCGAGGGCGCCAAGCTCGTCGCGGCGGGCCACAACCCGATGGAGATCAAGCGCGGCATCGACAAGGCCGTCACGGCGATCGTCGGCGAGCTGAAGAAGCTCGCGAAGCCCACCCAGGGCAAGAAGGACATCGCCCAGGTCGGCACCATCTCGGCCAACGGCGATACGACGATCGGCAACATCATCGCCGAGGCCATGGAGAAGGTCGGCAAGGAGGGCGTCATCACGGTCGAGGAGGCGAAGGGCCTCGAGACCGAGCTCGACGTGGTCGAGGGCATGCAGTTCGACCGCGGCTATCTCTCGCCGTACTTCGTCACCAACCCCGACCGCATGGAGGTCGAGCTCGCCGACCCCTTCATCCTCATCTACGAGAAGAAGATCTCGACGATGAAGGACCTGCTGCCCCTGCTCGAGCAGGTGGCCCGCTCAGGGAAGCCGCTCGTGATCGTCGCCGAAGAGGTCGAGGGCGAGGCGCTCGCGACGCTCGTGGTGAACAAGATCCGCGGCGTGCTCAACGTCTGCGCGGTGAAGGCGCCGGGCTTCGGTGATCGCCGCAAGGCCATGCTCGAGGACATCGCGATCCTCACCGGCGGCAAGATGATCGCCGAAGACCTGGGCCTCAAGCTCGAGAACGTCACCCTGAACGACCTCGGCCGCGCCAAGCGGGTGAAGGTCGACAAGGACAACTCGACGATCATCGACGGCGCGGGCGCCCAGAAGGACATCGAGGCGCGCGTGAAGCAGATCCGTGCGCAGATCGACGAGACGACCAGTGACTACGACAAGGAGAAGCTGCAGGAGCGGCTCGCCAAGCTCGTGGGCGGCGTGGCCGTCATCAACGTCGGCGCGGCCACCGAAACCGAGATGAAGGAGAAGAAGGCCCGCGTCGAGGACGCCCTCAACGCGACCCGCGCGGCCGTCGAGGAGGGCATCGTCCCTGGCGGCGGCGTCGCCTTCATCCGCTGCCTCAAGGCGCTCGAGGGGCTGACGGTCAACGCCGAGGAGAAGTTCGGCGTCGACATCATCCGCCGGTCGCTCGAGGAGCCCCTCCGCCAGATCTCGGCGAACGGCGGCCTCGAGGGCTCCGTCATCGTCAACAAGGTGAAGGAGGGCACGGGCGCCTTCGGGTTCAACGCGGCCACGGGCGCGTTCGAGGACCTCCTGGCGGCGGGCGTCATCGACCCGGCGAAGGTGTCGCGCTGCGCGCTGCAGAACGCGGCGTCGGTGAGCTCGCTGATGCTGACCACCGAGGCGATGGTCGCCGAGAAGCCGAAGGAAGAGGAGAAGGCCCCGGCCGGCGGTGGTGGGATGGGCGGCATGGGCGGCATGGGCATGTAAGTGCCCAAGTGACGTCCCGGGCGCACGGCGCACGGTGACGCTCCGAACGAGGCCTCCGGAATCTTCGGGTTCCGGGGGCCTTCGTGTTCATGGGGTCCACGGTGGCGTGTCGGGAGGCGCTGGTGAGAACGCTCGGTATCCTGTCGTGCCTGCTGGCCTGCGCTGCGCTGGCGCAGAGCGACGCCTCGGCCCTCGAGCAAGACCTGCAGTCGTGGACGCTCCTGACGGCCTGGGGCCGACGGGACTCCTTCCGCTGGTACGCCGAGGCCCAGCCCCGCGTGAGCCTCTCCACCGGGCGGTTCGAGCGGCTGCTCCTTCGACCCGCCGTGGGTCTCCAGGTGACGCAGCAGGTGTCGCTCTGGGTCGGTATGCGTGGACACCTTCGGGCCCTATCGCGATGAGCAGCGGCCCTTTCAGCAGCTCCTCGTTGAGCACCGCCTCGGGCTCGTGTCGCTCGTCAACCGGCTGCGGGCGGAGCAGCGCTTCATCGCCGATACCGGCGGCGCGTCGGTTCGCGCCAGGCACATGGTGCGGGCAGTGGTCCGCTTCGGCCCTTCGTCACCGCTCGGCGTCGCGATCTCCGATGAGCTCTTCGTCACGCTCACCGCGGCAGACCGTGGCCCGGCCCAGGGCTTCGACCAGAACCGTGCCTTCGTCGGCCTCAACTGGCGGCTGAACGACTGGCAACTCGAGCTCGGGTACATGAACGTCTTCGTCGACCGCCCCGCGCCCGCGAGCGACCGACTGCTCCACGCGCTGACGGTCATGGTGGTGTTCACCGCGCCGTGAGCCGACCAGCCTGCCGCTCGCCATGCCTTGTCGCCGCGAGCAGCCCCGGCGGAGCTCCCCTGAGTCGTGAAGGCCCGTTAGTCCGGGAACCCCGTTGACAGTTGAACCCTTTCGGCCGCCGCTCCGACAGGGAGCTTCCTGGTCGTCATGGCGTGGCGCGAAAACGCTCGGGCAACGCGCGCAGGCAGGGACCGCTGCTGTTGACCACGTACGGTCGTGAATGAACGGCGGTCTTGGCCCGGACTGCGTGAACGCCGGAGTGTCGGAGACGTTTGGAGCGAGGGGAGCGGTCGGCGGCAGATTTCCACCTCGAGCATCCGGCAGTGAGCTGGCCGGTGCCCGGCGACAATTACATCTCCCCGGTAGCGACAATTACACTTCCCCATCCTGGGTGAGCGCCGGAGACGCAGCACTGACGGAGGAGTCGGTGTTCGCGACGGACGCCCAGGTGAGGAAGCTCATGGAAGAGTTGAAGAAGCACGGGAAGCTGGGGCTCGCGGCCGCACGCGCGGGACTCGACCGCAAGACGGCGGCGAAGTACCGCGACGCGGGCAAGCTGCCGTCGGAGATGAAGGCGCCGCGGAACTGGCGCACGAGAGAGGACTCGTTCGAAGAGGTCTGGCCGGTCATCAAGTCGAAGCTGGTCGACGCGCCAGAGCTTGAAGCGAAGACGCTCTTCGAGTGGCTGCAGACCGAGCGACCGAGTCAGTTCGACGAGGGCCAGCTGCGCACGCTGCAGCGGCGCGTGCGCGACTGGAGGGCCATCGAGGGGCCGTGTCGTTGACCGCGCTGTTTCGTGATCAACCGGCGGTGGCAGACCTGACTGCGTGATCGGCGCCGGGCCGGAGTTGGTCGACGTGCGCGGTGAGCACCCCGGTGTGGTTGGCCGAAAACTTCCCCCTTCAGGCAACCGGCGCTGTCGTTGGCGACGCCCGCGAGCATGGGGCTGGCGCGCGACACAGAAAAAGGAAAGGCCCGCGACGGGGCATACCGTGGCGGGCCTCCTGTGGTGCAGCTCCGGCACGCAAGCCAGCTGACCAGTGAGGAATACGTAAAGCAGAGGGCCTGGGAGAGCGCCAGTTTGGAGCAGTGTCCGGTGCATCCCGAGGGCGGATGCGGGTTCGCGCGGCACACGGCGTACGCGCGGGTCGAGCCGCCCGGGATGTTCGTCGCTCGGTGGTACTGCAAGCAGGGGCACGTCACCTTCAGCCTGTTGCCGGACTGTCTTGCGTCGCGGTTGTCATCGACGCTGGGGGCCGTCGAGCAGGTGGCGAGCGCTGTCGAGCAGCGGGAGACGAGCATCGAGGTGGTGGCCGCGAAGCTGCGGCCGGACATCGAGGTGCAGGGTGCGGTGCGGTGGGTGAGGCGACGCGTGGTGGCGGTGGCCATCGCGCTGAAGGTGCTCAAGGGACTTCGGCCTGACGTCTTCTGCGGCGTGGCGCCCACGCTGGGAGGGGTGCGCGCGGTGCTGGACGTCGCCGATGCGCTGCCGGCGGTGCGCGCGAACGCCGACGCGCAGCTCAAGGCCATGCCGCCGTATGTCGGATTGGGCGGCCGCGACCGAGGGGGAGACCGCGGTCAACGAGGTCGCCAACAGGGAGTGGGCGCTGATCCACCCTGAGGCGTCGCCTACTTCGTCTTTCGCCCGAATTTTCGGGCCGACACGAAGGAGCGACACATGGATGACGAGACGAAGAAGCGAAGTGAGGAGGTGGCGCTGTTTCGCCACGGCCTCATTGCGGACCTGGCGCGCATGGAGCCCGGAACGAAGGGGCTGTACCG
The DNA here is from genome assembly GCA_020247085.1 of Myxococcaceae bacterium. Classification (GTDB taxonomy): domain Bacteria; phylum Myxococcota; class Myxococcia; order Myxococcales; family Myxococcaceae; genus Xiheimicrobium; species Xiheimicrobium aquaticum. The sequence continues at coordinate 36 of JADCJJ010000030.1, read as the reverse complement.
ACTGCTGGAGGTGAAAGCGGCGGCGGACTACTGCAT
>JADCJJ010000003.1 GCA_020247085.1 Myxococcaceae bacterium | reverse complement strand
TCTCGGGGGCGGCCCGCGCGAGCACATGGCGCATCGTGCCCGCTTCGCGCACGTCGCCGATCGTGGCGCGGCGCGGAACGTGCGGCCATGTCTCTTCGACCTCGCGGTCGATCGCGTAGAGCGCGAACTCCGAATTGTCGATGAGATCGAGCTGGGCAGGCCCGCGCTGGGCGATCTGGCGCACAAGCTCGGCCCCGATGCTGCCGCCCGCTCCCGTCACGAGCACGCGGCGGCCGCGCACGAGCTCGTCCATCGCGGCACGGTCGAGCACGGTCTGCGGCCGGCCGAGCAGGTCTTCGATCGCGATCGGGCTCACATCGAGGGCGCTGTCGCCTTGGGCGGCCCGGTTGAGCTCGTTGATGCGCGGCAGGCGCACGGCCGTAAGCCCGCAGCGGTCGGCCAGATCGACGACATTGCCGAGGGCCGTTCCGTCCATCGCAGTCGCCACGACGAGGCGCTGCGGCCTAAAGCCGCGCCTGCGCAGATCGGCGAGGATCGTTTCGAGCGCACCGACCGGCCCCAGCACGTCGACGCCGCCGATCTGGCGGCCCTTGCGCCGTTCGGCGTCGTCGAGGATGCCGACCACGAAATAGGGTGCCCGCCCGCGTCGGCGATTCGCCTGCAGGAAAAGCTCGGCCCCGTCGTTGGCGCCGACAAGCAGCACCTGCACCTGGTCGCCGCGCGGGGCGCCGAACGAAAGATTGAGCTTGCCCTCGCGCACCGTGCGATAGAGCAGGCGCGGCCCCGTGAGCAGCGCGAACAGAACGAACCAGCCGATGAAGATCGTCGAGCGCGGCATGATTTCGAGCCGCGTCCACAAGAACATCGCCGGCACGAAAAGCAGCAAAGCAAGCGTGGTGCCGCGCGCGATGATGGCAAGATCGTCGATCGACACGTAGCGCCACACGCCGCGCGACACGCCCGTGAAGCGAAAGGCGACGGCAGCGGCGACCACGAACAGGGCGGTGCCGCCCGCCAGAAAGTCGGATGGGTAGTCGAACATCCCGTCGCCGACGCGCAGATAGAGCGAGACGACGAAAGCCGCCGCCGCCATGCCCAGATCGTGGGTCATGGCCAGCGCCACGCGGTTGAAGCGCGACAGGAAGGGGACGTGCGTGCTCACAGGGTGCTGTAGCGCCGTCCGGGCGGCATCGTTTTGCCGCGCCAGAGGCCCTTGATGTCGAACAGCAAAGCGTCGTCGGTCGTGATGGCGGCAAGATCAAGATCGGCGAAGCTACGATGGCCGACGGCCGCAACGACCGCGTCGTAGCGCACGCTGCCGTCGACACGGGCGACGAGATCGACGCCGTATTCGTGTTTGGCCTCGGCCGCATCGACGATCGGATCGTAGATGTCGACCGCATGGCCGCGTGTGCGCAGATCGTCGGCAAGATCGACGACCTTGGTGTTGCGCAGATCGGGCACGTTCTCTTTGAATGCAATGCCGAGCACCAGAATGCGCGCGGCAAAGCTGCGATGCCCGACAAGAAGGCGTGCCACTTCCGAGGCGCAATAGGCCGCCATGCTGTCGTTCGTGCGTCGGCCAGCGAGGATGATGTCGGGATGGTGCTTGAGGCGCATCGCCACTTCGGCGAGATAATAGGGATCGACGCTGATGCAGTGGCCGCCGACGAGCCCCGGCGTGAAAGGCAAAAAGTTCCACTTGGTGCGCGCGGCTGCCAGCACATCGTAGGTCGACAGCCCCATCTTGTTGAAGATCATCGTGATCTCGTTGATGAACGCGATGTTGATGTCGCGCTGCGCGTTCTCGATCACTTTGGCAGCCTCGGCTGTGCGGATGTCGCGCGCCAGGAATACGTTGCCGCCATTGACGGCTCCGTACATGGCGCCGAGTTTTGCGGCCACTTCCGGCGTTTGGCCTGCGACCACTTTCGTGATGCGGTCGACTGTGTGCTCGCGGTCGCCGGGATTGATGCGCTCGGGGCTGTAGCCCAAAAAGAAATCCACACCGCACACGAGGCCCGATGCCTTGGCGATCTCAGGCCCCATGATGTCTTCGGTCACACCCGGATAGACCGTACTTTCGAGTACGACGATGGCGCCTTTCTTGATCGCACCGCCGATCGTGCGACTGGCGGCGACGACCGCACGCAAATCGGGCCGGTTGGCTTCGTCGATGGGCGTCGGCACGGTCACGACGAAAACGTCGGCGCCCGCCATCGCGGCGGCGTCGGTCGACATCGCAAGCTTGCTTGCTTTGAGGCGCGCGCCGTCGATCTCGCCGGTACGGTCGTTGCCCGCCTTCAACTCGGCCACGCGCGTCGCATTGAGGTCGAAACCCGTTACGCGGAAATGGCCCGCAAGCCCGACCGCGAGCGGCAAACCGACATAGCCGAGCCCGACGACGGCAATATGCGTGCGCGATTCCATAGGTTTCTCCAAATTTAGGGCCTTTCGTAGCGGCCCTGCCTCTCTTGCGCAAGCATCGAAAATCTTGGTTCTGGGGCTGTCGGACGCCTAGGCTGGAGAAGCGTCGAATCGAGCGGTACGAGGGGCACCATGCGCAAGCGCAAGCTCGGCAAAAGCGGGTTTTTCGTGTCGGAGATCGGCTTCGGCACCTGGGGCATCGGCGGCTTCGTCGCGGGTGCATCCTACGGTGCTACCGACGACCTCCAGTCGCGCGCGGCCCTCGCCCAAGCACGCGATTGCGG
>JADCJJ010000299.1 GCA_020247085.1 Myxococcaceae bacterium | reverse complement strand
TGCAGCACCCGCAGCAGCTTCACCTGGAGCGCCGGCGTGACGTCGCCGATTTCGTCGAGGAAGAGCGTGCCGCCGTTGGCCAGCTCGAAGCGCCCCTCGCGCTTGCCTGCGGCCCCGGTGAACGACCCGCGCTCGTGGCCGAACAGCTCGCTCTCGAGCAGCGTCTCGGAGAGCGCCGCGCAGTTCACCTTCACGAAGGGCCTCTCGCGCCGGGGCGACTCCTCGTGAATGGCCTGGGCGATGAGCTCCTTGCCCGTGCCCGACTCGCCGAGCACCAGCACCGTCGCCTTGGTGGGCGCCGCGCGCTTGACGACGTCGAACACCGCCTGAAGCTCGCCGGACTCGCCGACGATGTTGTCGAAGCGATGCTTGTCGTGCAACCGCTCGCGCAGCAGCGCGTTGTCGCGCCGGAGCTGCCGCGTCTCGAGCGCCTTCTCGAGCTTCACCAGCACCGCCGACACGTCGACTGGCTTGGTGATGTAGTCCTGCGCGCCCAGGCGCATCGCCTCGACGGCCGTCTCGATGCTGCCGAAGGCGGTCACCATCAGGAACAGCGTGTCGAAGCCGTCGCCGCGCACCTTCTTGAGCAGCGACAGCCCGTCGAGCTTCGGCATCTTGATGTCGCACAGCACCGCGTCGGGGTTGAACGCCCCCAGCTTCTCGAAGGCCGCCTCGCCGTCGGCCGCCTCGGCCACCTCGTAGCCCTCGTCCCGGAGAATCGCCGTGAGGCCCTCGCGGGCGTTCTGCTCGTCGTCCACCACCAGGATTCGATGTGCCATGTCGTGCATTTTCTGCGCGAACGAGGTCGCGCCGGTAAGTTCTGCGTGGTCAGCGAACGACGAGGACGGGTCGCTTGCAGATGTGGACGAGGCGGTCGGTGACGCTGCCGATGAGGACGCGGGAGACGGCGCCGCGGCCCTTCGAGCCTACGACCAGCAGGTCGAACGAGCCCTGCTCGGCGAGGTCGGCGAGGCGCTCGGCCGGAGACCCGCTGAGGTTCTGACGCTCACAGGCGACGCCCAGCTCCCGCGAGGCCGCCTCGAGCAGGCGCTCTCCGGCCTTCACCGCCTCGTCCGTCCAGGCTTGCACGCCAAAAGGCACCTCGGGGGGGACGAAGGGCGGCGGCACCACGTGCGCCAGGGTGAGGCTCGCCCCGAGCCCGGTGGCGATGGTCGCCGCGGTCCGGGCGGCGTGCATCGAGGCGTCGGAGCCGTCGATGGCGACGAGAATCTTCTTCATGAAGTCACTCCTTGCGCTGGTAGGTGTCCGTGCGTCCTGCATGGCCCGGGCCGATGGCTTCAGCCTTGCTACGCTTCACCGCATGCGACGACTCGCGTTGGTAGTGACGATGTGCATGCTGGCCCAGTCCGCTCCGGGCCAGGAACCCTCCAGAGGGGTCGCGAAGCCGCCCGCCGTGAAGAAGCCGGCTGAAGAGGGGCTGGCCAGGCCTGACTACCTGTCGGCCCTGGCCCGGCAGACCTTGCGGCGTCGCATGGAGCGCCACGGGCGGGACATGACGACGTTGATGACGAGCGTCGTCCTCCTCAAGCGCGAAGTCGCGCAGAGCCTCGCGAGCAACCTCGCCAGCGAGCCGCGCATCACCCGGCCCCTGCCCGACGGCCGCGACGACTTGAACGCCGCCCTCCCGGAGCGCTTCTTCGTGCTCCAGGACGAACTCCGCGACCGCGCCCGGCAGCTCGCCGAGACCGCGAAGTCTGGCAAAGACAAGGACCTTGGCGAAGCCTTCGCCCGCCTCACGCAGACCTGCGTCGCCTGCCACTCGGCCTACTTGAACCCGAACGGCGAGTAGGCCGAAGGCCCCCTGTCACCTCGCCACGCGCCCCCCGAGGGACCCACGCGCGGCCTTGAACCCGACGCGCAGCCCGGGTACGTCTTTCCGCTCTTACTCAAACTCTTCAGCATCATGGAATGCTGATTGCAATTCGGTGTGGTGGTCATGTCGGGCAACAAGCATCACGTCGGGTACGGTTCAGCGATGTCCTCGGACGCACGACGGGCCCTGGCGGCGCGTCGGGAGGCGCTCCGGAAGCAAGCCGGAGGCGCGGCGCCGAGCGTCGAGCTGCAGGACATCGAAGAGGCGCTGGCGCGCATCGACGCCGGCACCTGGGGGCGCTGCCTGCAGTGCGGAGGGGCCATCGGGCGGGACCGGCTGCGAGCGGTGCCCGACGCGAGGCACTGCGTCTCGTGCGGGCGGTGAGGGCGACCGCCCGGTGACGTGGCAGGGCACTCGCGCGACGCTGCCGCACGGGTGGTCCGACGCCGCTCGCTGGCGAAGCGTGGTGGGAGCTCGGGGGCTGAGCGTGCACGGTTGGTGCGCGACGCGCGACCCGGGGTCTCGTGTGGGCCGCGAGGGCGACCGCCCAGAGACTCGCCGGTGAGCGGCGAGGCGCACGGGCACCGCCCACGCCCGGCCTTGTGCTGGGCGGTACAACGCCACGCGCTCGCGGTAGCATCTCGACCCTCGTGGCGGTGTCGGCTCTCCCCGCGTTGTCATCCGTCCAATTACAGCGCCGGCCCGGCGTGTTCGCGGCGCTGGCCTTCGCGGTAGGCGTCATTCCCTGGCTACCGACGGTGACGTTCTCGTTCGCTTATGACGACGCGTGGACCATCGTCGGGAACGAGGCCCTTCGCCGGCCGCTCGGGGTCCTGTGGAGGGCGGCGCTGTCGGGCGTCGGGGCCCGCGAGATCCCCGACGTGTCGCGGCCGCTCATGGTGACGTCGAACTGGCTCGACCTCGCGCTGTTCGGGCTTTCTCCTGCGGGCCATCACGCGACGAGCATCGTCTGGCACGGGCTCGCGGTGACGGCGGCGGCCTTCGCGGCGCGGGCGCTGCTGCACCGGGCCGACCTGGCGCTCACGGCGGCGGCGCTGTTCTCGGTGGCGCCGGGGCACGCCGAGGCCGTGGCGGCCGTCAACTACCGCGAGGACCTGCTGGCCACGGCGGGGGTCTTCACCGCGCTGACGACCGTGGCCTGGCCACGGCGACACCGGGCGCCGCTGCCGCTCGAACTCGCAGCGGCGCTGGCCTTCCTGCTGGCGCTCCTGTCGAAGGAGAGCGCGCTGGCGCTGGCGCCGATGGTGGCAGGGTTGGCGCTGGCACAGCCGGCCCCCTGGCGGTGGCTCGCGAAGCGCGAGCGCCTGCTGACGCTGCTCGCCGCGACGGCCCTCGTCTGGAGCCAGTGGCGCTTCGCGCTCTCACTTGCCGGCGACGGCGTTCCTCGCGCGCCGTCCGGCACGAGCCTCGAGGTGCTTGCCCGGTTGGGGCGGTACCTTTGCTGGAGCCTGGCCACCGGGCTCGGCGCGCCGGGCACAGCCCCGGTGCACGAGGCGTACGGCGAGCCCCACCCCGCCCTCGCGCTCGTCCTCGTGGGCCTCGTCGCACTGGCGGCGGCCCTGCGCTGGCGGCGCCGCCGGCGCGCACTCGCCGCCATGGCCCTGTGGCTCGGCGGGGCGCTCGGGAGCTCGCCACTGGTGGGGCCAACCAACGAGATCGCCGACCGCTACCTCGTGCTCGGGAGCCTCGGGCTGGCGGTGGCGGTGGTGGTGACGCTGCGCGGCCTTCGCGCAAGGACGCGCGCGGGCGCCGCGGCGCTGACCCTCGCCGTCGCCGCGGTGTGGGGCCTGGGGGCCTTCCGCGACGCGCACCCCTGGCACAGTGACGACGCGCTATGGGCCGAAGCGACGTCGCGGGCCCCGGGTGCCGCGAAGGCATGGGTGGGCCTCGCCTGGGCGCGCCGCCGGGCGGGCGCGTTCGACGAGGCGCGCGCGGCCCTCGAGACGGCGCTCTCTCGCGCCCCCGACCACGCGCCCGCCTACGTCTCGCTCGCCTACGTCGGCCTGCTCGCCGACGACCTCGTTGGCGCCAGGCGGGCCCTCGCGCGGGTCGACGCGCTCGGCGCCCAGGCGACCCCCGGCTACCAACGGGCCCGGCGCTGCCTCGAGCTCGACCGCGACGCGCGCCACGCCTGCGCCCGAGGAGAGCCCTTCCTGCCCACCGCGGAGCCACGGTGAGCCGGCGCTTTCGCGTCGCCGTCGGCGTGATGGTCTACAATGAGGCCCGCAACCTCGAGCGACTGTTGGACGCCGTGCGGACCGCTCGGGGGCCACACCTTGATGTGCGGCACATCATCGTCGTCTCGAGTGGCAGCACCGACCACAGCGTTCCCATCGCGCGCCGCCACCAACTCGAAGACGCCCGAGTGCACGTCATCGACGACGTGGAGCGCCGCGGCAAGGCGACGGCCATCAACCAGTTCCTCGACGCGCTCACCCCCGACGTCGAGGTGTGCGTCATGCTGGGCGGCGACGTGCTGCCCGCGCCCGACGCGGTCGACCACCTCGTCGCGGCCTTCGAAGACCCGACGGTCGGCGTCGCCGGTGCGCACCCGGTGCCGACGAACACGTCGACCTCGCTCGTCAGCCGCGTCGTGAAGCTCCAGTGGGCACTACACGACGTCATCGCGCGCGACCGGCCGAAGATGGGCGAGCTCATCGCGTTCCGCGCCGACGTGCCCCACCTCGACTCGACGACGGCGGTGGACGAGGCCTGGCTCGAGTCGGTGTCGCTTGGCCGCGGGCAGCGCCTCGCCTACGCCCCCGCGGCCATCGTCTACAACAAGGGTCCGGAGCACCTGGCGGACCTGGTGGCGCAGCGGCGACGCATCTACGCGGGCCACTTCATCCTCGAGCGGCAGACGGGCTACCGCGTGTCGACGATGGCGGTACGAGACCTGCTCCGGCCGGCGGCGACCTACCTGCTGGCCCACCCGGGTGAAGTCCCGGTCGCGGCGGCGGCAGGAGCCATCGAGCTGTGGGCGCGAGCCCTCGGCGTCTGGGACGTGCTGGTGCGAAAGCGGAACCCGACCGTGTGGACACCCATCGAGTCTTCCAAGGACCTGGGCGACGTGCCGTAGACGGCCCGGTGAGGGGTGAGTTCCTCGCGGCCCGGTACGACGCCGACCCGCGCCGCCTGCCCGGCGCCCCGCGAGGGTTCGGGGCGCCCCTGCTCGACAGCCTCAGGGCAGCCTACGACTGGACGGCGGCCGCGAGCGCCTCGGCGTGCACGCGTGCGCACGCCTCCCACGAGAACGACGCCGCCTTCGCCCGGGCGGCCGCTCGCATCGCCGCGCGCCGGCCCTCGGGCAGCGCGAGCAGCTCACGCACGGCCTCGGTCAGCAGCGGCACCCGCTGCGGCGCGACCCCGAAGGGCACCACCCGGCCGAGCTCGCCCGTGACGACGTCGCGCGGCCCGTCGGCGTCCGAGGTGAGCAGGGCGACGCCCGACGAGAGCGCCTCGAGCATGACGAGGCCGAAGGGCTCGTAGATCGACGGGAACGCCAGCACGTCGACCTCCCCGAGCACTGCGAGCACGCCCGCCCGTGGGAGCGCGCCGTGCAGGGTGACCCGCACCAGCCGGAGCGCGGCGAGCGAGGCGGCGACGTGCGCCAGGTACCCCCGGTGCGTCCCCGCCGGGGGCGGGACGGCCCCGATGACGTGCAGCTCGACGCGCCGGGCCTCGTCCGGGGCGTTCGCCTCGAGCGCCTTCAGCGCCTCGAGGAACACGTCCCACCCCTTCTGCGGCGTCGGCCGACCGATGAGCGCCAGCCGCAGCGCGCCGGCGCCCCGCGGCGGCCCGGCCGGCCGGACCTCGGGCGCGCCCGCGAAGCACCACCGCACCCGCCCGTGGACGTCTGGGTAGTGCCGCTCGATGGTGTGGGCGAAGCTTCGCCCCACCGCCACCACCTGGGCGGCCGACGAGAAGAAGCGCCGCTCGGCGTCGAGCTTCTCGAGCTGAACGCGCACCAGCCACGGCAACCCCGGTGCTCGCAGCGCCACCGGCGACGCCTGCCCGGCCGAGCGCACGGCGAGGCGGCGCGCCGGCCGGGGCGTCAGCATCGCCACCGCGCGCACCAACGGGTGCAGGTTGCTTCGCCGCAGCGGGTCGTCGACGCCGGCCAACGTCGCCTCCGACTCGTCGGCCACCAGGTAGTGCACCACCCCAGCCGCGGGCACACCGGCGCGGCGCGCGGCGGCGAGGGCGCCGCCCAGCTCATACCCGTGCGCCCACAGCACGGCCCCCGGCGGAAGGCTGGCCGCCCTCGCCCCGACACGCCGCGCGAAGCCCTCGAAGACGGGCCGGAACACGCCCGCCTCGTAGAGATGAAGCACGCTCGGCACCGGCCGCGCCGGCGCCACGCGCGTCACCGAGAAGAAGTCACCGGCCTCGCGCTCGGGCTCGTCGCCGACGCGAAGGGCCATCACCTCGAGCGGCGCCCCTCTCAGCCGCGCCAGGGCCCTCGCGGCCTCGACGACGTAGATGGACTGGCCGTCGCTGGCGCGCGCGGGCGACGGGAAGCTGGGGCAGACGACGAGCAGCGGTGGCACGGGCGAGGCCTCGGCGTGGACGGGGTGCTGCAGAGGGTCTTTAATGGAACAAGACGTGACGGTGGCCCCCGCCGTTCAGTCCAGATGGGACCGCAGTGACCACACCGAACGACCCCAGCAAGCTCATCGGCACCACCGTCGGCGAGTACGAGATCCACTCCCGCCTCGGCCAGGGCGGCATGGGCGTGGTGTACGAGGGCGTTCAGCCCCTCATCGGCAAGCGCGTCGCCGTCAAGGTGTTGCTGCCGCAGCTCTCGCACGACAAGGAGCTGGTCGATCGCTTCTTGTCCGAGGCCCGCGCCGTCAACGCGATTCGCCACCGAGGGATCGTCGACATCTTCAGTTTCGGCAAGCTCTCCGACGGCACCGTCTACTTCGTCATGGAGTACCTCGAAGGCATAGCCTTCGACAAGCTGCTGCGAACACGAGGGCCCGTGCCCCTCCTCGATGCCCTCTCGTGGACGGAGGAGGTGCTCGACGCGCTCGATGCGGCCCACGAGGCCGGCATCATTCACCGCGACATCAAGCCGTCGAACCTCTTCCTCGTCGAGGCGGGGCGCCGGCGCTACGTGAAGCTGCTCGACTTCGGCATCGCCAAGCTAAACGCCCTGCAGGGGCAGGCGACACCGCAGACGCGCGCCTCTGTCATTATCGGCACGCCCGACTACCTGCCGCCTGAACAGGCGCGGGGCCTGCCCATCAGCGCGCAGACCGACCTGTACTCGCTGGGCGTCGTTCTCTTCGAACTGCTCACCCGGCGCCGCCCCTTCAAGGGCGAGAACGAGCTGCAGACGATGTGGATGCACGTTGAGTCGCCCGCGCCCGCGCCCAGCACCTTCAACCCCGCGGTGCCCCCGGAGCTCGACGACCTCGTGCTGTGGGCGCTCGAGAAAGACCCCGCCGCCCGCCCGGAGAGCGCCGAGGCGATGCGCGATGCGCTGGCGGCGGTGAAGGCCCAGGTGGCCGCCGTCCAGCCAGAGGCCAACGCAGCGCCGCTGACGCCGGTGCCGTCTGGGCGCGCCCCCACGCCGCCCCCCTCTCGGTCAGGCCCAGGCGCCTCGCTCTCGAAGGCAGGCAGGCGCTCGCCGGCGAGGCCCGAGACGTCGCCCCCCACGCCGGCCCCGGGCCCCGGGAGCCGGAGCGGCGCACGTCGCAGCAGTTTGCCCTCGCCCACGCCTGGGGGCGGTGAGACGCGGTTGGCGCCGCTGACCGGTGCGCTCGAGGTCGCGCCCCCACCGCCGGCGCCAGACCCGCTCGACGACGTCGACCTGCGCACGGACCCCGACTGGAAGCGGGCGCGGGCACTCGGGCCCACGTCCACCGCCCCCGCCCAGACCGAGGACCCCGAGGCCGGGCAGGTGACAGCCCAGGCGCCACGCCTGCCGTCGGGCCGCCGCGCCGCCCTTGAGCCCTCGCCACGAGCCGGGAGCCGCCGGACCAGCGCCGCCTTCGCTGGCCTCGGCGCCCTGCTGGCCGTCGTCGCCGGGGGAGCACTCTGGGCCCTCACGCGGCCGCCCGGGCCGGCCCTCACCCCGCCCCTGGCCGTCGCCGCCGAGGTCCCCGAGGGCCGCAGTGAGCCCGAGCCGAAGCCAGCGGCGCTGCCGCCCTTTGGCAGCACCGATCGCTCACCGGTAGCCCCCCCGGGCCCTGCTGAGCCGGCTCCGGCGCCCACCGGCGCGCCACCAACCACGCCGGCCGCGGTCCCAGCGCCCACCGGCGCGCCACCAACCGAGCAGGCTCCGGTCCCAGCGCCTCCCCGGCCGCCCACCGCTCGGGGGACGGCAGAGCCACGGCGGGCCGCGTTCGGGACCGTCGAGTTCCGGGTCGTCCCCTTCGCGGTGGTGAAGGTGAACGAGACGAGCTACGGCGAGACGCCGTTCGACCCGGTGAAGCTGCCCGTAGGCAAGGTGACGGTGATGCTCGAGAACGCCGACCTCGGAAAGACGGTGACGGTGCCCTTCGATGTCCCCCCGGGCCGCAGCGTGTTCTCGTACACGTTCCGCTGACGGGCGCCCCTACTCGAGACAGACGCGCCGTAGCCACACCTCACCACTGGCCGTCGTCAGGCGGGACTCGTCGCTGTCGTAGACGATGGCCGTGGTGCGGGCGTCGAGCAGCGCGCCAGCTGGCCGCACCCCGGGCTCGAGCACGCCCCCCGACACGCGGGTCGGCGCCGGTGACAGGCGGCTGAACTCGACGCGCGGCTGCCCGTCCGACACCCGCACCACCAGCAGCAGGTGCTCCTTGCCGGCGGTGCCGGGCACCACCAGCTCTTCGATGCGGCCCGGCCCGGACGTGTCCGGAACGCGCATCGGAGCTGCGCAATCGAGGGTGCCATCATCAGACACGCCACCGTCGGTCCCCCCGTCGCCGGCGCCGACACCGCCGTCTGCCGGCGTCCCGGCGTCGGGGCGCGGCTCAGCGGCGCAGCGGGTGGCGACAACCATCGCGCCGGCGTCATCCACCTGGGGTGCGTAGGCGTAGGCGTCGAGGCCGCCGGCGCCGCGCATCGCGACGGCAGTGGCCGCGAGGTCCTTCGCGCACGCCAGGCTGCCCCCGCGCACGAGGCAGCGCTTCGCGACGCTCGCCGTCGTCGAGAAGCTGAGCCAGACGGCCCCCGCGCCAGCCGAGGCGAGCCCCGCGGAGCGGACGTTGCTCGCAAGGCTCCGTCGGAGCGTGCGCGGCGGCGAGGGCAGCGTGGTGGGGTACTGCCAGAGCGACAGCTGCCCGGCGTCGACGAGCGCCACTGTGATGAGGCCGGCGGCGGCGTCGATGGACAGGGCCAGCCCGGTGACGGCCAGCACCTGGGTGACGTTGACGGCGATGGCCGAGGTACCTCCCGACGACAGCTTCGACCGACCGCGCTCGTCGAGGGTGGCGAGCATCACCCGCCGCGTCCCGGCGACCTCCTCGACCCAGGCCGCGGCGAAGACGGTGCCGTCGGCCGCGAGCACGGGCGCCTCGCTGCGGGTGGAGAGCTCGACCGTGACGGAGGGCGCCACCGGGGCCGACAGCTCGTCGGCGGCGCCAACGACACGGCTCACCACCCGGCCCCCCTCCTCGTACATCACCAGCACGGCGCCATTTCCGACGGCCTGCGCCGAGCCTCGGCGGCTCACCGTCGCCGGCGAGGTCGAGACGTTCACCGGCGCCCACTGGTCGACGCGCCCGTCGCAGTCGTTGTCCTTACCGTCGCAGCGCTCGGGGGCGGGGCCGATGGCACCGTCGCACGGGCCCCAGCTGCCCTCGACGCACGTCTGCTGCCCTCGCCGGCACTCACCGACGCTCGAGCCACAGGAGCGCTGCGCATCGGCTACGCACGTTTCAAGCCGCTCGCAAAGGCCCGCCGTGCACGCGTACCCTGGGCCGCAGGGTCGCGCCTCGGTACAGGCCCTCGGCTGCTGCATGGCGAGCTCGTCGACCGTCGGTACGGTGCAGCTGGCGAGCAGCCGGCACAGCGCCACGGCCGACGCGAACCGCCACCTCACGGCGTCACCTTTGGGCTGGGCCAGAGGGCTGCGACGAGGGCGCCCACCGACAACGCCCCAGCCCCTCCGAAGAGGACGTTCGCCACCAACGCCTGGCTGCCGGCCTGGTCGAGCGAGCGCCGCAGCTCGTCCATGAACTCGGCCCGCCTGGCGTCAGCGACCCGCGCCGTCGACGAGAGCCCGAAGGCCATGGCCCCGACGAGCGCCGCCAAGGCCGAGGCGCCCAGCACGATCGGCGCCACCCAGCGCTTGCTCGCGGAGGGCTCGCGTACGGAGAGGGGCGCCGTCGGGTCGGCGCGAGGCGTGATCGCCGGCGCGACGGGCGCGTCTCTTGGCGCGGCCGCAGTGCGCGGGGCCGCCTCAGCGGCCGTCACCGCCGCGCCTGGTGCGTCAACCGAGACCGACGCGGTCCGCAGGGACGGGGCAGCGCCGGGCTTACCTTCGTCCGCCGCTGGCGCCGGGGTCGGCTTCGCCTCGACGGCCCTGGGCGCCACGACAGGGGCCGGCAGCTCGGCGCGCACCTTGTCGAAGAAAGCGCTCACCTTCGTGCCAAAGTTGCCCGGCAATGTCGCGGCGGGGTCGAGGAGGAGCGCCTGGCGGAAGGCGTCCCTCGCGGGCCCGGGGCGCCGCATGTTGAACAGCACGATGCCACGAAAGGACTGCAGCTTGACGTCGTCTTCGGGAGAGCAGGTGAAGGACTGGGCCTTCTCGAACTGCCGCAGCGCCTGCTCCCACTCGGTGCCGTAGACGCCGAGCTGCACGCCGGCGTTCATGTAGGTCCGAAAATCCCGACAGCCCTGGGGCTCGGCGGCGCTCGGCACCGCCGCCAGCACCAGGCCGAGGAGCGCCGCCCGGAAGGGACCCCCGACGAGCCGAACCGCGTACGGGCGGAGGGCGCAGGACCGCGCAACGGCGGCTGCGCAAGGAAGAAGACGGGAGTCGAAGCGCCGCATGAGAACGACACCCTAGGACCACTTGATCAGATCCGCGAGGGTGTTGGGACCGACCGGGGCGCTCCTGCCTGTCAGCAGAGCGGACAGGCCCCGATTCCCCGCAGGAGTGCCTGCTGAAGGAGTCACTTGCAGCCGCAGAGGCTCAGTCGGGTGCTGAAGGGGAACCCGGGCCGAGATCTCACCCTGAGCACCGGGCTTGTGCGACCGGGTGGGCTTGAGGAACGACGCAGGCCGTAGACCCCATCGCCCAACGGCTCGTGAAGTCGGCACGCGAAGCCGAGGCAATGCGTCAGCGGCTTCGGGCAGGCCGTGACGGTGGCAGCGTGGAGGGCGGGGGCGCATGCTGATCAAGCGGCACGGCAGACCTCTCGACGAAGCGGGGCGAGCGTGAGTGCGATGGCCGAGTCCCAGCGGTCGCTGAGCGCGAGCGCGCGAAGGGAGAGCAGGGCTTGGGCGGTGTCGGGATGCCAGCGAGCGCCGCTGCGGCACACGCGCACCTGGACGAGGCTCTTGCAGGAGACCTCGACGGTTCCGCTCCCGATGTTGAGGCCTGCGGCGCGAGCCGCAGGGAAGTCCATGCGGTCGGCGTTGTTGGTCAGTGAGGTGATGGCCTCGTGAATCGGGGCGGTGTCGCCGACCATCTTCCACTCGAGGCCGGAGTCTTTGAGCTCGCCGAGAATCTGGTGCGCAGCGCGCTCGTTGCTCCGCAGCAGCCGCGGCTTCCACTGCGCGAG
>JADCJJ010000298.1 GCA_020247085.1 Myxococcaceae bacterium | reverse complement strand
ACGGCACCGGCGACCTCGCGCTGGGGCAGACGGTCGAAGCCGAGGGCCTGCCGCTGTACCTGGGCTTCAACGTGTCTCCGACGGCGGCGCCGCTGCCGAAGGTGGAGCGCCCGGTGAACCACCCGCCGCGGCGCGCGAGGGAAGCCCCGGTGGCGCCGGCGCCCGTCGAGGCGCCCCCGGCCGAGGACTTCCCCGACGACTTCCCCGAGGACGCCGCTGACGGCGGGGCGCGGGCCGAGGCCGAGGCGCAGGCGGTCGCGGCGCGGCTCGTCGACACCGCCCGGCTCTACGCCTTCCCCGTCGAGGTGCGGGGTGGGCTGACGCTGCCGATGCTGCCGGAGCAGGCCGAGGTGGACGAGACGAGCGTCAAGACGGGCCGCCTGCTGCCGTCGCACCCGGTGCCCACCATCGACGCGGTGCGCGGGGCCGTCTCGGGCTTCGGCCTGGTGCTCCAGGAGGAGGACGAGGACGGGAAGATGCGCCGCACGCGCTTCGCCTACACCGACGGCACCAACACCTACGTCACGTTCCCCGTCGCGGCCATCGCCGACGCCATCGGCGCCAGAGGCATCGTCCTCGAGCCCGGCCGGCTCACCATCGGCGAGCGCACGTACGCCATCGACCGGGATGGCGCGGCGTGGATCGACTACGGCGGCCCCCTCGTCGAGCGCTTCCGCACCATCAGCCTCGTCGACGTGCTGAAGCTGAAGGAGCGGCAGCAGGGGCAGGCGCTCTTCAAGGACAAGTACGTCTTCGTCGCCGGCTTCGCGCTGGGCACCGGCGACGGCGCGCGCGCGACGCCCCTCGAGTCGGCGACGCCCGGGGTGGTGAAGCAGGCGGCGACGTTCGACAACCTGCTGCACGGCGGCTTCATCACCGACGCGCCCCTGTGGGCCTCGGTGCTCTTCACCTTCCTCATGTGCCTCGCGTCGAGCGCGCTGGTGCTGGTGCTGCGCAGCGTCTTCGTCGACGTCGGCTGGCCGGTGCTCCTCTACGTGGGCTTCTTCCTGCTCACCGGCAGCTTCCTGGTGCTGACGAAGGTGCACGTGCTGACGGCGATGCCGAGCCTGGCGGGTACCATCGCCTCGGTGCTGTCGGTGGCCTGGGAGCGCCTGCTGGCAGGCAAGGAGCGTGAGCGCCTCAAGGAGCTGTTCCGCGCCTACATGGAGCAGGACCTGGTCGACCTGATGGTGGAAGGCAAGGTGCTGCCGCGGCTCGACGGCGAGGCGAAGCGGGTGACGGCCTTCTTCTCGGACATCAAGGGCTTCTCGAGCGTCTCGGAGGCCTTCCGCGACGACCCGAAGGCGCTGATGCGCTTCCTCAACCGGTACCTGAGCGCGGTGACGCCGGCGCTGCGCAAGCACGGCGCCTGCATCGACAAGTACATCGGCGACGCGGTGGTGGCGCTCTTCGGGGCGCCGCTGGCGTCACCGGCGCACGCGCTCCAGGCGTGCAAGGGCGCGCTCGAGGTGCAGCGGGCGCTCGTCGAGCTGCGCCGCCAGTTCGCCGCCGAGGGCCTGCCCGACGTGTACACGCGCATCGGCATCAACACCGACACGCTCCTGGTGGGCAACATCGGCTCGGACGACCTGCTCGACTACACCGCCATCGGCGACGGCATGAACCTGGCGGCGCGGCTCGAGGCGGCGAACAAGGCCTACGACACGCTCATTCTCATCGGGCCCAACACCTACGAGGCGGTGAAGGACGAGGTGGTGGCGCGCGAGGTCGACACCGTGAAGGTGGCCGGCAAGTCGCTCTCGACGCGCATCTACGAGCTGGTGGGGCTGCGCGGCGAGGTCGACGCCGAGACCCTCGCGGTGCACGCGGCGTACGCGACGGCGCTGGCGCTGTACCGACAGGCGCGGTTCCAGGATGCGCTGCGGGCCTTCGACGAGGTGCTGGCGCTCCGCCCGACGGATGGGCCGGCGAAGGCGCTGAAGTCGAGGTGTTTCCAGTATTCTCACAGCCCGCCACCCTCCGACTGGGACGGAGCCGTGGCGCTCGAGAAGTGACGTTCGCCCTACACGAAAGGTCTGCGCCGCCATGCATCGACGACTGCTGCTCCCCACGCTCGGGGCCCTGCTGCTGGGGCCCGCTGCGCTCGCCGTGAAGCCCGGCGGCACGCTGTACGTGCGCTCGAAGGACACGAAGGTGCTCGAGAAGGCCGACGCGAAGGCGAAGCAGGTCACCGCGCTGCAGCCGAGCACCGAGGTGATCTGGCATGGGCCTGACGCGCAGAACCGGCAGTTCCACCGCGTCGAGTCGGTGCAGGGGAGCGGCTTCACGCTGCAGGCGAACCTGTCTCCGTCGAAGCCGCAGGCGGAGCACCTGGTGCGGGACAACGGCGCGCCCATCGACCCGCAGGCGTTCGCGTCGTCGGGCGCCGCCACGCGGGCGCTCAGCGGCGGAGCGCTCAAGGTGGCGCAGGACAAGCCGGACCGCGAGGCGCTGGCGCGGGCCCTCATCAGCGTCGAGGCCACGGCGAAGGCCGTCGACCCGAAGGACGCGGTGACGTTCGTGCAGAAGCGCACCCAGGGCGGAGGTGGCAAGTGAGGCGGCTCGTCGTCGCCGCGGTGGCGCTCTCGAGCTCGTGCGCGGCCGTCACCGGCTTCCTCAGCGGCGCGCGCCGCGGCGACCTCGCGGCGGGCGTGGCGCAGGCCGAGCGCGACCAGCAGGCGCGAGACCGGCGGGAGGAGGAGTGCAAGCGGCTCAACGACAAGCCCGTCACCTGGGAGGAGGAGCGGGAGATCGGCGGCGCCGTGGCGGTGGTGCTGGGCACGAAGACGAAGGGCCCGTACACCGAGCTGTCGCCAGACGTCGTCAACAAGCCGCTGGCCGAGCTCGCGAACAAGGACGTGACACCTCCGAAGGGCGAGCGCGCGGCGCTCAACGAGTACGTCAACAAGGTCGGCAAGGCCCTGGCCGCCGTCTCCGAGCGCCCCGACATCCGGTGGACGTTCATGGTGCTCGACGAACCGACGGTGAACGCGTTCTCGGCGCCGGGCGGCTACGTCTTCGTCACCACCGGGCTGTTGAAGGCCGTCGACAACGAGGCGCAGCTCGCGGGCGTGCTCGGCCACGAGATTGGCCACGTCACCGGGCGGCACGCGCTCGACGGCTACCGGAGGCAGAAGGTCTCGCTGTGCAAGGCAGCGCTGACGGGCGAGGACCTCGAGAAGGCTGCGAGGGTCGTCGGCGGCCCGGCTGGGCTGAGCCAGCTCCAGAGAGAGGCGTCGCGCTTCAGCGGTGACTTCTCACGGCTGCTCAACGTGCCGGTCTTCGACGTGAGCAACGCCACGCGCGAGCTGGTGCGCTTCCTCACCGAGCAGTTCGTCGAGCTCCTCAGCGCGGTCGGCAACGGCGCCGACACCGACAGCGCCCGGCGCAACGAGTTCTCCGCCGACGAGGCGGCCGGCCGGTACATGTCGTTCGCCGGCTACGACCCGCTCGAGTACGAGCGCTTCATCGGGCGGCTCGCGGACGGCGGCGGGCTCTTTCAGCCGCACCCGTCGAACAAGGACCGCATGGCTGCGTTGGCAAAGGCGCGCGGCGGCGACGTGTTCTTCGAGGCGAAGGCCGCGCCGGCCCTCACGGCCGAGCTGCAGGGGCTGAAGCGGCGGTAGCGCCGGGCGGACGGCGGGGTGATCGCTTTCCCCGCCTCGGGGACACCCCACCTCACCATGCTCCGACTCCTCGCAGTGACCGTCGCCCTGGCAGGCTGTGGACCCGAGTTTCGAGACGACGAGGCGCTCAACCAGCTGAATCCCCTCGGGGGCACCCCGGGGCCGCGGCCTGCGCCCATGCAGCCGGCGAGCGGCGCGGCGAGCACGGCGACGGTCGAGCTGGGGCGGCTGCTGTTCTTCGACCCCATCCTCTCGGGGGAGCGGGACATCGCCTGTGCGACCTGCCACCACCCGACGCTGGCCTGGGCAGACGGGCGGGCGCTGTCGGTGGGGACGGGCGGCGTGGGGCTCGGCCGGGCGCGGACGCCGAACGGCCACGTCACGACGCGCAACTCGATGACGGTGCTGAACACGGCGCTCAACGGGGTGACGGCGAGAGACCTGGGGCCAGACCCGGCGCTGGCGCCGATGTTCTGGGACAACCGGGTGCGCTCGCTCGGGCAGCAGGCGGCGCAGCCGATTCTGGCAGCGGACGAGATGCGCGGCACGCGCTTCACCGAAGACACCATCTTTCCCGAGGTCGAGGCGCGGCTGCGCGCGACCCCTGAGTACGTCACGCGCTTCGCCGAGGCCTTCGGGGCGGCGGGCATCTCGCGAGACGGCATCACCCGGGCGCTGGCGGCCTTCGAGCGCACGCTGGTCGAGCAGGGCTCGTCGTTCGACCGCGGGGCGCTGACGCCGGCGCAACGGCGGGGCCAGGCGGCCTTCGGCGAGCACGGGTGCCCGGCGTGCCATGGCGGACCGATGTTCTCGGACTACGCGCTGCACCGGCTGGGCGTGTCGGGGCTGGCGACGGGCGTGCGGGCGCCGTCACTGCGGCTGGTGGCGAAGACGGCGCCGTACATGCACGACGGGTCGCTGCCGACGCTCGAGGCGGTGCTGCAGTTCTACGGGCGCGTCGACCGGCGCCTCGACCCGGCGCTGCGGGGGGTGCGCGGCTTCTCGCCGCAAGAGGCCGCCGACGTCGTCGCCTTTCTCGAGGCGCTCAGCGACGGGAGCGTCGAGGCGACGGCGCCGCAGCAGGTGCCCAGCGGGCTCACCATCGGTGGAAGGTGAACTGGGCCGCGGGTGGAGCACGGCGCGAGCGGCCGCCCGCTTCTTCGACCGGCCATTGGCTCTCGCCTCGTGCCGGATGGGAGCCCATGCCTTCAGCCGACCACTCCTGCTGAGCTCCAAACCGTCCTCCGGTCGTCTTGCTCGTGGGCGCCTCTCTGAAGACCGGGTGCGCGGGCGGCTCCACCGATGGTGGCGCCAGCGACCGCGGCGAAGGTCGTGGCCAGCCGCTCGTGCACAGCGCGTTCGGCGACGCCGACGGTGTCGGCGACCCGAGACGAAGCTCGAGCCGATGGTGAGCGGGGCTCGGCGCCGCGCAGCCACCCGCGTTCCGCGGAGCCTCGACGCGTCGGCCCCGACCCCGTCTGCTACGGTGTCACCGTCGATCTGGACTGGACCGCCTGGAGGCCGAGGTGAGCATCGACGCCGTCGCCCTGCTGCGCATTCGCCGCCTCGAGGCGCCCAGGACGAGCGTCGGCACCACCTTCCTCGTCCAGCACCGGCGCGACTGCTCGCTCCTGCACACCATGGCCCGGTTCGAGGGCACGCCGCTCGACGAGCACGTGCTGCGGGTACGGCGCCTTCTGGGCGACGCGCTCGACCGGCACCACGACGAGCGCGGCGTCTACGTCTTCCCCGACGTCTGTGAGCCGCGGGGCGACACCTACGAGGCCATCCTCGAGGAGCTCGGCGGCGCGGGCGGGTTCGGGCCGATGGTGAGCGCGGCGCACGTGCCGCGGCGGCGCGGCGAGGCGGCCGAGGGCTCGTACGAGGCGCTCGAGCGCCGCGCGCGCCAGCGCCTGGGTGACGACGCCGAGGCGGCGCTCCTGCTCACCGAGATGTCCTTCCTGCTGGCGCGGGCCGACCCCAGCCGGCAGGCCGAGTACCGCGAGAACCGCGACCGGCTCCTCGAGACGATGGGGGCGGCGTTCGTCACCGAGCTGGAGCGGCACCTCGAGCGCAAGAGCGCAGCGGCCTTCATGCGGCCGCGGGGCGTGGAGCTCCGGGCCGAGGCGCTCCTCGACGCCACCGAGGCGGCGCCCGTCGTCACGCCGCAGGCGCTCGACCGGTTCTTCGACTCCGGCGAGGCCGCCCGGGCGGTCGAGGCCCTCGGGCCCGCGTT
>JADCJJ010000297.1 GCA_020247085.1 Myxococcaceae bacterium | reverse complement strand
CGCTCGGCCTCACCTCGCTCGTAGCCGTCTTCCTGGGCCCGACGCGTGAGTGGGTCGGCATGGCGCTCGACGCCTCCATCTGGGTCAACCTCGTCTGGGGAGCCGTCAACCTGCTGCCGCTCCTCCCGCTCGACGGCGGCAACATGCTCGACACCGCGGCGACCATCGTGACCGGGAAGACGCAGCGCTGGGTCGGTCTCGTCAGCGTCGTCACCGGCGTCCTCGTCATCGCGGCCGCCGCGAAGTTCGGGCTCGTCTTCCTCGGCTTCATCGGGGTATTCGCGGTCCTCCGGGGCTGGAGCCGGTGGCGCGACCCCGTGCCCGACTTCGATGCGGTGCTGAAGCAGGCCGTCGAGCTGACCTGGAGCGGCAAGCGCGCCGAGGCCGAGGCGCTGCTCCAGGGGCTCGAGGTGGCCGCCGTCAGCCCTGCGCAGCGGGCCGGCGTGCTGCAGCAACGCGCCTACCTGCGCCTGCTCGCCGGCGACGCCGCGGGTGCCTTCGCGGTCGTCGAGCGTCTGCCCGAGGGCTGGACGGTGGCGCCTGAGCTCGAGGCGCGGCTGCTGGCCACGAAGGACGACGTCGACGGGGTGATCGCCGCCCTGCTGCCCGAGGTGACGAGCGGCCGGCTCGAGGTGACGGCCGCCCCGCTGCTCGCGAGCGCGCTGATGAGCCAGGCGCGCTTCCCCGAGGTCGAGGCGGTGGCCGCGGTGGTGTTGCAGAAGGCCTCGGTGCGCACTGACGCGCACGGGCGCGTGGTGGCCGACCTGGCGGCCCGGCTGTTCTACGCGGGCGCCGTCGACGCATGCCTGCGCGTCTCACGGCAGGCGTGGCAGAAGCTGGGCGCGGGCGAGGACGCCTTCAACCAGGCCTGCTGCCACGTACGGCGGGGCGAGCTCGACGAGGCGATGCGGTGGCTGGGAGAGGCGGTGCGCGTCGGCATGCCCGAGCTGCAGCGATCGCTGACCACCGACGACGACCTCGACCCCTTGCGGGGACGCCCCGACTTCGACGCGCTCGTTCAGGGCGCCCGCGCCGCGCCGTGAAGGGTGGACCCCGAGGCGCCGACGGCCCTCGGCTGCGCCGTCCTTGACGGGGCGTGCCCGCTCAATAGTGCGGTGGCCGCTCCTGCTGCGCGGGGTCGACGATGCCGGGGTCGCCGCCGACCTTGTCCTTCAACATCGTCACCTGGTACCGGAGCGTCTCGAGCTCCTGCTGCTGGCGGTAGATGACGTCGGACAGCTCGCTCACGAGCCGGTCGAGGTGGGCGTAGCGCTCCTCGAGCGTCGTCAGGCGCTGGAGGTCGCTCATGAGCGGGGCTCCGTCTCGTCCCACGCGGCGCCCAGCCAGGCCCGGTACGACGCGCGCTGCTGCTCGGTCGGTGCGTCGACCCTGGCGAGGTACGCCGTGTCGGCGGGCTTGGCGCCCAGGGTGAGTGAGAGCTCGTGCAGCTTGTCGCGTCGGAAGAGGGTGAGCCGCACGACGTCGCCCGGCCTCCGGTCTTCGCAGCGCGAGACGAGCTGCGCCGCGTCGCACTTGAGCCCGTCGAGGGCGATGACCTCGTCGTCGGCGTACACCCCGGCGGCCATCGACGGAGAGCCCTCGAGGACGCTGGCGATGCCGGCGCCGGTCTTCGGGAGCAGGCCGAGGTAGCCGCCGCCGCTCTTCTCCCCGCCCTTGCGCGGCGCCGTGCCGCCCTTGTCGGCCGGTGACTCGCGCGGGCGCAGGCGCACCTCGAGGCCGACGTGCGCGAACACCGAGTAGTCGAGCTCGCGGGTGCTCCGCAGCGCGTGGTCGAAGAAGGCCGAGAGCGAGGTGCCGGCGAGCTCTCCGGCCAGCCGCTCGACGCCGTCTTCCGGCACGCCCGACTCGTCGCCGTAGCGCGCCCAGAGGAGCCGCATCAGGTCGTCCAGCGTCTTCTGGTCGTTCGTCGCGCGCCGCAGGTGCAGGTCGAGCAGCGCCGAGACGAGCTCGCCCTTGAGGTAGTAGCTGATGGCGCTGTTCGGCGAGTTCTCGTCGGGCCGGTAGTGCTTGACCCACGAGAGCCACGAGGCGTCGACGAGCGGCATCACGGCCCGGCCCGGCGTGGTGTGCAGCGCCGTCAGCGACTCGCCGAGCCGCGCGAGGTAGCGCCCGGGCGACATGAGTCCGGCCCGGCGCACCAGCAGGTTGTCATAGTAGCTGGTGCCGCCCTCGAAGAACCAGAGCAGCTGCGTGTAGTTCTCCTGGCCGTAGTCGAACGGCACCAGCGCCTTCGGCTTGATGCGCTTGACGTTCCACAGGTGGAAGTACTCGTGGGCGCACAGCGTCAGGAAGTCCTCCCAGCCCCGTGAGGACGAGAACGCGCTGCGAGGGTAGATGAGCGCCGTCGAACCCTTGTGCTCGAGCCCGCCGCGGCCCTTGTCGGTGCCGTAGACGAAGAAGACGTAGCGCTCGAGCGGCAGGCCCCCGAAGAGCGCCGCCTCGACCTCGATGACGCGGGTCAGGTCGCCGACGAGCTTCTTCTCGTCGAGCTGGGGCTCGCCCCACAGCACGATCTCGTGCGGCACACCGGCGGCGTTGAAGTGAATCGGCGTGTGCGGCCCCACCTCGAAGGGGGCGTCGACGAGCTCGTCGTACGAGGGCGCCACGAACTCGGCTCCGCGCTGCTCGAGCGCCACCGTGGTGCGCCAGCCCTTCGGTGCGTCGACGCAGACGTGGTGGGGGCGGTCGCGCAGCGCCTCGCTGTAGAGGAAGAGGGTCGCGCCGTTGAAGTAGCCGTGGCTGCCGTCGAGGTGGCTGGTGCGCACCGTCAGCTCGTTCGCGTAGACGCGGTACTTCACGTGCACCGGAGCCTGGTTCGCGTCGATGATGAAGGCCCGCTTGTCGAGGCGCCGGAAGGGGAGCGCGGTGCCGGCGGTGTCGGTGACCGAGACGTCCTGCAGGTGTCGGGCGTACTCGCGCACCAGGTAGCTGCCGGGTGTCCACACGGGGAGGGCGACGGTGAGCGTCGGGCCCGCCGGCGGGAAGACGGCCTCGACCTCGAACAGGTGCGAGTGGGGGTTGGGCATCGCGACCCGATAGGTGACTGGCATCGACATGGGGGCGGTCAATATGCCAGCGCCCGAACGACGTCACCCGCCGTCACTCAGGTGCCGCGGCGGGAGAAGAGCTGCGCCCGGCCGAAGCGCACGGTGACGGCCTGCCCGGGGCGGGCCTCGAGGGCCGCCGGGCCGGTGGCGCGCAGCACCGACGCTCCGAGCGCCAGCCGGAACTCCGTCGCGCTGCCCATGAAGAGCCGCGCCTCGAGCGGCAGCGCCGGGCCCCCGTCGCCCAGGTGCACGTCCTCGGCGCGCACGACGAGCGTCCCCGGCCCGGCCTGCGCCGCCGTCCCGGCGGGGAGCGGAAAGGTGACTCCGTGGCTGACGAACGACGCGTCACGCACCTCGCCATCGAGCACGTTCGCGCCGCCGACGAAGCCGGCCACGAAGGGAGTCGCGGGCTCGCGGTACACCACGTCGGGCGGGGCGAGCTGCTCGATGACGCCCCGGTTCATCACCGCCACCCGGTCGGCGAGCGCCAGGGCCTCGGCCTGGTCGTGCGTGACGAGGATCATCGTCGTGCCCAGCTTCGCGCGCAGGCTCGCGATCTCGCCGCGCAGCTCCTCGCGCAGCGCCACGTCGAGGTTCGACAGGGGCTCGTCGAGGAGCAGCACCTTCGGCGCCCCGACGAGGGCCCGCGCCAGGGCCACCCGCTGCAGCTGCCCGCCCGAGAGCTGGTGCGGCCGGCGTTCGCCGAAGGCCTCGAGGCGCACCCAGCCGAGGGCCTGCTTCACCGCCCCCGCGACGTCAGTGGGCCGCTTGAGCCGCAGCGGGTAGGCGACGTTCTCGAAGACGGTCTTGTGCGGCCAGATGGCGTAGCTCTGGAAGACCATGCCCAGGCCCCGGCGCTCCGGCGCGACGAAGGTGGCGCCGTCGTCGACGAGCTGCCCCGAGAGCAGCACCCGGCCGCGGTCAGGGCGCTCGAGGCCGGCGATCATTCTCAGCGTCGTCGTCTTCCCGCAGCCCGAGGGCCCCAACAGCGCCACGAGCTCGCCCTCGCGCACCGACAGCGACAGCTTCTTCACCACCGCCGTCGGGCCGAAGGCCTTCTCGATCTCGAGCAGCTCGACCGCCGTCATCCGCGCGCCTCCGCCCGTCGGGCCACCACGTTCTGTACCACCAGCGCCGAGAGGACGACGAGCAGCAGCGCCGAGGCGATGACGGCGGCCGAGGCCGGGTCGGCGTAGCTCTGCAGCTCGAAGAGGAGGGTGCCGAGCACGTCGCCGCCAGTGGGGACGAGGAGCACCGACATGGTGAGCTCGCTGACGCAGGTGAGGAACGTGAGCAGCGCCGCGCCAACGAGCGCCCCGTGGAGCTGTGGCAGCACGCCGTCGACGAAGGCCCGCAGCCGCCCGGCGCCCGACAGCCGCGCGGCCTCGGCCAGCGAGAGGTCGGCCTGCGCGAGCGCGTCGCTTGCCGCGCGGACCCCCAGGGCGAGGTGCTTCACGACGTAGGACAGCAGCACGAGCCACAGGGTGTTGCCCAGCGCCAGCACGAAGGTGACGCGCTCGAAGGCGATGAACCGCACGTCGCGCGAGAAGGCCACCAGGAGCGCCAGGGCCAGCACCGTCCCGGGCAGCGCCGAGGGCGCGTCGGCGAGCGTCTCGAGCCACCGCCGCCGCGTGATGGCCACGGCGAGCCCGAGCGCGCCCACCAGCAACGCCGCGAGGGCCCCGAGCAGCGCGCTCGCGCCGGCGGCCGCGAGCGTGCGGGGCTGGAGCACGAGGCTCCAGTGCTCGAGCGTGAGGCGCCCCCACTGGCCCCAGGTGGGCATCAGCCCGGTGAGGAAGATGGCGAGCAGCGGCAGCACGATGACGGCGACGGCCGTGGCCCAGGCGAGCGACGACAGCGGCCAGCGCCAGGGCCCGAGCGCCGTCACGCGGGCCGAGCCCCCCTTGCCGCGCGAGAGCCGCACCCGCCCGGCGCGGGAGAGAAAGGCGTTGACCGCCAGCACGCCCACCGCCACCAGCAGGAGCTGCACGCTGAGGCTCGCCGCGCGCGCCAGGCCCGCCTCGCCCATGAGCACCTCGGCGTAGATGCGCGTGGTGAGCGTCGGCGCCGGCGGGTTGGCCGGAACGCCCAGCAGGTACGGCACGCCGAACGAGGCCGACGCGAAGACGAAGACGAGCGCGCCCCCTGACAGCGTGGCCGGCGCGATGAGCGGCAGGGTGACGTCGCGGAAGGTGGTGAAGGCGCCGGCGCCCGACAGCCGTGCGGCCTCCTCGAGCCCGGGGTCGATGCGCTCGAGCGCCGCCGCCGTGGCTAGCACCACGAGGGGGAGGGCCGACGTGCCCAGCACGAAGGCGATGCCGGCGGTTCCGTAGACGTCGAGGCGCTCCCGGCCGACGACGAGGGTGAGCCAGCCCGACCGCGGGTTCGCCAGGGCGATCCACCCCATCGTCCACAGGTACGGAGGGATGGCCGACGGCAGCGTCACCACGGTCCGCAGCGCGCCGCGGGCGGCGACGTCGGTGCGCGCGATGAGCCACGCGAAGGGCACCCCGAGCGCCAGGGCGATGGCGCTGGCGCCGCCCGAGGTGAGGAGCGTGCCCGCCAGCGCGTGCCGCGACTCGGGGGAGCGCCAGGCCTCGAGCCAGTCGCCGGAACCCCCGCTGCGGGCGAGGAGCAGCCCGAGGGGCACGAAGACCGTCGCGAGGAGGAGGGCCGCCAGGGCGCCGGGGAGCACGCGCGTCATCGCGAGAACGCCGCGGTGAGGCGGCCCTTGAGCGCCGCGCCCTCACGCAGCCCGCGCTCGAGCAGCGCCTCGTCGAAGGGGGCGCTGCGCGAGAGCAGCGCCTCGACGCCGTCGAGCCCGCGGGGGCCGGGTTGCCGGGGGTCGACGCCGTGCATGTCGCCCAGCTCGCGGATGAGCCGCTGCCCCTCATGCGAGAGGAGCACGTCGACGAAGGCCTTCGCCGCCCGGGGGTTGCGGCTGCTGCCGAGCACCGCGACGGGCCCGGGGACCAGCACCGCGCCGTCCGATGGCCAGGCCACCTCGACCGGGCTGCCGCGGGCCTTCGCGGCGAGCACGTTCTCGAGCAGCACGACGCCGACCTTCGCCTCGCCGCCCTCGATCTTCTGCAGCACCGCGGCGTTGCCGCCGGCGATGCGCGCGCCGTTGGCCCGCAGGCGCTGGAAGAAGTCGGGGCCGAAGCGCCGCTCCATGTCGACGGCCCAGGTGAAGGCTGTGCCGCTGGTGAGCGGGTCGCCAATCACCACCTCGCCCCTGAGGCCTGGCTCGAGGAGCGCGGCGAAGGAGGGCGGCGGGGGATCGCCGGCGCGGTGCGTCAACACCATGGTCGAGACGCGCACCGACTCCCAGTGGCCGTCGGGGTCGACGAGCGCCCGGGGCGTGCGCACGCCGTTCGGAGACACGGTGCGAGCCAGGCGGCCCTCGTTCGCGAGGCGCCGGTAGAGAAACGGGTCCGACGTCAGCAGCACGTCGCAGGGCGAGCCGCCGGCGGTGAGCTCGGCCTGGAGCCGGGCGGCGACCTTCTCGCTGCCGCCCTGGAACCAGCGCACCGTCACCTTCGGCAGCGCCGTCGTGAGCAGCGGCTCGAGCGCGTCGAGCACGTGCCGGTACATCGAGGTGTAGACCCACAGCTCGCCAGCCGCAGGACCCTCGACGGTGGCCGCCGGCCCCTGCGCCGGCGCGGCGGTCTCGATGCGGCAGCCGGCGAGGGCCAGCGCCAGCAGCAGCAGGCGCGTCACCGGGCGGCTCTCCGCGCGCGCACCAGGTCGGCCTCGATGCCGAGCAGCATCTCCCAGAAGCCCCGGGCGTAGCCCACGTCGCGGCGCTTGCTGACGTGCAGGCGGTAGCCGTACCAGACGTCCTCCCAGCTCAAGGCGCCCACGAGGACATTCAGGAGCTCGGCGGGCGCGAGCTGGAGCACCTCGGTGACGTCATCGGCGAGGCCGTCGTCGACCGTCGCGGCGCCGCCCGCGAGCCGTACCGTCCAGCCCTGTGCCCCGCTCGACACGCCGAAGACGCCGTCGACGGGGCGGCGCGCGTGCGAGGTGGGCCAGTCGTGGGTGAAGAACTCGCGCACCAGCTGGTCGAGGGCCTCGACGTCGCCAGCCGGCGCTCGCGCCTGCGCCTGCAGCCGGGCCACCCGGGAGCGCTCGAGCTCGGCGTAGCGGCGCACGCCCTCGGCGGTGAGGGGGTGCTGGCGCACCAGGCCGCGGTTGAGCGCGCCCGTCTCGGGGCTCCACTCGTCGCCCGGCTCGAGGTGCAGCAGGTGCGTGTTGCGCTCGTGCGCGAAGGGCATCGCCCGCGCCAGCACCTCGGGCGCGGTGAGGCGGTCTTCGAAGTTGGTGTCGACCTCGCCCGGCTCGAGCAGCGCCCAGCTCGAGGCGAACGGGGCCGCCTCGGTGGGCCTGAGGCCCTCGAGGCCGTCGAGGAAGCGCTGGAGCCCCTCGTCCTTCTTCTCGCGGCACCGCCGCCGGCGCGTCTCGTCGTCTCCGTCGAAGCGCGTCGGGTACGAAGAGGCGCCCGCGTACGGCAGGAAGGCGACGTCGATGGGGCCCAGGCGCCTGGCCACGGCGGCGTAGGCCTCGGTCGACAGCGTGTTGTCGTTGCCGTGGTACAGCGACACGCCCTCGCCGGTGACGACAGGCGAGGCCACCTCCCAGCCGGCGTCGTGCGGCACGAAGGTGAGCTCGAGGCCCGGGGAGACCTCCTTTGTCTGCCAGGGCGCGAACCAGTCGACGTTCGACAGGCCCGCCGCCGCCAGCCGCCGCCGCATCGCGCCAGAGGGGAAGTCCACCGTCAGGACGCGCTGGTCACCTCGCAGCTGCCGCAGCGTCTCGAGCCCGGCGTGATCGTCGTGGGTGTGGGAGAGGCAGACGAAGTCGGGCTTCGGCATCGTCGACGGGTCCGGGTAGGGCGTCGGCGGGTAGCGGAACCAGGCCCCCGCGAAGACCGGCTCGGCGAACCACGGGTCGACCAGCAGCGTGCGGTTGGCGACGTTGACGAAGAGCGAGGCGTGGCCCAGCCAGGTGACGTGCACATGCCCCAGCCTACCTTCACGCGCGGCGCGGGCTTTCGACTTTCGGGCGTCACCCGCCGTGGGCGTCGTCGACCTTCGCGAAGAGCACGACGTAGTTCTTCCCGTAGGCCTTCGCGCAGGCCGGGCACAGGACGTAGCCGAAGAAGAGGCGCTCGAGGGTGCGGCCCTTGCTGGTGACATAGGCCTTCATCTGGTCGGCCCAGCGCCCGGCGTCGCGGTAGGGCCCCTCGAAGACGCGGGTGAGGAAGGTGCCCGAGAGCGTCTCCATCGTCGCGCCGGGCACGGGGCGGGTGACGTCGATGAACAGCTCGGAGCTCCAGGGCGAGCGCTCGTCGGCCAGCATGAGGCGCTGCGGCGGCTCGGCCCCCGCCGCCTCGATGAGCGCCGCGTCGCGCTGCATGTGGCGGTTCATGTTGAGCGGCACGTGCAGGAACGAGGTGACGTGGTCCTTCAGGAAGAGCTTCTTCTCCCAGTGCACCTCCTTTCGGTCGAGGGTGCTGGGGTCGAACGGCGGGCAGCAACCCGTCGGGGCGACGGACGTCGCAGAGAGCGCAGGTTCAGCAGCCATGGAACACCTCCTCTCGCCTGCCCGAAGCACCGCGCGTGCCGGGGGCCGCCGATGGGAAGGCGCGAGGTGACGTGCACGCCAGAGGTGCGCGAGCGGCGTCAGCCGTGCACCTTGCGGCCGTACTCGCGCATCCATTGCGCCTCGGCGGCCGACAGGGGGCCCTTCTCGAGGGCGGCGAGGTTCTCGTCGAGCTGGGCGACGTCTTTGGGGCCGCAGAGCACCACGTCGACGTGCGGGCTCGACAGGCAGAAGCGGTAGCAGTCTCCGGCCGTCATCGTGGGGCCGGTCCAGCCGCTGGGGGCGCGCAGCAGCCTGCGCCATGATGTCGCGGTGTATGCCACCACCGACGGCTTGCGCCGCTCGAGGTGAGGGAACACGTCGTGCTCGGCGCCGGGATGCGCGGCGTTGTAGCGGAGCATGAACAGGTCGAGCGGCGAGTCTTCGGCGAGACGGCCGGCGCGGGGCCGATCGTGAATCGACACCCCGATGGCGCGTACCTTGCCCTCGTCGCGCAGCTTGACCAGCGCCTCGACGACGGAGGGGGTCCAGGCCGACATCGTGCTGAGCCAGAAGAGCTGGAAGACGTCGAGGTAGTCGGTGTCGAAGGCCTTCAGCAGCGCCTCGCAGCCGCAGCGCACGGAGCCGCCGAAGAAGGCGAGGCTGGGGCCGCCGGCGAAGATGAGCCGCTCTCGATGCCGCTTGAGCGCGCGCTTGAGGCCCGGGAGCGCCTTGCCGGTCCTCGAGCGCTGGAAGAAGAAGTAGGTGATGCCGCGGTCGACGGCGGCCTCGACGCCGGCGTCGTCGAGCCCGAAGTTGAGCGCCAGGCCCAGGCGGTGCGTCGGCTTGTTCACGTGGCGCAGGGTGGTGTGGGTGAAGGCGCTCATGGGGGCTCCGGTGGCGGGTCGGTGTCCTGCGCGGTGCGCACCGATGCAAGCCGGGTGCGCGCCCGGTCGGCGACGGTGAACTCGTCGGCGGCGTGCGCGCGGAGCGCCGCGACGAGCGGGGGAATCGGTGCGCGGGCCCCGGGCGCGGCGGCCAGCATGTGGCTCACCAACTCGCGCAGGACGTCGGGCACGTCCCCGAGCGCGGGCGCGCGGACCTGCTCAGCCAGGCCACGCGCCACGTTCGCGTTGGCAGCGGCGCCTGTCGCGCTCCCGACGGCGTCGGCACGGAAGGAGAACTTCCGGCTCAGCACGCGAACGGTCCAGAGGGACATGAGCGAGTACCGGGGTTGGAGGAGCCGGGCCGTCGTGAACGCGGAACACCACGAGAAGGGCTGAAAGACCGGGCCCGGCCCCCCCCCCCGCGCTCCATCCGGCTGGACGAGACGTCCACGCCCGGACGCGCTCAATACGGGGTGAAGACGTACGCCGCCGTGGCGGGCACCGGAACGCCGATCGAGCCGATGGCGAACCCGCCGGTCACGAAGAACGACTCATTCAGGAGGAGCGCCGACGCGGTGCCTGCGAGGGCGCGGCGGAGCGCACGGAATCACGACGTCGACGGCTCGTCTGCTGTCTACGCCACCTCGGCAGGCCCACGGGCCGCGACGAGCTCATCGAAGAGGGCCACGAGGGACTGTGATGCGCCTTCGATGAATGCAGCTTCGACCCGCGCTCGAGGCAGCACCAGTCTCGTCCCCCCGGTCGGGAGACCAAAGAGGATGGCCGGTTGGCCTGCGTAACTCCAGACACCGCCGGCTTCCGACAGAATGCACTCACCGAAGAAGCAGGCCGCATCGGTGAACAGCTCGTGAAGTTCTTCCATCGGCTCGCCCTGGAGTTCCTCGAGCAGGTACCGGTCGAGCCATGCAAGGCTTTCGCGCCCGACCGTCAGCACGACGCCCTCGAGTTGCTGAATGGAGACGAGGAAACGATCGCACGCCCAGGGAGCCGCTGCGTCCATGAGCGTCTCGTCGAGTTCCTCACCGGCGTCGAGCGCCGCGAGCGCCTGCGCCGCGAACGCCTCGTCCTGCTCCGTGTCGTGAGTCATCACCGGACGCTTATCATTCCCGCGGACCCCGGGGGCCCGCCCGCCCTGGGCTGAGGCGTGTTCGCCGTGACCATCAGCGCGCGTCCATGCGCTTGGTGACATCGTTGGTGATGTCGGCCTCTGGAGAGGCCCAGCGCACCGACCGGGTGTCGAGCGCCGCGAGGCAGTTCCGCTCCTTCGCGACCGCGGTGGTGCTGATCGGCGCCGAGGTCGCAGTGGGTCACGGGGCTGAAGTGGTCTGGTGACTGGTTGCTCGGGCTCGACCGCTGCCCAGTGGGCCTCGAGTCCGTCGCCGTAGCGCCGCAAGAGGGCGTGGGTGAGCCGTCCGCAGACATGGACGAGCCAAGCCACCGTGGCGATGTCGAGCGTCGGGAGTTCGATGCTGACCTGGTGGCTCACACAGCCTCCGTGTCGAGGAGCGCCTGCTGCACCGAGTCAGCGTCGACGGTCTTCTTCGAGCCGGACGCGGCAGCCATGAGAGCATCGAGCGCGAGTCCCAAAGTGAGCCGCGGCGCACGTGAATGGCGCCACGATCAGTCCTCACGAAAGGTTCGATCAATTGAGCGTCTGAGCCGATTCAACACGGAGGGCGACGACATGGTCCTTCCCGGGGCACCGTGAGCGAGCGCGACCCCGCGGCGTCATCCGCATCGAGCAGCTCGGGCGCGAGAACGCCGCGCTGCGCGAGGAACTGCGTTCCGATCGTCGAGGCATCCATCGACGTGCCAAAGCAGCTTCGGCATCGACTGAGAGCGATGGTTTCGCGTGACGTTATCGCGCACATCGAGCCAGACGCGCTCGATGTCGTCGTCGTCGCGTCAGCAGGGCGGGAGAAAGTGCAGCTCGACGCGGTCGTTCATCTGGGCGAGG
>JADCJJ010000296.1 GCA_020247085.1 Myxococcaceae bacterium | reverse complement strand
GCCGTTGACGAGGAAGAGCGCCGTCGAGGGCGTCATGAGGCCGAAGTACCGCTGCCGCAGCTCGCGCCACGCGGCGGAGCCCGTCGGCGCCCGCTCCCCGGCCACCAGCATCGCCTCGACGAAGGGCCTCGTCAGCGCGCGGTACGTCTCGTACGGGGCCACCCCCTCGACGGCGCGCGTGAAGCGGTGGCCGGCGGCGAAGTTCGCCGCCTTGAAGTCCTGGATGATCTTCTCGCTCGAGAAGTCGTCGCCGAGCGTGCCGTAGAAGTCCGGCTGCCGCCGGGCCACCTCCTGCATCGTCAGCGTGAAGAGCTCGCCGTGAAACATCTTCCCGTTCCAGCGCTCCGGGTGCGTGTCGCCCTGCACGCCGAAGTGGAAGGCCGCGCCCCGCGCGCGATGCGTGTGGAAGGTGTGCAGCGCGTCGGCCTGCGCCGCCTGCCCCGCCGGCTGGACGACGACGCGGTCGAAGTAACGGGTGTTCGGCGAGAGGCCCGTCAGCTCCACCACCATCGGCTCTCCCGACATCGAGCGGGCCGTCGGGCTGCGCGCGGCGTCGAGGAGCCCCTGCTCGTCGCCCGTCAGCCGCGCGGCGTACTCGACGAAGACCTGGTCGCCAGGCGCCGAGGCAAGCACGCTGACGGCGATGGACGTGTCGGTGGGCCGCCCCAGCACGATGTTGAAGCGCGAGGGGTTGAGCAGCACCTGGCCTCCTCCGCCCTGCCCCGCGTCCTCGGCCACGCCGCCGCCGGCACCGCCGCCCACCGCGCCCGCGTCGACGCCGCCGCCGGGCGGACAGCCCCCGAGAAGACCGAGGGCCACCGACGAGGTGAGGAGCGCGCGGAGCAGCATCGCCGAAGACCTTGCGCGTCAATTGTGGAGATTCGGTGAGCCCGCCGGGTGGAGCGCCCGCTCGGGAGAATGGCGCCGGGGCTCACGCTCTGTACACACTCGAAAGCCAACCTGCCTGCCTGCCCATGCGCCTCGTCCACCGCATCTCGCTCGCCTTCCTCGCCACCGTGCTGCTGGTGGTGATGCTGACGGCGGCCTCGGGCAACGTCAGCATCGAGCGCGCGTTCAGCCGCTACCTGCGCGAGTTCGAGCGCGAGCGCGTGTCGGCGGCCGCACCCCGCCTCGAGGCCGTCTGGGCCGCCGACGGCGACTTCGGCCGCCTCGTCGACGACCCGCGCCTCTTCGGCCGGCTCCTCTCGCACGACGAGCCGCTCGAGCCCCGTCGGCCGAGGCATCGGCCGGCGCCCCCGAACCGGCCCCCGCCCCACTCGCTCCATGCCCGCGCGACGCTCTACGACGCTCTGCGCGTCGCCGTCGTCGGCAGCGGAGATGGCCGCGACGAGCTCGTGCCGCCGCTGCGCTCGGGCGACGCCGTGGTGGGGCACCTCGGGGTGCGCGCCGTCGAGCCCTTCGCCGGCGCCCTCGACGCCACCTACCTGGCGACGGTGCGGGAGCACCTGACGCTCATCGCCCTGCTGGCCAGCGCCGTGGGCGTGGCGATGGCGCAGCTCATCGCTCGCCACCTGCTCGGCCCCATCGACGCCTTGAGCTCGGCCGCGCGGCGCCTCGCGAGCGGCGACTACGAGGCGCGGGTGGGCCTCGCGGGTACCGACGAGCTCGCGCGCCTCGGCCGGGACTTCGACGCGCTGGCGCAGACGCTGTCCGACGACGCGCGGGCTCGGCGCCAGTGGGTGGCCGACACCTCGCACGAGCTGCGCACGCCGCTGACCGTCCTGCGCGGTGAGCTCGAGGCGCTGCTCGACGGCGTGCGGCCCCTCGACCGTGCGGCCCTCGAGTCGCTCTCCACCGAGGTCGCCCGCCTGCAGCGGCTCGCCGAGGACCTCGGGGAACTGGCGCGCTCGGACCGCGGCGAGCTGTCTTTGTCGCTCGCCTCCCTCTCGCCCCTCGAGGTGCCGGGCGAGGTGGTGGCCCACTTCAGGCCCCGCTTCGCCGCCTCGTCGCTCACGCTCGACGTGACGCCGACCGAGGGGCCCTGGCGCGTGAAGGCTGACCGCGTTCGCCTGGGCCAGGTCTTCACCAACCTGCTCGAGAACTCGCTGCGCTACACCGACGCAGGCGGGCGGCTCGAGGTCTCGACGCGGGGCGATGGCGGCCGCCTGGTGATGCGCTTCGACGACACGGCGCCAGGCCTTCCACCCGAGGCGCTGCCGCGGCTCTTCGAGCGCTTCTTCCGCGCCGAGCCGTCGCGCTCGCGCGCCCGCGGCGGCGCCGGGCTGGGCCTGGCCATCTCGCAGCGCCTCACCGAGGCCCACGGCGGCACCCTCCGCGCCCTGCCCAGCCCCATCGGCGGCCTGCCCGTCGAGCTGACGCTCCCGCTCGCGGAGGAAGGCGCGTGATTCTCGTCGTCGAGGACGAGGCGAAGATTGCCCGGGTCCTCACCGAGTCCCGGACCGCCGAGGGCTTCGCCGTCGCGCACCTGAGCGACGGGCGCGAGGTGGTGCCGTGGGTGCGGGCGAACGACCCAAGCCTGGTGCTGCTCGACCTGAGGCTTCCCGGGCTCGACGGCCTCGAGGTGTGCCGCGCGCTCCGGCGCTTCTCGACGGTGCCCATCATCATGGTGACGGCCCTCGTCGAGGAGGTCGACCGGCTGATGGGCCTCGACGTCGGCGCCGACGACGACGTCTGCAAGCCCTTCATGCCCCGCGAGGTGGTGGCGCGCGTGAAGGCCGTGCTGCGGCGCCCCCGCCTGATGGGCCTGGCCGGAGACCGCCTGCGGGTGGGCGCGTTCGAGCTCGACGAGGCCCGGCGCCGCATCTCGCTCTCGGGCCAACCGCTCGAGCTCACCGGCAGCGAGTACAAGCTGCTCCGCAAGCTCCTGCGCGCGCCCGGCCGCGTGTTCTCCCGCCCTCAGCTGCTCGCCGAGCTGCACGGCGGCGACGACGACACGTACGACCGCGCCATCGACACCCACGTCAAGAACCTGCGCCGGCGCCTCGGGCCCGCCGCCGGCCTGCTGCGCTCGGTCTACGGCGTCGGCTACCAGCTCGACCTGCCGTGACGCGGTCTGCGCGGAGCCCGGCGACCTCACGTCGTCGCCGCCCCGGCGCGGGCCTGCGCCGGCGGCCACCCCGTCAGCGCGCAGCCACGCGTCGTCAGCCGGGCCCCGGCGCGGCCGACGTCCCGGCGGCGCCACCGGCTGCCGGCGCCAAAGGCGAACCCTCGGGGCCCTCTGGCGCCGTCGCCCGCACGCTCCGCAGCGCCACCAGCAGAATGCCGGGGAACACCGCCAGCATCAGCGCCGTGGCGCCGACGATGCCGAAGATGACGACGGTGGCGAGCGGCCGCTGCACCTCGCTGCCCGCACCCGTCGACAGGGCCATGGGCGCGAAGCCGAGCGCCGCCACCGCCGCCGTCGTCAGCACCGCCCGCAACGTGTGCGCGGCCCCCTGGACGACCGCGTCCTCCACGCGGGCGCCGGCCAGCACCAGGGCGCGCACGTCGGTCGTCATCACGATGCCGTTGAGCACCGCCACGCCGGCCAGCGCGATGAAGCCCACCGCCGCCGGCAGGCTGAACGTCATGCCCCGCGCCACCAGGCCCACCACCCCGCCGATGAGCGCCAGCGGCACCAGCGAGAACACCGCCGCCGCCAGGCGCACCGACCCGAAGGTGAGCACCAGCATCGAGAAGATGATGAGCAGCGCCAACGGCACCACGATGGCCAGGCGGTTCTGCGCCCGCTCGAAGTTCTCGAACTGGCCGCCCCAGGTGACGCTGTAGCCGCCCGGCAGCGGCAGCGACTTCGCCACCAGCGCCTGCGCGTCGCTCACCCACGAGACGAGGTCCCGCCCGCGCAGGTTCACCTCGACGCGCACCGTGCGCGAGAAGTTCTCGCGGCGCACCGTCGCCGGCCCCTCGGTGTCCTCGAGCTTGCCCAGCTCGTGCAGCGTCACCAGCGCGCCGTTCTGCGTCTCAACGAAGAGGTCGCCGTACCCCTCGGTGGTGGCCTCGACCGGCGGCGCCGTCAGCCGCAGGTCGAACTTGCGGGGCCCCTCGTAGATGACGCCCACGCGCTCGCCCACCCGCGCGTCCTCGAGCGTCTCGAACACGTCGGCCACCTCGACGCCGTAGCGGGCGAGCCGCTCCCGGTCCGGCGTGAAGACGAGGTTGGGCATGCCCAGCAGCCGCTCGATGCGCACGTCTCCGGTGCCGGGCACCGTGCGCATCAGCTCGCCCAGCGCGTTCGACTTCTCGACCAGCACCTCGAGCTCAGGCCCGAAGATTTGAATGGCGACGTCAGCGCGGCTGCCCGAGATGAGCTCGTTCGTCCGGTCTTCGATGGGCTGGCTCACCGACACGAAGGTGTTGGGCACCTCGCGCTCGACGGCGGTCTTGAAGGCCTCCGACAGCCCGTCGAGGTCGTGGGCCGTCGTCCACGTCGGCTTCGGCGAGAGCCGCACCAGCATGTCGGTGTTGTCGTTGCCCACCGGGTCGAAGGCGAGCTCGGCCCGGCCGGTGAAGGCCAGCGTGGTGACCACCTCGGGGAAGCGCTTCATCACCTTCTCGACCTCGAGGTCGAGCCGGCGAGCCTCGGTGAGTGAGATGGACGGCGCCCGGCGAATGGTGAGCACCACGTCGCCCTCGTCGATGCGCGGCACGAAGTCGGCGCCCTGCTGCCCCATCACCCACATCGAGGTGACGAAGAGCACCGCCATGCCCACCAGCAACGGCACCCGGTAGGCCAGCACCGTCGGTAGCGCGGCCTGGTACCGCCGCCGGAGCGCCTCGAGCCACCGGGGGCCGTGGTCGACCCGGCCGAGCAGCAGGGCCAGCACGCCGGGGAACAGCACCACCGAGTAGAACAGGGCGCCGAAGAGCGCGCAGGCCATCACCGTGGCCATGGGGCGAAACATCTTCCCCTCGACGCCCTGGAGCGCCAGCAGCGGCAGGTACACGAGCATGATGATGGCCACCGAGAAGGCCACTGGCCGGGCCACCGGCGCCGCCGCCGAGACGAAGCCCCGCAGCCGCTCCTGCTCGGTCGACAGCGCCCGCCCCGCCAGCGCCGCCATGATGGCCTCGAGCACCACGATGGGCCCGTCGACGAGGAAGCCGAAGTCGATGGCGCCGAGCGACATGAGGTCACCGGTGACGCCGAAGAGATGCATGCCGAAGAGCGCGATGCTCATCGACGCGGGAATGCCCAACACCACCGCCACCGCGCCGCGCAGGCTGCCCAGGAAGAGCGCCAGCACCACCAGCACCACCAGCGCGCCCTCGACGAGGTTCTTCAGCACCGTGTCGAGCGTTCGCCCGACGAAGTCCGAGCGGTCGTAGATGGCCTCGATGCGCACGCCCGGCGGCAGCGCGGCCTGCACCTCGCCGACGCGCGCCTTCACCAGCCGGGTCACCTCGCGGCTGTTGGCGCCGAGGAGCATCATCACCGTACCCGTCACCACCTCGCCCTCACCGTCGCGGGTGGTGACGCCGTAGCGCAGTGCCGGGCGCACCTTCACCTGCGCGAGGTGCCGCACCAGCACCCGCTCGTCGCCGCCGCGCACCACGACGTTCGCGATGTCCTCCTCGCTGGCGAGCAGCCCGTTGCCCCGCACGAGGTGCACCTCGCCGGCGCGCTCGATGTAGCCGCCGCCCACCGACGAGGTGGCGTTGCGCAGCGCCTCGCGCATCTCGTGGAGCGACACGCCGTAGGCCTTCAGCCGGTCGACGTCGGCCACCACCTGGAACTGCTTCAGCTCGCCCCCCATCGGGTTCACCTCGATGACGCCAGGCACCGAGCGAATGCGGGGCGTCACCTCCCAGTCGAGCAGCGTGCGCAGCTGCATCGCCGAGTGGTCGCCCGTCTCGCTGCGCACCACGAAAATGAAGATCTCTCCCAGGCCGGTGGACACCGGCGCGAGCTGCGGCGGCGGCACGAAGTCTGGCAGCTCGGCCACCACCTCGCGGAGCCGCTCGCTCACCAACTGGCGGGCGAACCACACGTCCATGCCGTCGTCGAAGACCACCGTCACCGCTGACAGCCCTGGCCGCGAGACGCTGCGCAGCTCGACGAGGCGCGGCACGCCGTTGAGGGCGAGCTCCATCGGCGCCGTCACCATGCGCTCGACCTCGATGGGCGACAGCCCAGGCGCCTCGGTCATGATGGTGACCTGCACCGTCGAGACGTCGGGCAGCGCGTCGATGGGCAGCGCGCGCGCCGCGAAGAGCCCGCCGGCCAGCAGCGCCAGCAAGCCTCCCGTCACCGCCACGCGGTACTGCACCGACGTTCTGACGATGGCCGAGAGCATGGGAGTTCCTCGCGTGCTGGGCGTGGCCTGCAGCCCGCGCCGTTCTACCGGCTGCACTCTCGCACGAGTCGGGCCTTTCCCTCAGCCTCGACGCGGCGGGTGACCACCTCGACGACGCCAGTGGCGCTCGCGATGGAACCGGGCGACGACGAGGCTTCGCGCCGGGCGGGGCGAGCCAGCCTGACGAGCACGAGGCGCATCTGCCGCGCGGCCCCGGGGTGACGGCACGCGTCAGGGGCTGCAGCAAGAGAGCTGGCAGTTGCCGTCGAGGTAGACCGTCGCGGCGCATCGCCAGCCGGCCAGGTACCTCCCCGCTGGACAAAGAACCTCGTGGGTCTGGTTGTCCGCGCCCAACCCCGGGCCGAACGGAGTCCAGTCGCAAGCGCCTTGGCGAAGGCGACTCGCCCTGAGTTCACCCGGGACCGTGAGGTTCCCGCTGCCGTCGAGCAACATCACGCGCGTCCCACCCGCGCCGGGGTCGCCCGCGCCGTTCGAGTGCACGCCGCCGGCGTACCAGGCGAAGGTGTCACCACGAAAGTAGAGGGTGCTGTTCTGCACGCCCACCCCGAACACGGAGCCCCAGAGGTTGAGCTGCTGACGGAGGCCTGAACCGAAGCTCATCGACCCGTCGGGGACGCTCACAGCGCCGTTCACCGTGAGGTTGCCTGCCAGCGTCGCACTGCCAGCGTCGAGCGACGAGACCGTCGCCGCCCCTGCGTTGAGCGTACCCGTAGTCGAGAGGTTCGAGCTCCCCACGGCGCCGACCTTCTGCTGGATGAAGTCGACGAGCGCCTGGTTGTTCGCGTTCACCTCGCTCGCGATGGCCGGCGTGTCGGGACAGAAGGTCCGCATGGGGCTGGGCAGCGTCTGCGGGCAGGCCTGGGCGAAGGCCTCGGTCGAGGAGAGGCCGACGGCGAGCCCGGCGCAGGCGGTGACGGCGACGGCCCACGCGATGGTGCGACGGAACCGCCGCGGCCGCGCTAGCAGCCCGTTGAAGTTTTCGCGCGGCGGGGATCGACGGCGATCGAGCGAGCCGGTAGGTCGGCGACATGACGATGGGCCGTCGAGGAGTGCAGCAGGAATCGATGTTGGTCCCTCCGGAACGAGGACCGAGCCACACGTTCT